>NZ_CP058334.1:2569345-2890513 GCF_013391085.1 Natronomonas halophila | reverse complement strand
TACCGTCTCTACTTCCCCGCGAATAGCGTCATACAGCGCCCCCGGGTCACTCATCGTCGTCGGGTTCGACACGAGTACGTATAATCCCTTTCGTCACGCGTTCGAGGCGGTCGCGGTCGACGTCTTCGTACAGTCGATTCAGCCCCTCCGAGAGCGCATGCGGGTCCGCTTCGGCAGCGTTCTCGGCTGGCTCTCTGCGTCCGACGATTCGGCCGATAAGCCCAACGATTGCGAGGCCACCAAGGCCCAGTCCGATCTGCAGCAGTACCGAATCACGAATAGCCAGTAGTGCGGCAACGAGTGGCGGAGGTGACGAGCCGTGAGAGACGTCGACGATGGTGTGGTTGGTATCGTCGACGAGTGCTTCGACGAACGCTCGGTTTCCAAGGTCGTCTTGCATGACGTTGATGAAGATACTCGGGTCGCCGACGACGATAACGCGGCCGTCGCCGACCGATTCGGTCGTTACGACGGGATACGAGGCTAAAGACTCGTTCTCCGACAGCGATTCGTTTCCATCACTGTCGAGATAGGCGAACTCAGACGTAGTGACGACCGGCGTCGCACCATTCGGTTCGACGGCGGTCCCGTGGTTCAGCGTCACCGACTCGACGCCAGCGATGATCGAGGCGTTTTCCACGGGCGTCGCGACTGGCAACGCAGGACTTCGATGATAATTCCGCTCGTCACGAAGGACGGTCCCGTTCCCGTTGGGTCGGGCATCGGCACCGACCCGATTCAGTAGCGTCGATCCGTGTGGGCCATCCCGGTCGGCGACAACGAGCGTCCCGCCCCGCTCGAGGAACCCGCGGATTCGGTTCGTATGGGTTCGGTCGTATTCACGCGACGGCGCGAGGACGAACGCGATATCGTCCGAACCGTACGCAACATATTCCGTCGTATTCTGCATGACGGTCGGTTCGGAACCAGTCTGCTCGGCGGTCGTTCGGAGGTCGCTCGTCCCGTCCCATTGCGGATTGAACGAACCGAACGCAACGCCGGAGGTTGCACCGCCAACAAGGAGCACGACGACTACCGCGAGGACCAGTGCCGCAAGTGCGGCCTGCGGCGCATCGGTTTTCATCCGAACACCCCCGGCGGGAGGATTTCGAGGATGCGCCGAACCACGATGACGCCGAACACGATGAGACCGATCGCGATAAACCACGGCAATCGCCGTCGCCACGTTGGCGTTACGGCAATCGGTGCCGTGAGTTCGATGACCATCAGAAAGCCGACCAGCGAGAGGACGAAAAATAACTCCAATTCGAGGGAGCCGAGAGCAGCGAGCACGACGACGAGAGCCAGCATCCAAGCGATCTGTGCTTGGATGAACTGAAGACGTCGTCGTGTTGCCATCGGCGACCCTTTCGGCCCCGTCAATACGAAACTGTCGGCTCGGAGTTTATCGGCCGTACCGACGCAACCCGATTCCGACTACGGACAATACGGCCACGACGAGCGGAATCGTCGGTGCAGCGCCATCACTCTCGGTCGGCGAGGCCGTCCCATTGTTCGGCGTGATGACACCCGAATCGGTTGGCGTCGGGGAGTCCGTTGCCGTCACCGTTTCGGTCGTCGGCGTTGCAGTTCGGGTTTCAGTCGTCGGGGTCGAAGTGGTCGGTGTGGCCGTTGCCGTGCCGTTTTGGCTCGGCGTTGCCGTTTGCGTGGTATCCGAACCACTTGAACCGCCCGTGCCTGTGCCGCCGGTCGAACCGCTACTATCTCCACCTGTGGACCCATCACTCGACTGCGTTACCTCGAGGGTTTGGCTCTGTGAAATAGCGAGGGCTTCTTGCTTGTCGCTATCGCCCACGTACTCATCACTCATCGCCCCCGCGAAGACGTGATAGGTGCCAGTATCGAGCCCGTCTAACGATATATCGGCCGTATAGGTGTTCCCGGAGTCCCGTGTTGCCGTGACACGACGCTCTTCTCCGCCCTCGTTGCCGAGTGCGACTTCGACGGCCGCAGGTTGACTATCGAGTTCGGTTTCCTCGACGGTAACCGTCGCGGTAACCGTATCTCCCTGGTCGGCGCTATCGGTGATCTCCAATTGCACGTCGTAGCCTGCAATCACGACCGGCTTGATCAGTTTCCGGTCGCCTCCCACGGCCAACTCGAGTACGTAGGTTCCCGGCGTACAACTCTCGCAATCCGTCGGTATTGTAGCCGAACCGTCGCCCGTCATCGCTCTGGTCGCTACCAGATCGAGGTCGGAATTTCGAAGCCGGACGCGGTATTCGGAATCCGAAGCAGGTGCTGTCGTGGTCACAGCAATCGATTGACCAGACGTACGTTGGACTATCTCCGTGATTTGGTATTCGCTACCCTCCAGCTCGATACTTCGGTCAGGAACGTCCGTCGTATCATCGACTGACATCGAGTACCCGGTCTGACCGACGGCGCCAGCGGACAGACAGAGGAGGACGACACCCACCACCAGGACGGTAGAACGACGTTTCATTCGGCTATTATGACTGCAACCTGGCTGAAAATACTTTCCACACTAGCTGCACGGAATAGAGAATTAAGACATCTATCTGTCAGGATCAATATAATGGCACCACAACTGTTTTGGTAGCACGCTTTATTCACTTCGACATCCAACTATGACGAAAAAGCGGTACCAAGTGGGGGTGACACTCCTTTTTGTCTTCATCACGGGAGTGTTACTTTTTGCCGCTGTTCCGACCAGCGTGGGGGCATCGAGTCACTGTGACAAGACGGTTTCCGGCGGGGATATCCAAAGTGCAATCAATAACGCAAACGCGGGGGAAACGGTGTGTGTTGAGGGCGGGCCATACAACCAAGATATAGTTGTCAATAATTCTATCACTCTTGAGGCGATCGGAACTGTCAGGCTTGATGGAGCGGGCTTGGAGAGGGGCGTTCGCGTCACGTCGCAGGGGGCTACCGTCGACGGATTCGCCCTCGACGGGTACAATTTGGCGGGAATTACGGTCGAGAATGCTGATTCCGTGACGATCTCCAATACGACTGTAAACGGGACTACCGACGGGATTTTCGTCAATAGTACTGCGTCGACATCGATTACGAATGTGACTGTCACGAACTCATCCCGTGGTGTCATCGTCTACTCCGAAGATACCACGAACGATGTGACAATCGAGGAAGTAGCTGTGAGTGACAACGGCGGTCCTGGGCTGGAATTAGTCGTCAGAAACGGCGGTACGATCTCGAATTTCCGGGCAAACGATTCGCTCTTCAGGGAGAATCAAGATGGAATCGGGCTGAACCTCTCTGACGGCTCTCTCAGTAACGTCGAAATCCGACAGACGTTCATCTCGAATAATACGAACGGCGTGAACATCACCACACGCGGAGGGACGACGTACGATAACGTCTCGGTCACGGAGAACCTCATCAACGATAGCGATACGGGCGTCTACGTTGACCCAGCTGGGGACCTTTCACGCGATACCGGCTTCTCACTGACGCGAAACGTCATCCGAAACAATGGGGTAGGAGTCGATAACCAGAATGGTAGCGCCGTCTTCGACGCACGGCTGAACTACTGGGGGGCTTCGGACGGACCCTCAAGTGGCCTTCGTGACCCCGAATCGACTGTCATCGCGGACGGAAGCGGTGATACGGTCTCCGAAAGCAGTACGAGCGGTGTCTCTAACGTTCGCTTTGCGCCCGCAATTGGCGGTAAAAGCACCTGCGATGGCTCTGGTGACCGCGTCGGCAATGAACTGGCCGATATAGTTCCAAGCGATACTGTGGAAATCGACATCCAGAACGAAACCATCAGCGGTCCTCTCACCGACTTCGTGGGGCTGTGTGCATGGGAACGTGCCGCCCTCCCGCTTCGCGCTGGTACGGATACCGCTGCAACGAGCGTACGCCTTCCTGATATCTCAATCCGGGAGAGTGGTACTGATATCTCGCTCAACCGTGGGAGCCTCGCTACCTATAACACCAGCGAGACGGTCCCCTTCACGTTCCAGAAGACCGACGGCGCGGCGAACATGGACATGTTCGCTAACGAAGACGCACAGTTGGTCATCGGGCGACTCGCCGGTAACGGGGGCGGGAACGTTTCGCTCGAGGTCAACACGACCACCGAAAACGTCACGTTCGGCAGCAAAGACATAGAGGTGGTACAGGTCACGCATACCCAATTGAACAATACGGGGCAACTCGCCAATGCAATCGACTTCACGCCGCAACGGAACGGCACGTACGTGGCAGTCCTCGTTGCCAGACAGACGGGGGATGGGTTCCAGCCGCAGAACGGGAACCTCACGTTCGATCTGAACGAGAACGACCAGACAATCATCGGCGTCGAAGGGATCGCCGTCCAGACGACGGCTTCGAGTGCCAAACCTCAGACACCAGTCGTGTCCGCTGGGGACCCCGTCACGTTCGATGTGGACGCCAACCTCGGTCAAGCTAGCGGTGTCGACCATACGGTGTTGATGTACCACGAGGATACGTTCATCAACAGCCTCGTGACGGTCACCGACTACAACCTGACGTTCAACGATGACTTCTCGTCAGCGAGTGGGAACGTCACTATCGAAGTGACTCCGCCCGGTGTGGCGAGCCAGACAGTCACGGTCAATGCCTCCGAACTGCTCTTCCAGAGCGGCGTCGTCAACGGGACGTACAACGGTGATTCGTTCGAATCAAACACCAGCTTCCTCGCTGGTGAGTTCACCATCGTCGACGACGTCACCGCGATCAACGCGACTGCGGCGAGTACGACGGCTGGCGACCAGACGACGTTGACGCTCCAGACGGGGCCGAACTGGAACCTCGGCGATTACAGGTACGTCCACGTTGCTGCCGCCGATAACGGCGAGTTCAGCACGACGGACGGCATCGTCGGTATCGGGGCATCCAGCTTTACCGTCACGGATGCTTCCCTGAGCAGTACCGAAATCACCGAAGGGAATTCCGTCGATATCACCGCAACAGTCCAGAACAGCGGCACCGTGACGGGTACGTTCACGGCCAACCTGACCGTCGACGGCACGCAGGTCGCACAGAAGGACGTCACCGTTGGTCCAGGCGCGACGGAAACGGTCACGTTCACGCGGACGTTCAACACCCCCGGTGACTATTCGATCGGCGTCAGCGGCACGTCGGCCGGGACGCTCACCGTTACTGAGTCGAGTACGACGCCCCCGGGTGGTGGCGACCCCGGTGGGGGTGGCGACCCTGGTGGGGGAGGCAGTGGCGGCGGGGGCATTGTCGCCCCGCCGGTCCCGACTGAACCGACGGAGATGACGATTCCCGGTCGACTCGCACGCAACAACACGAACCGTGCCGAGTTCGAGGTTCCGGACAACGCCTCCGACCTGAACCTCACCTTCGAGGTGCCGGAAACCAACGAATCCCGCACCGCAGGTGCGCGGTTCACCACGCTCAACGTGATGTCCCGTACCTCAAGCGGCTATAACGTCACCGTGGACACGAACCGAGCTGTGCCGGCGAGCGCCGAGCCGATCGGTGCTGAGGCATCGCCACTCCTGTATGCCAACATCAGCTACACCACGAACCCGGCAACGTTCCGCCGGTCGACGTTCAACTTCGAAGTCGAGAACGACCGCATCGCAGGCGGCGACCCGAGCAACGTCGCGCTCTACCGGTACAACGAGACCACGAGCGAGTGGGAGCGCTTCGAGACGGAAGTGAGCGATACCGGTCCGACAACGACGAGTTTCCGGGCCAGTACCGACGGCTTCTCGGTGTACGCGATTGCCCAGCAGGAACCCGATATGCAGGTGACGGAGGCCTCGCTCAGTGAGAATCAGATTCAGGCCAGTGAGTCGGTCGACATTGAGGCAACCGTCGAAAACCAAGGCGACGGGAACGGCACCGAAACGATCGAACTCACCGTCGACGGCGAGACGGTAGCCACCCAAGACGTCACGGTTGTGAGCGGCGAATCAACGACCGTCACGTTCACCGAAAGCTTCGATGAAGCGGGTAGCTACGATATCGCGGTTGGCGGGGTCTTCGCAGGCACGCTCGAAGTGACCGTGCCTGACACGCCACAGACAGCAACGACGACCGAAACTGCGACCCCCGTCGGTGACGACGGCCGGAGTCCGTTCGTCTACGTGGCTGTGGTACTCCTGCTGGTGATTAACGCGGCCTTCGTCATCTACATCTACCGGCGACGGCAGGCGTAGCCACCGAACCGTTTTTGTCAGCCTCCGCCGCATTTCCTCGCGACTCGAATGTCGACGCCCGCCACGCCAGTTGCCACGTGCGACGCAGTGAGCCGCGTTTATGGCGGCAGCAACGGCCGCTTTCGTCGCAGCAAACCAACCGTTCAGGCACTCAAGGACGTTTCTCTCAGTATCGACGCTGGCGAGTTCGTCTGTATTACGGGCGCCAGCGGCAGCGGTAAATCGACGCTGTTGCACCTGCTGGCCGGACTCGATACGCCAACCGAAGGACGCGTTACAGTCGCGGACACTGATCTCAGCGCGTGTTCCGGCAAGGAGCGTGTCCGATTGCGGCGCGACGAAGTCGGTATCGTCTTTCAGCGCTTCCACCTGCTCCCGGCGCTGTCGGCGCGGGCGAACGTCGCATTGCCACTCGTCGAACAGGGCGTCGGCACCAAAACCCGGCGTGAGCGTGCTTCCGACCTGCTCGAACGCGTCGGGATGGAGGACCGACTCACACATCGTCCGGACGAACTCAGCGGCGGCGAACAGCAGCGCGTCGCCATCGCACGGGCGCTCGTAACCCAGCCTTCGCTCGTTTTGGCGGACGAACCGACCGGTGAACTCGATACGCAGACCGGGCGGAACGTCCTCGAGCTGCTGCAGGAACTCCCCGAAGAAGGCCGAGCGGTAGTCGTCGCGTCACACGATGAAAGCATCGCCGCCGCTGCGGACCGTCGTATCGAACTCCGTGACGGTCGGGTGGTCGAGGATGGGTAGCCGGCTCTCGCGGTGGACTGGTCTCCTCGGGGTCGGTTGGCGTCGCGTCCACTATCGTCTCAGCCACGGCGGTGGGCGACAGACCCTCATCTCCGTCCTCGGTATCGCGCTGCCGGTCGCCGTTCTGTTGCTCGTCGCGAGTGTCAGTCTCGGTCTGGCTGCCGACCCCTCGGCCGGTGACGAGGCCGACTACTGGGTCGTTCCTGAAGGCGCCTCCAGCGCGGTCATGAACGTCGAGAGCGCCCAACTGGGCTCGGTACATCCGACCGCTGCTCGCCTCACGGAACGCGACGATATAGCTCATACGTCGCCGATGTTGATCGATTTCGTCCAGTTGGAGGGCCCGAATGGCGAGCGCGTCTACGTGCTCGCGATCGGCGTGATTCCCTCAGCCGAGTACGACGGCATCGCGCCGCTATCGACGGAGGGTCTCCAACCGGGCGACCCTTACTACGCTGATGGTGGGTACAACGGCACCTGGACGGGCGAGGCAGTCATCTCCGAAAGCGCGGCGACCGAACTCGGCGCCGACTCCGGGACTGAACTCACCGTGAGAGGTACGTCGCGTTCGTTCACGACGACTGCCGTCAGAACGCCCAGAAGTGCCGGCCTCACGCAACTGCCGATTCTCGTCGCCCATCTCAGTGAACTGCAGGCCATCACGGGCGCCCAACAGCAGGACAGCGCCAGTCAACTCGTCGTCGTGGCCGACCAACCGTCAGCGGAGACCGAACAGGCACTCGCGGGACTCTATCCGAAAACGACCGTCGAGACGCGCGGCGGCATGCTCTCCCAGCAGGGAACCGACTCACGACTTCCGACGGCGATGGCGTTGGCCGCGCTCATCATCTCGATGACCACCGGCGTGCTTCTGGTGAGTACCGCCTTCGGCTTCGAACTGGCGGCCGACTCGAAGGGCCGACAGCTGATGGCCGCACTCGGCATCGCCGGCCGGAGTCGAGCCGGCATCATCGGTACGGAACTCGGTGTCGTCTCCCTCTACGGGGGTGGCCTCGGTGTCGGTATCTGGGGTATCGGCGCGCTGGTCGTGAACCGGCTCGCGATGGCTCGCTTCGGCGCGCCGGTCGCGACGCTTGACCCACGGTTCGTCCCATTCGGAATCGGCGTCGCGATGCTCATCGGCCTGCTATCGCTGCCGTATCTGCTCATCGTCGACTGGCGCTCGCGGGGCGAGGTGACGCTCCGATGAGAAAGCTCCGCCCCGCGATCGGTATTGCTCTCGCCCAACTCCGGCATCGCTGGGTACGGGCGACGCTCGGGATTATCGGCGTCGCGGTCGCCGTGCTCGCCACGATTCTGCTGTTGAGCCTCGGCTTCAGCGTGCTCGATATCGGCGGCGCCGGATTCACGCGCATCGGCGGCGACCTCTGGGTCACCGCTGGCTCGGTCACGTTCGCCCCGGGCACTGTTGGCGGTATCGACGCCAACATCCTCGGCGCACACGACGTTGCCGCCGATATCGAACGCACCGACGGCGTCAAGGATGCCCGCGCACTCAGTTTCCAGTCCGTCTACGTCGGCACCGAACCCGGCGACTATGAAACAATCGTCGGCGCCGGTATCACGGGTGACGGCAGCGCCTTTCAGACGACGCGTGGCCAGACGTTCCAGACGACGGATACCCACTACGCCAACGGCAGTTACAACGGCCAGATGACAAACGAGGTATTGCTCGACAAGCGGGCAGCGGAGCAACTCGGCGTCGAAGTGGGCGACACGATTCACGTCGGCGGGACCCTCGCGGCGGCCGACAACAACGAATTCACCGTCGTCGGCATCTCGAACGACGTGGCGCGGTATCTGGGCACGCCGACGGTCATGCTGCATCTCAGCGAACTACAGGAAGTATCGGGCACGACGGGAACGGACCCAGCAGCAACGGTTCTCGTGACCGTCGAGGACGGGGCGGACGAGACGGCGGTCCAGACGGACCTTCAAGATGCGTATCCGGAATACGAGGTTCGTACGAACCAAGAGCAGTTCGAATCCGTCCTTCGGAGTCAATCCGCGTTACTCGCCAGCGCGTTCACCATCGTCGTACTCGCGATTCTCGGCGGCATCGCGCTCGTGAGTAACGTGCTCGGCCTGTTCGTCTACCAGCAACGGGAAGCGTTGGCTGCACTCCGGGCAGTCGGCGTTTCGACCGGGCTGTTACTCCGTGTCGTGGTTGCTCAGGGGCTGACAATCGCAACGCTCGGTGCCGCCCTCGGCATCGCAACGGCAGCGCCAGCCGTGCGTGGTCTGAATCGTGTCGTGGTCTCGGTTACGGGCCTGGAGTTCATCTCGATGCCGTCGTGGACGGCGGCAGTTGGCGGTGGCATCGCGCTTGCGCTGGGACTCGTCGGCGCCCTCGTCGCCGGCCTCCTCGTGGCGCGCGTCTCACCGCTGGAACACCTCTCGCGGTGACATCGGCTTAACCGATAGCTTTAGCCGGCGGGCGGCCGGTTGCAGACGTAATGTCCTCTGACGAGTCGATTCTGCGTGCGGACGCGCTCTCTCTGTCCGTCGATGGAACGGACCTCCTCTCGGATATTTCGCTGACGATTCCCGCGGCCGCACGCGTGCTCATCCGTGGGGAAAGCGGCGCCGGGAAGACCACACTCTTCAACGTCCTCGGCTTGCTCGAACCGCCGACCGATGGCTCCCTCTATGTTAACGGAACGGATACGGCCACCCTCTCCGAACGACAGCGCGCACAGGTACGCCGCGACACCGTCGGCATCGTCTTTCAGGATTTCAAGCTCATCGATGACCTCACCGCTCGCGAAAACGCCGCCCTGCCCCAAGAGCACGTCGGCGAACGCGACGAGGAGTGGCTCGACGAACTCTTCGAGCGACTCGATATCTCGAATCTCGCGGATAGCCACCCCCGCGAACTGAGCGGCGGCGAGAAACAGCGTGTCGCCATCGCTCGGGCGCTCGCGAATCGGCCGGACGTCGTCCTCGCCGACGAACCGACCGGGCAACTCGATCCAGCCACCGAAGAGCGCGTCCTCGAGTTACTGTTCGACTTACACGAATCGACGGGCGTCGCACTCGTCGTCATCAGTCACGACCCACGGTTAGCCGACCGCTTCGACCGTGTCGTCCGGCTTGAAGACGGCCGTATCAGCCACACAACTGACGATACGACCGAGGTTACGAGCCACGTCGACTGAAAGCGAGTGCGCGGACCAGATTATTATAGACCATCAGAAGTCCCGGCATTCGGTCGTATGTCCAAAGGCTCGCAGCGACGGCGAACAGTCCGAACTCAAAAATCCCTATCGGGGTTTGCGCACCGGTAATCAACATTTCCAGAATCGAGTAGCCGGTCTCCGGGGGCTGTTCGATGAGCGGCCAGACGAGATAGGCAAGTCCGCTCCACTCCCCAGCGAGGGCCGGATACAGACCGTCGGAAGCCAGGTGGGAGAGATAGCCGACCGCAAAGGCGATGCCAAGTTCCGCTCGGCCGTAGCGTCGCGTTAGCAGCGCGATTCCGAGAACGATGCCAGTCGCGACAAACAGGGAGTGGAAAAGCGACCGGCCCGACGGGATCAGCCCGAACTCGAGATACCAGCCGAACGGCTTATCGATGATGTCCGGGAACTGCGTTCCGATGGCCAGCGCCAAGACCGGCCCACCGAGCGGTACCCCCTCGCCACGAGACCGAACGAGTAGCGCATAGAAGAGATACCCAACAGCAGCGTGGCCCCACGGAAACATATACTGTACATCGGTGCCCGCAAGGCCTTGAGTCGTCGGGTTCCGAATGCTTGGTGGCCAGGGTAGTGCTCGTTTGCAGCGCAGGGTGGGCACTCCGCCGAAAGCCGAGATGTACTGCTACGACCCCGTCCGGTTCGGTTCCGCGTCGTCGACCGTTAGTTCGCAGAACCGTCTGAGGAACGTCTCGCGGTCGGTTCGACCGGCGTCCGCGGCCACGAGCGTCTCTTCGAGTCCCTCGCGGCCCTGATGGCAGCAATCACGGTAGCAGGGCTTGCAGAGATACTCGAAGGCCTTGTCCTCGCGGTTCCAGCGGTCACCGTGTTTGTCGTACTCGCGGGCGTCCTCACGGTCGAGCGTCTCGCCGCAGGCGATGCAGGTCACCTGCTGGTCGGAGGCTCCCCACGGCAACGAGGTAGTCATCGTCACCGGTCGACCTCCCCCATGATTGTGTCGAGACTGCCGAACGTCGCGACCAGATCAGCGACGTACTCGCCTTCCGCCATCGCTGGAAGCGCCGACAGGTTCGAGAACGATGATCCGCGAATGACCACCGCGGGGGCGTTCGCGTGGGAATCACGGCGGACGATGGCGTCATCGGGGAGGGCTGTAACCGCCTCATCCACGGGTCGGTCGGCGGTTGAACGTCGTTGCTGTTGCATCGTCTACAGGGTATCAGTTCGGGGCGGAGTCTGGTAGGCGCACTGCCTCACCAGTGATGGAATATAAGTAGGGGCCCCCTGTTTCGAGCATCCGTGGCAGTTTAATCTCCTGCATTCCATCCACCGCGTCGAACTTCTCGCTGATGATACCGTACTGCTATTTGCCGAGGCAAGCGCAGTCAGGAGCGGTACCGCCAAATCATGGAGACGTCCCCGTACGTCATCGAATATCTTGTCGCTGGCGAGGACCGCTGGATGGCTGTCAGTCAGTTCGAACCGACCGAAGCGGTTCGTCGAGGTTTGGAACTCAAGCGAGAATCACGCCTGATAGTCGAGACACACGTCCGCTTTACTGCCGACGATTATCTCAAGATAACCTACATCGGTTCTGACGAGACGTTCCGAAAGCTATCCACGTACGTCGAAGGGATGGACGGAATCACGTTCGACATTCTCGACGTGGGGGATTACGGGACCGACGAATCATCGTTCAGCAGGATGATTACGCCCCGGCAAGAGGAGGTCCTCGAGTCGGAAGTCGATCTGGTGTATTATCGTGAGCCGCGACAAGCGTCACTCGAGGATGTTCGTTCACTGAAGTGGCCCGATGTGAGACGACATGTCGATGGAGTCCGAGACCACGGAGAAGCGCTTCCGGTAATTCCGTAGTTCCGAGACCATCGACCATATCACCGAACTATACGACTGAATCGGGGTCAGTATCGAGTCCTGTGGGCCGGTGGCAAACCACGAAACCAAAGGACTGCGTGGTTATGTGTGAATCCTTCGAACGTGCTTGGTCTGCGAAACCTCCCAAGCAACAGCTGTTATTCTTGACAGCGGCACTGGTGTGAGAACTGGGCGAAGTTCTGGACGTACTCGTGAAGCGTGACGGCAAGGTCAAATAGCGCATCCGCTTGCTGGGCGGCCGCGACAGTATCGCGGTAGTACGACGCCGCTCGGTTGTCACGGTACAGCTGTTTCATCCGCCGGGCAGTCTCTTCGGTCACGAGGCCGAGTTCGGCACCACGGTCATAGGCGCGGTCGTGGCCTTCACGGAAGTCGTCGATCGTGTCGTTGGACGCGGTGAGTGCGTAGAATTCGAGCGTGCGCTCGATAGCCGCGAACGACATCTCGATGACGCTGGTGTGATACCCGTCGTGTTCCCGGAGGAGCCGACACGCGTCAAGTAGCCGGCACGCCTTCCGAAGTTGAATCACGTCGGCCTCGTTGTCGCTCGGGTCGAGTCCCGCTTCGTACTCCGGGCGTCCCAGTTGACCGCTGAACGCGTCTTCAGTATGGGCCAGTGCCTCCACAAGGGCGTCCGGTTCGTTAGGCACCGCTCAGCACCTCGCGCTTGAGTTTCCGGAGCGTCTCGCTATCGACAAGCGTGATTGCGTCGGTGAACACGTCTTCGAGTCGGTCGCCGTGCTCGCTGGCCGAGTCCGGTGTCTCGACGAGAATCTGGAACTCGTAGCGGTCACCGTCGAACCGTTCCCCTCCGAGTTCCTTCGCGAGTTCGTTGGCCCGGTGCTGCTGGCCGCGGTCACTAGCCAGCACCCACAGGTCGATATCGCTCTGTCTGTCGGCCCGCCCCCGGGCGACGCTGCCGAAGACTAGAATGCCCTCGACACCGTCGAGTTCGGCTTGGAGCCGGTCGAGAGCAGCACGGACGGGTGGGTGAAACTCGACCTGTGGAATCCGCAGGACTGGATCGTCCGGCTTCGAAACACGGGCACGATTGATGCCGACAAGACGGCGGTTTCCCTCTGTCTCGGTCACAACTAGACCATTGGGTTCGAGAACGTCGACGGCCCGTTTCACCGACTGGGCGGCGTTGTCGGTGAGGCGAGCCAACTCCCGGATGGTGAATTGCTCATAGGGAGTATCGAGTAACAGTTGGAGGAGGTCGTCGGTCGCCGCGTGACGGAATAAATCCGGATCCGGCGTCGGTATGGGTAGACCGACCGTCGCCTGTTCCGTCTGGGCGGCCGTATCTTCCTGTCTCGTCATACGTTACATGTCACGTCTTACGAGACAATAATCTTCGGGTCAGAGGGGAATCGATATCGTTCTGCTCTCATCGAAGATACGCAGCGATAGTCAACCAGCTGGCGTTCGTTGAGGTAGGCCGCCTCGGGGTCGGTCACGAGCGTGATGCCGTCGACCGTGTTGCTAGTGTTGCGTTCACTCATGAGCCTGTTCGAAGAATCCGGTGAACTGAGTAGCCGACGCAATTCGTGAAATCGAAGGGTGGCGTCGGGATGACCCGTTCCGAGTTACTGAGTTGCCGTGCATCGTTCGTTTACCTCAGGTTAATGCACGGGATAGAATCGGCAGACCGCGGAAGGAAAGGGATGCTCCGTCAGGGATTCGAACCCTGGTCCTTGCCGTGAGAGGGCAAGATGATTGGCCGGACTACACCAACGGAGCGTTCAGCGCATCTCTTCGTAACCGGGAGGAACGTATAACGGTTGCGTTTCGGCGTAGCCCTGTTGTGGTTTCACATCGAGAGACCGGGCACAGGCGAGACAAAAATCCGCGGAAATGGCCGGTTATAGGACCTCGTCGAAGTCCTTGTGACCGCGGATGTCGACGCCCTCGTCGGTGACCGTCGCGAGGTAGACGCCGTTGCCGGAGCCGGTGTCACGTTCGACGGCCGCCTCGACGGCACGGGCCGACAGCGTCGTCGCCGTGTCGATGTCGAGGTCGGGTTCGTAGTCGTTTTCGAGAACACCGTAGGCGAGTTGCATCCCGCTGCCGGTGACCGTGTAGTCGTCGGCCATGACGCCGCCGGCGGGGTCGATGGAGTAGACGTGGCTGCCGTCGTCGTCGACACCGCCGAGGATGGGGCGGATGGCGCGGAACGGGCCGCCGCGGGCGAGGTTGCCCGCGAGCGTGGCCAGTGCCTCGATGTTCATCGGCTTGTTGCGCCGGGTCTCGTACAGCGAGGATTCCGCGCGCAGCGAGCGGATGAACGACTGGGCGCCACCGACGGAGCCGACAAGCGTCAGCGCCGCCGTCGGGTGAATCTGCTCGACCTTCTGGACGTTCTTGTTGGAGACGAAGCGGCCGCCGAGGGAGGCGCGCATGTCCGTCGCGATGGCGACGCCGTCCTCGGTGGCGATGCCGACCGTCGTCGTTCCGGTCTTGTTGACCGTCTCGTCCTCGCCGGGCGTGGACGGCACTTCGCCGAGTTCCGGTTCGTACGGGGAGTCCATCTCGCCGAGTCCGTCGTTATTCATCGGTTTCACCCTCGATATCGGTGAAGTACGTCTCGACCTCGTCGGTCGAGAGCGTCTCGAAGCTCTCGGTGTCGGCATCTATCGTCGAGAGTTCGACGTTGCCGGGTTCGAGGTCCTCGTTCGCGGAGACGAGCGCCTCGACAGCGAGTTCGATGCCGTCTTCGAGGCCGATGTCCTCGCTGTAGCCGGCTTCGAGCGTTTCCTGCAGTTCCTCGCGGTCGCCGCCGACCGCGGTCGCCTTCCACTCGTAGGGCGTCCCGGAGGGGTCCGTCTCGAAGAGGCGCGGTTCGCCGTCGTAGATGCCGCCGACCAGCAGGGCGACACCGAACGGGCGCGCGCCGCCCGTCTGGGTGTACTCCTGAATGTGGTCGGTGACCGACTTCGTCAGCGTCTCGATGGGAATCGGTTCGCTGTAACGGAGGCGTTCCGTCTGGGCGCGCCGCCGCGCGAAGTCGATGAGCTGGCGGGCGTCGGCCACGTGGCCGGCGCTGGCGATGCCGACGTGCTCGTCGATCTTGTGGAGCTTTTCGACCGAGGACCGTTCCATGAGCGGTGAGCGAACCCGCCGGTTGGCGGCGAGAACGACACCCTCGGACGTGCGAACGCCGACGCTGGCGGTCCCACGGGAGACCGCTTCCCGTGCGTATTCGACCTGATAGAGCCGTCCGTCCGGAGAGAAGATGGTGATTCCCCGGTCGTAGGCCTGCTGTTGTGAATTTCCTTGCATAGTGTGAGAGGCCAGAGGGCCTTACCCCGGGTTAGGGTGCCCCCATATATACGTTCCTTATAATGGGATAACCTTGCCCCGACCTTCGGTCGAGTGTAAAGAGCGTTACGCCGCTGGGGTCAAGCCTCAAGTACGTTTGGGCAGTCGACGGCTTGGACGGAGTCGTTCGACCGCCGAAAGCCGCCTATCGCTTCCGAAACGTGATGACGGTTCGGACGCCCTGTCCATCGGCCGATTCGGTCGTCACGTTCGGACCGAACACGTCGTCGACGTCGACGACCGTATCCAGTACCTCTCGGAGGGCGTCGGCTTCGGCGTCGGGCTCCAGCAGTTCGATACGCATCTGCCCGCGGTTTTCGGTCACGTCAGCGACGGTGTATTTCGTTCCCTCGAACGCCGACCGGATGTCGTCCGACAAATCACTCATACTCGTCCGTTTGCCGGCCGTGGAAATAAGTCCCCGGCCCGGTTGTCCGGGGGCGACACACCTCGCCGATAGGGGTTTCAGCGCCGACCGCCTACGACTGAGTATGCAAGAAACCACCCGCCCGGAACGACTCACCGACGGCGAGGACCTCGACCGCTTCGTGGCCGACCACGACCTCGCCCTCGTGGAGTTCTACACCAAGGGCTGTCCGAAGTGCCAGGCGATGGAGCCCATCCTCGGCAACGTCGCCCGCGCGACCGACGCCGCCGTCGCCATGCTGAACCCACGCGAGGACCTCTCGTTGCTCGACCGATTCGATATCGGGTCGGTGCCGACGCTGGTGCTGTTCAAGGACGGCGAGCCGGTCGCAACGCGCGCGGACGGCTTCGAGGAAACCGAATCCGTCGTCGCGTTCGTCGAATCCGCGTAATTACCCATCGAACAGCGCGCTGAAAACCTTGTTCTCGGCGGCCCGGACGTGCTGGTGGAAGGTCGGTGACGTGATATCCAGCGACTCGGCGACCTCCTCGCCGGAACTGTCGCGGGGCCACTCGAAGAAGCCCGCGAAGTAAGCGGCCTCGACCGCGGCCCGCTGGCGTTCGGTCAGGTCGATATCGAGGTCGGTGTTGACGCCGCTGCCGGCCGAACTGTCCGCGTGTGGCACCTGCCGCCGGGCCAGCGGTTCGGCCTGCGGGAGCGCTTCCTGTACCGTATCGATAACCTGCCGTACGTCGGTTCCGCTCGGGACGTGGACCGTCATCCGGAAGTCGCCATCCTCCATGACCGCCCGCTCGACGGCGCCGCCGAGGGAGGCAATCGTCGAAATGACCGGCGGCTCGGAGAGATGGAGCTGATACGTCCCCTCGCCGGTCGTTTCGATGGTCGTAATCGACTCGGCGAGCGGGATGGCGTCGGCTACCGTTTCAAGCGAGTCGACCACGTCGCCGTCTGCGGTCGCATAGACGAGGTACTGGCCGTCACCGGTCGGAATCGACCGGTCGAAGGAGACAGTTCCCTCCGGGAGGTCCTCGTTTCGGCGCGCAAAGACGTTCGAGGCGGCGAACTCCAGTTCGACGATTTCGTCGGTCATCAGCGCGCGCTTCCGCTCGACGGCGGCGATGGCGTGGCCGACGAGTTCGCCGAGGTGTTCGAGGACGACCCGCTCCTCGCGCTCGAAGGCGTCGTTTCGTTCGGTGTAGACGTTCAACACGCCGTAGGTCGTCTCCTCGTGGACGACGGGCACCGCGGCCGCTGCCCGGAACCCGCGTTCCTCGGCGGCCGCCTGCCACGGCTCGTAGTCGGGGTCACTCTGGACGTTCCGGACGGTTTCGATGTCGCCGGACCGAAGCGCCGCTGCTGTCGGGCCGTCGCTTTCCGGCGCGTCGGGGTCGACCGAGAACTCGATATCGTCGAGATACCCCTCGGCACCGACTTCGGCGCGCGGTTCGATACGCTGGGTCTTCGTGTTCGGTTCGCCCAGCCACGCGAACTGGTAGGAATCCGATTCCGCGAGTCGCTGGCAGGTTATCTCCTCGATTTCCTCGCGGGTCGACTGGTCGATAACCGCATCCGAGACGCCGCGGACGACGCCGTTGAGTTCGTTCAGCGCCGCCAGTTGCTCGGTGTGGCGTTTGGTCTCCAGTTCGGTGCCGATCCACCGACTCATGATATCCGCGAAGGTCGACTGCCACTCGGTAAAGCGGCCCTCGCCGCCCTCCGGCCCGTAAAAGCAGAGCACGCCGTAGACCTCGCCGTCGACGAAGACCGGCGCGCCGAGATAGCAGTTCACGTCGCTGGCCTCGTAGCCGCCGCGGTCGACGAGGTCGGGCGCCTCCGCCTTGATGTCGTCGAGACGGAGCGACGATTCCTCGTCAGCGGTCCGTTCACAGACCCGCGTCGACAGCGGGACTACGTCGCCCGGTTCCACGTCGCCGTCGGGTGCGATGACCGAATCGAAGACGTACTCGTCGTCGTGAATCCGACCCAACGCGGCGTATTCGGCGTCGGTCACTTCGCGGCCGACCTCCAGTAGTCCGTCGAGTTGGGCCTCGAAGGACCGGTCGTTGTCCGCGATGATATCGTAGGTCTCCCGAAGCCGCTGTTCGCGCCGTTCGAGGGTCCGTTCGTACTGGACCCGCTCGGTCACGTCGGTAACGACGCCTTCGAGGGATTCGAGGGTGCCGTCGTCGAAGACGCCGCGGCCCTGCTCGCGAACCCACCTGGTTTCGCCCGCTGCCGTCTCGATACGGTAGGTGACCGCGAAGGACTCGCGGCTCTCGACGTGGGCCATGATTTCCTCGCGATGGTCCGCGCGGTCCTCGGCGACGACGACGTCCTCGCCCCAGACGACGCTGCCGTCTTCGAGCGTCTCGGGGTCATAGCCCGTCAGGTCAGTACAGCCCTCGCTGACGAACTCCATCGGCCAGCCGTCGTCGCCCCGGCGGCGATAGACCATGCCGGGGACGTTGCTCATCAGCGTCGAGAGTTGTCGCTCCCGTTCGCGGAGTGCCTGCTGGGCCTGTCGGCGCTCGGTGATGTCCTGTGCGGTGCCGACGATGCGGACGACCTCACCCTGGTCGTTCTCGACGGCCGACCCGTGGGACTCGACCCAGCGGACGGTACCATCCGGCTGGACGACACGGAACGTCTCGTCGTACTCCTCCTCGGGGAGGGCTCCGAAGGCCTCGCGAACCCGGTCGCGGTCCTCCGGGTGGACCCCTTCGAGGAAGGCCATCGCGTCGTCGTGGAGTTCGTCTGTCTCGCGGCCCCAGACGTCCTCGTAGGCGGAGTTGATGAAGACGATTTCCTCGCCGTCCGGCGAGGCCATCCAGACGATTTCGGTCAGGCTCTCGGCGAGCATCACGAGACGCTGTTCGCGCTCGTTGAGTTCCGCCTCCTGCTCCTTGCGCTCGGTGATATCCCGGAAGTGGACCGAGACGCCGGATTCGGAGGGGTGAATCCGCACGTCGAACCACGTCTCGAGGTCCGGGTTGAACTCCTCGAAGGCGGTCGGCTCCTGCGTCCGAAGCGCCTCCTCGCAGTGCTGTTCGAACTGGGCGCGTCGACTCCCCGAAAACAGCTCCCAGGCGACGGTATCGAGCAGTTCCGATTCCGGTTCGCCCAGAACCCGCTCGGCCCGGTCGTTGACGTAGGTAAACTTCCCCTCCCGGTCGAGCGCGAAGACGGCATCGGTAAGCCGGTCGAAGACGGCGTCGGGGTCCTCACCGTTCGACTCGTCGGCGGTATCCGCCTGCCGTCGCAAAATTCCCGACGCGCCCGCGAGGGACCCATCCTCGGCGATAACGGACACGCGCAACTCACAGCGAACCGTCCCGCCGTCCGCCGTCCGGACGTCGACGGAGATGGTATCGGTATCGGCGTCGTCGGCCGACACCAACGACCGCAACAGCCCGTCGATGCGCTCGGTGGCTGTCTCGGAGAAGGCGACCCCGAAGTTCGTTCCGCGGAGGGCCGAACGCTCGCGACCCGCCAACTCGGCGAACGCCTCGTTGACCGCCTCGAACGAACCGTCGGCGTCGAGTCGGAACACCCCATCGGTGAGGTCATCGACGAGGCGGTGATACGGGCCCCCCATCCCTTCACCGGACCGCTCGGTGGTTTCGTCTCCCTCTATACGCTCCATGGTCTGTCAAGTTCGGACGGGAATAAAAACTTCCTGCCGATTACACCGGGGAAGTAATACCGCGAGTCGGCTACGACCCGTCCTCGAAGGGCGAGCCGGCCGCGTCGGGTTCGTGGCCCGAAAGCGAGACGATGTTCTCCCGGCCGACCCGGAGTTTCGAAATCGTGCCCTCGTCTTCCATCTCCGAGAGCAGCATCGACACCTTCGATTTCGACCAGCCGGTCTCCTCGACGATGTTGACCTGCTTCATGCGGCCGCCGTGGGCCTCCAGCAGCGAGACGACCCGCTCCTCGTCGGACATGAGGTCCTCCTCGGAGACGGTCGCACCGGCGGCCGCCTCGTCGGCTTGCCCCTCGGAGTCGGCGTCGGCCTCCGCGCCCGCAGCGCCAGCACCGGCCGCCTCGGCGGCCTCCGTGTCACTGGCGGCACCCCCATCACCATCGGGAGGGCCGGATTCGGCGGCAGCATCCCCATCCGACGGTGGCAGCGCCCCGGAACGGTAAGCGAGCGCCGCGACGACACCGAGCAACAACACGATGACGAGGGCCGCACTCGGCAACAGCCATCCGGGGTCAGTCCCGGTCGGCGCCGACGTCGCCGTCACGGGGGCCGTGCCCTCCTCCGCGAGGACGACCCGCGGCCGGTTGTCGTTGAAGGAGCGTTCGCCTTCCCAGGTCACCGAGTCGCTTTCGGCCAGCGTGCCGGCCGAATAGGTAGCGTCATCGGGTTGGACCGACTGGAACTGGAGGTTCGGGCCATGAGAGAAGACGATGGCCTGGTCCGAGCCAACGTAGAGGCCGCCGTCGAAGACGTCGCCGACGACGAGACGGCCGTTCTCCTCGGCGGCCAGGGCGGTCCACTGGAAGGACATCTCGACGATGCCGAACTCGCGGCTGGCGTCGATGCCGCGTTCCTCGATGTAGGCGTCCTTGGCGAAGGCCTCCGCGCGCATGTCACGGCCGGTGGCGTTGGCCCCCGAGGCCGTCAGCGACGACGCACGGTCCCGAAAGTTCAGATAGAGGTCGGTCTCGTTGGTGTTGAACTCCTCGGCGAAGGTCTCGAAATCGCTACGTTCGGTGTCGGATTCGAGTTGCTGTTCGTAGCGGAAGAGCCACTCGGCGGAGCCGTTCTCGTAGACGGTCACGCGGAACTCGACGCGGTCGGCGTCGACGCTCTGTGTGAGTCGCGTCTCGGCCGCCTGGCCGTCGCTGGCGGCGACCGGTGCCGCGCCGCCCAGAACCGCCGCCGAGACCAGCACGACGGCGAAGGCACACGCCAGCAACACGGCGGACGCGCGCGACCCACATGACCTACTCATTGCTACGAACACCACACCGACGTCTTATAAAACATCTATCTTCTCATCTGTGGATGGACATCGACAGGGCGTCTTCGAAGTTCTCCCACAGGTTCTGGAGGACTTCCAAGGCCGTGCCTTCGACGACGACGGCCAGCAGAAAGACGAGAAGCAGCGTCGCGAGGAGGAGTTTGTACGCTCGCACGGCGATATGTAGCGTGGTTAGACATATTAGCCCACCGACATCCCCCGCGCCTAAGTTCGTTCCGGGGGTTAGATGAAGTATGGCCGACGCTCCCGACTGTGAGTTCTGCCGCATCGCCACCGGCGATGCCGACGCCTACCGCGTCTACGAGGACGAGACGACCGTCGCCTTTCTCGATGCCAACCCGGCCGTCGAGGCACACGTCCTCGTCGCCCCGAAGCGACACGTCGAGGACGTGTTCACGACCGGCGTCAGCGAGGCCGTCTTCGCGACGGTCGATGCCGTCGCCGAGGCATTTCGAGCGGACCTCGGTGCCGATGGCTTCAGCGTCGTCCACACCACCGGACCGCTCATCGGGACCGTCGACCACGCGCACGTCCACCTGCTGCCCCGCTGGGAGGACGACGACCTCTCGCTGGCGTTACCACGGAAACCGCTGGACGAGGACCGCGCCGAACTGCTCGCCGAGCGGCTACGGAAAAGTACGGCCTGAGTGCCTCACGCCTCGATTGCGGCGTCGATACGCTGAATCGGGTGGTCGGGGGTCTCGGCGTCCTCACGGTCACCGAGTTGGGTACGGCAGGAGGCGCCGGGGGCGACGGGGTCGGCATCGACGGCGTCGACCTGTTCGAACAGTTGTTCGCCGATGGCCTGACTCATCAAGTAGTGTTCGGCCTCGTAGCCGAACGACCCGGCCATCCCACAGCAGGTCGAATCCAGCGGATCGACCTCGTAACCGACCCGGCGCAACACGCCGACGGCGTGGTGGTCCCGTTTGGTCGCCTTCTGATGGCAGTGACCGTGATAGACGAGCGCCTGTTCGGGCGCGTTGTCGGCGTCGGGAGCGACGTCGAAGCGTTCGTCGAGGCGGTGCGTGTCGAGGTATTCACAGACGCTGTAGGTGTAGTCGGCGACGAGTTCGACGGCCGCTCCGGAGATGAAATCGGCGTAATCGTCCTGAATCATGACGGCGTCGGAGGGTTCGCAGACGACGACGTCCCAACCGTCCTCGACCCGAGGCGCCAGCGTGGTGACGACTGCCTCGGCGCGTTCGGCCGCGGTTTCCAGAAAGCCCTTCGAGAAGGCCGCCCGCCCGCTCGGGCCCACGTCGGGCACCTCGACGTGGACGTCGGCGGCTTCGAGGACGCGCACAGCCGCCTTCGCCACCTCGGGGTTCGTGTAGTTCGTGAAGGTGTCGGGCAACAGGAGCACGCGCCGCTCCGCTTGCCCGGCGGGGACGGCGGGGCCGCGCTCTTCGAACCAGTCGGCGAAGGACTGCCGCCGGAAGGTCGGCAGCGAGCGCTCCCGTGCGATGCCGACGGTCTTCTCCAAGAGCGCCCGGGCGCCCGGAATCGCATCGACGCGGTTCGCGAGGGGCGCCAGCCGACTGCCCCATTTCGCGGTCCAGTCGATTTCGGCGAAGAGCCGTTCGCGGAGCGACGTACCGTGGTTCTGGTGGTGGGCGTACTCGACTTCGGCTTTCAGTTTCGCCATGTCGACCTCGCTGGGGCAGTCGTTGGCACAGCCCTTACAGCCGACACAGAGGTCCATCACCTCCGCGACGAACTCGGAGTCGGTCGCCTCGACGTCGAGGTCGCCGCTCATCGCCGCCCGGAGGGCGTTCGCACGGCCGCGCGTGCTCTGTATCTCCTCGTCGGCCGCCCGGTAAGTCGGACACATCACGCCGCCGGTGGTCTCCTGTGGGCCGCGACAGCCGCCACAGCCGTGACAGAGTTCGGCCATCCCCTGAAAACCGTTGTCGTTGTCCCACTGCAGGACGGGGTCGAAGCCGGGGTCGAACTCGTAGTCGGGGTCGAACCGAAGGTTCTCGGTCATCTCGGCGTCGCCGCAGACCTGCCCGGGATTGAGGAGCCACCACGGGTCCAGCGTGTTCTTGAGGCTCCGAAACACCTCGAAGACCTCCTCGCCGTAGAGTTTCCTGTTCCACTCGGTGCGGGCGCGGCCGTCGCCGTGCTCGCCCGAGACGCTGCCGTCATACTCCAGCACGAGGTCGGTCGCCCCCTCCGCGATTCCCCGCATCTGCTCGATGCCGTCGACGGTCTTGGTGTTCACCAACGGCCGGATGTGGAGACAGCCCGGTCCCGCGTGGGCGTAGAAACTCGCAAAGGTGTCGTTCTCGGCGAGGACTTCCTTGAAGTCCGCGACGTACTCCGGGAGGTGTTCCGGCGGGACGGCCGTATCCTCGATGAAACTGATGTGTTTCTCGTCGGTCGTTCGGCCGAGCAGAATCGGAAGGCCCGACTTCCGGAGTTTCCAGAAGCGCTCGCGGTCCGCCTCGGCGTGGGCCTCGGCGGCGTAGAACGACCGGACGGGCGCGTCGGTGGTCGCGGTATCGAGGTCCGCAGCGTCGGCCTCGGTGGCAGTATCGGGCTGGCGGTCCGCAAGCAGTTCCGCGACTTTCTCGCGCCCCTCGGCGTCCGACTCGGCGTAGAACTCCACGAGCAGGACACTTCCCGTTCCCTCGGGCAGTGTCTCCTCGACGAGTTTCCCGAACTCGGAGGTGTCGCGGGCGAGGTCCAAGAGCACGTCGTCCAGCACCTCGACGGCGGCGGGGTCGAACTCCAGAATCGGGGCGACGTCCTCCAGCGCCGTGATGAGGTCGTCGTACGCTAAGAGTGCCATCGCCTTCGTTTCGGGAATCGGCTCCAGAGAGACGGTGGCCTCAGTGACGATGCCGAGAGTTCCCTCGCTGCCGGCGAAGACCCGCGCGAGGTTGACCGTCTCGCGGTCACCCTCCTGGACCGCCCGGTACTCCTCGATGAGTCGGTCGAGGTTGTAGCCGGAGACGTTCCGTTTGAGTTCGGGATACGCCGAGCGTATCGTGTCGGCTTTCTCCTCGGCGATATCCAGCAGTTCGGCGTAGACCCGCCCGAGGAAGGTGTCGGCCTCAGCCCGCCTTCGCCACTCCTCGGGGGTCACCTCCCCGAATCGGTGGACGGTGCCGTTTCCGAGGACGACTTCGAGTTCCTCAATATAGGCGTCGGTCTTGCCGTAGACCAGCGAGTGGCTGCCCGTCGAGTTGTTGCCGATGGCGCCGCCGAGGGCGCTCTTGTCGCCCCACGCGGGGTCCGGTGCGAACTTCAGGCCTTCGTCGGCGAGTTCCGCGTTGAGGTCGCCGAGGCGGACGCCCGGTTGGGCGGTCGCTTCCTCGACTTCGGCGTCGATATCGACGATACCGTCCATGTGGTGGGTGAAATCCAGCACGACGGCCTCGTTGACGGTCTGACCCGCAAGCGACGTGCCGCCGCCGCGCGGGAGGACGGGAATCGCCCGCTCCTCGCAGTAGTTCATCACTGCGACGACGTCGGCCGTATCGGTCGGGAACACGACGCCGATTGGCGTCACCTCGTAGGCCGAGGCGTCGGTCGCATACAGCGTGCGAGTGAACTCGTCGAACCGGACCTCGCCGTCGACGAGCGCTTCGAGGTCGTCGACCAGCCCGGGTCGGTCGACCCCTCCGCCTTGATAATCGTAGTCGGCGCGCCGGTCCGTGGTCGGGTCGGCGCGACCCTGCTCGTCTCCACCCTCCGTGGCCATACGCCGCCTTCTGTCTCCGGCGTCTAAAACCCCGGTAGTCGGGGACGAAACCGCCGCAAAGCCACCGACTGTGGCGCCGTTTTCGAACGGACGTTCAAAACCAGTCGTCACACTGCCAGTCGGCGAGTCAGGCCCGTTCGTAGGTGACGAATACTACCTCGTCGCCGGCCTCGCGGCGCACTTCGTTCCACTCGTCGCCGATTTCGGGGAAGTGAGTGTCCCCGTCGGGAGCCTCCGGAACCTCGGTAATCACGAGTTCGTCGGCCTCCTCGATGAACTGCTCGTAGACGGTCGCCCCGCCGACGACGTAGACCGTGTTCTGGTCCTCGTCGAGCGCCTCGCGAGCCAGTTCGAGCGCCTCGTCGGTATCACGGGCGTGGACCGCCCCCTCCGGCAAATCGAGGGATTCCCGTCCCGAGAGGACGACGTTCGTCCGTCCGGGGAGCGGCCCGTCGAGACGTGCCTCGATGGACTCGTAGGTCGTCCGGCCCATGACGACGGGATGGTCCATCGTTGTCTCCTTGAAATGAGCGAGGTCCTCGGGGTAGTGCCACGGCATCCCGCCGTCGACGCCGATGACGCCGTTCTCCGCGACGGCCGCGACCAAGGAAAGCTTCATTCGGCGACCGCGAAATCCAGCCCCGGTTCGGGGTCGTAATCGACCAACTGGATATCCTCGTATTCGAGTTCGTCCAGCGGCTTGTTCGCCACCTCCAGCGACGGCCGCTCGCCCGGTTCCCGCGTCAACTGGGTGAGCAGGTTCGGCACGTGGTCGTAGTTCTTCTCGCCGTCGGGTTCGGCGGGCGCCGCGTCTTCGAGCCACGCGCGGACGTCGGCGTACTCGTCACGGTCGTCGACGCTCGCGATGCGTTCCTGAAGTTCCCCGAGGTGCTCGCCGTACCATTCGCCGCGGTCGCCCTGCCCGCAGTAGATGTGGGCGTCGACGATGGTGTGGCCGAACGACCCCACCTCGAAGTCCGTGCGGTTGGCGACGGCGTGGGCCAGAATCGAGTAGGCGGCGAGATTGAACGGCACGCCCAACGCGATGTCACCCGAGCGCTGGGTGAGATGGACGTTCAGGCGGTCGCCCTGCACGTTGAAGACGAAGGTGTAGTGGCAGGGCGGCAGCGTCGAGACGGTCGCGTTGGCCGGATGCCACGCGTTGACGACCATCCGCCGGGAGTTGGGATTTTCCTCCAGGGTGTCGAGGACGTACTGAATCTGGTCGAAGACCTGCCGTTCTTCGCCGTTCGGCGCCGTCTCGGTGTCCGTCCAGCGGTGGCTCTCGTCGGGCCAGGACTCGCCCGGCAGTCGACTCGTGTCGTCGGGGACCGGGAAGCGCCGCCAGAAGCGGCCGTAGGCGGTATCGAGCATGCCGTCCTCGTCGGCCCACGCGTCCCAGATTTTCGTCTCCTCGCGGAGGTTGCGGATGTGTTCCTCCCCGGAGAGATACCAGAGGAGTTCGTGAATCAGGGAGTTCCAGCGGTAGCCGTCCATCCGCTTTGTGGTCAGCAGGGGAAAGCCCTCGGCGAGGTCCACCTCGTAGTGATGCGAGAAGGAGGCGACCGTATCGACGCCGGTCCGGTTCGGCTTGTACGTCCCACCGGCGAGGACGTTCGAAACAAGGTCGTGATACTGGCGCATTCGTTGCTACCGAGTCTGCCCGGGAGGGGGTAAAAGGTTCCGTCAGCGGCCAACCGGGCGCGCGATACCGGCCCCTACGAAAGCGTTATTGAAGACGGGACTGTCGTCGGGGCCATGCCCTCCGATTCCGACCGACACCGGTACGTCCTCGCTGGCCTCGCAGTCGTCATCGTCGCCATTCTCGCGTACAGCCTCCTCATAATCCAGCAGATCCTTCTCGGGGTACTGGCGGTCGGGGCGGTCCTGCTACTGTATCTGCTCTGGCGACTTCTCAGGAACCAATAACGCATCACGGCGGCGCTCGAAGCGCGTAACGAAGTCGAATAAAAACGGCCGGCCCGTCAGTTACCGTTCGA
Source organism: Natronomonas halophila (assembly GCF_013391085.1). Taxonomy (NCBI): domain Archaea; kingdom Methanobacteriati; phylum Methanobacteriota; class Halobacteria; order Halobacteriales; family Natronomonadaceae; genus Natronomonas; species Natronomonas halophila. Next base: position 2,864,100 of record NZ_CP058334.1, on the reverse strand, counting down.
GCACGAACTGCCGGACGATTTGCAGGACGTGGACGAACACACCCGTGAAGGCCACGTAGATGCCCAGCGAGTGGATGAGCGGCTGGTCACCACGGTAATCGTCGCGGACGCGCCAGATTTCGTAGCCGAGTCGGAGCGTAAAGCCGGCGAAGATGAAGACGAACCCGCCGATGAGGACGGGCGTGAAGAACGTCCCGACGAGCACCAGCACCGCACCGATGACGAACGCGCCGAGGGACCACTTGTTCCAGTGGCTGAAGTTCTTGTCGCGGACGTAGACGTAGGCGGCGACGCCCGTTGTCATCGCAACGGTGATGGCGAGGGTAACCCCCAGCAGGACCGCACGGGAACTCTGTGATCCGACGGTGGCGACGATGCCGCCGCCGAAGACGCCGTAGGCGGCCTGCAGCAACGCGATGCCGGCGTAGGCCGTGCCCATCTCCCCGGATTCGAGGCCCTTCTCGGCGAGGTAGTTCCCGCCGGTCAGGACCGCACCGAAGACGAGCAGGCCGACGATGGGCGCGATGCCGAAAATCAGGTCGTTGATGGCCGCCAGCGGCGTCATCGCGACGACTGCCATCAGCAGTACGTTGAGTGCGATGAGGGCCGCCGCGGGCAGGCCGACCTCCCTGAACTTCGGATGTGCCGTGCCGGTCCGCGTCGAATAGGCTTGTCCCATACCCGAATCTGGGTGCGCGCGCCGTTTATAAATAGCGGCCGGCGGCCCACGGACGAGCCTTCGCCACCGTCGCGGCGGGTATTTAAGTCACGGCGCGTGCAACGAAAGGACATGGACTTCGCGACCGCGAGCACCGACGACATCGACAGCGTCGTTCCCGAGGAGTACGGCGGTATGTGGTTCTTCCGTGACCCGCTGGACTGCGAGAACCTCGGCATCACCCTGCTCGAGCTGGAACCCGGCGGGAAGGGCAAACACCATACCCATCCCGAAGACCAGCAGGAGGAGGTCTACCTCGTCGTCGGCGGCGAGAAGGCCCGCGACGCCGACGAGCCGGGCGACCCCGAACTGACCGTGCAGTTGGGTCCTGAGGGCAATCCGAAGGAGGAAGTGACGCTGGCACCCGGCGAGGCGATTCGGGTCGGTCCCGAAACGAACCGCCAACTCCACAACCACAGCGACGCGCGGGTGCGAATCGTCATTGCCGGCGCGCCGTAACCTCACGGTGTCCAGCGGGAACAGCGACGGCCCTAATTCCCCTTCCTGACCGAGGATTCGCCCATACTGCTCCGGAACGCGTCGATGCCGACACGCGCAATCCAGCCGAGACCGAACGCGATAGCGCCCAGCACGACCGCTTCGAACGCGAGGACCAACAGCCCCTCCGGGCCGAAGAAATATGCCGCCTGTTCGCCGAGGCTCCGTCCGGAGAGGCCGAAAAAGGCGTGGTCGGCACGATAGCCGAGCAGGGCCGTGTACGTGACAATCCAACCGAACAGGAGCCCGCGTCGGAAGTACCCGACCAGACAGCCGGCACACATCCCGACGACGGCCGCATGGAAGGGAATCCACACGATGCCGCCCGAGATGACGAATACTTCGAGGGCGTACGCCGCGACGGTACCCACGAACCCGACGAACGCGAGCGCTGTCACCAGATAGGGCGGCGCGTCGGAGCGGTCGCCGCCGACGAGGAGGGAGTGGAGGGCGGAGGACATACACGCGCTGCAACCCACCGGGTGATAGGTTTTCGGGAGGGTCAAAACACCGTTGAAGGTTACCAGAGGCCCTTGTACGGACACGTTGAAGGAAGGAGTATGGTTTCGGCTTCGACGAAATGGTCCCTGTATGCGGGCGGGTACGCCTTCCTCTGTGCCGCCGTGCTGGTGCGGGTCGTGGCGCCCATAAGCACCACTCTGATGGCGCTTCTGAACCTTCCGGAAAGCTACGCTGGCGTCGTGTTGGCCCTGCCGGTCGTCGGCATCGGGACGGCCGTCTGGTGGGCCGTCATCGAGCGACGGAATCGGTATACGTACTCCCTCGGAGCGGCAGCCGGACTGACAACGGCGCTCCTGACGGTCGTGTTCTGGTCCCTCGCGTTCGCGGTCGTCTGGGATTTCGCCATACTCCTGGCAGGGAGCGTGCTGGTCGCCCTCGTGGTTCTCATCGTCGCCCCCGTGGCGTCCGTCGTCGGCGTCCTGATGATGTCCATCCGACACCGACTGGGCGAGCGGCTGCCGAAGGAAAGCACCCACGCCGCTCAATAGACCGCACAGAAGGGGCCGCGGGAGGCGTCGGACCTCACAATGCCCGAAGACGAACGTCCTTAGTAGATATCGTCGACCTCTTCCTCGTAGTGGCTGTGTTCCTCGGCCGGGAACTCGCCGGTTTCGACCGCCTCGGCGTACGACGAAATCGCCTCTTGCATCTCGCTGCGCACGTCGCCGAAGGCCTTCGAGAAGGGCGCCGTTCCCTCCGAGAGGCCGGTCACCTCGTCGATAACGAGGACCTGCCCGTCACAGTCGGGGCCGGCACCGATGCCGATGGTGGGAATCGAGAGGGCGTCGGTCACCTCCTTGGCGAGGTTCGCGGGGACGTGTTCGAGGACGAGCGAGAAGGCGCCCGCGGCCTCGTGTTCGCGGGCCAAATCCAGGATGCGGCGGGCGGCCTCGGGGTCGGTCCCCTGCCGGAAGAGGCCTGTCTCGTTTTCGCGCTGGGGCGTCAGGCCGAGGTGGGCCTGTACGGGAATCCCGAGGCGGGTGAGTCGCCGAGTAAGGTCGACGGTGTGGGGGCCGCATTCGAGTTTGACGGCGTCGGCGTCGGCCTCCTTGAGCATTCGGCCGCAGTTCTCGATGGCGTCGGCCTCGTCGGCGCCGATGGAGAGAAACGGCATGTCGGCGATGACCATCGCATCGTCGGTCGCCCGAGCGACGGCGGCCGTGTGGTCGGCCATCTGGTCGACGGTGACGGGCAGCGTCGAGTCGTGGCCCAGTTTGACGTTGCCGACCGAGTCGCCGACCAGAATCATGTCGATGCCCGCCTCGTCGACGAGTTCCGCCGTCGGCGCGTCGTAGGCCGTCAGCATCGTTATCGGCTCTTCGCCGGCCTTCGCGCGGATGTCCTTCGCTCGCATAACCGAGAATCGGACGCGCTGGGGGTTAAACGCTGTTACTCGCTTTAGGTCGGCGACCGGACGTCAGTCCGTCCGGGCGAACTCACGCACGGCGTCGGCGACTCGTTCCGGTGCCAGCATAGTGCCGACGTGGCCGATGCCGTCCAGTTCCACCACTCGGCTCTCCGACAGACGGTCATCGAGCGCGAAGACGGCCTCCCGGAGATGTGTCGGCCCGTTCTCGCCGGTCAGAAGGAGCGTCGGAACCGACGGTGATGGAAGCGCGTCGAGGGCGGCCGCTTCGACGGCGTAGTTCTCACGGACGACGGTTTCCGCGCGTTCGAACGGGACCTCGTCGGGCCACCACGGCATCCGTCCGACATCGTCGAGGCCGCTGGATTCCTCGTAGAAGAGCCGCATAGCGGCACGCCGTCGTCCGGCTTCGAGGCGCTCTTCCATCCGGGAAGCGAGGTCGCCGTCCCGATGGTCGCCGACGAGGAGCGCCGGTTCGTACAGTATCAGTCGGTCGATGGCGAGGTCGGCGGCGGCGAGCGCGACTAACCCCCCGAACGAGTGGCCGAAGACGGTCGCCTCGCCGTCGACCGTCTCCAGTACTGCCCGGAGGTCGTCGACTTCGCGGTCGAGACCGTACTCCTCGCCGTCGCCGCTGTCGCCGTGCCCACGCCGGTCGGGACGGACGACGGTGAACGAATCGACGAGATGGGGGACGAGTGCGTCCCAATGGCGCCGACAGGCGGTCCCACCGTGCAGCAGGACCAGCGGTTGGCCGGAGCCGTCTACTTCGTAGGCTATCTCGGTGCCGTCAGTGGAGGATACCGTTTGCATCGCGTCGATGGTTGGCGGGCGAGACACCTGAGCGATACTCTCAGGACTGCGGGCCTTTAAGTGGTCGTCCGTCCCGTTCGGCCTCATCGAGGGCGGATTCGACGAGGGAGGATTGGGCCCGACGGAGCCGTTCGGAAAGCGATGACGCCGAAATGTCGAGGGCATCGGCCACGTCGCCGAGGGAACTCCGGCGCGGCACCTCGAAGTAGCCCATCTCGTGGGCGGCCGCCAGCGCTTCCCGCTGTCGGTCGGTCAGGCCGTTGGCGGGCGTCGGTCCGAAGCCGTCGGCTTCTCGCAGTCGGCGTAGTCTGAAGGCGTCGGCGTTTCGCCGCCAGAACTCACAGTAGCGCTCGAAGGCCGAACGGTCGGCGAACCATCGTTGCTGTCGCCAGCCCTCGGGAGTTACCTCGACGTAATCGACGATGGAGTCGTTATCCGCCAGTTCGTGAAGGCGCTCCGGTCGGTCGACGTGGCCGCCGATTTGCTCGTCCATCGTGGCAGACGGCGTTATCCGGTATCGATGGCGGCCGTCCCCGCCCTCGATGTGGGAGTATCGCTCGACGAAGGCGGCACGGTCGAAGGCGTCCTCGATAGCGTCTTCCGTCTCACCGGCGATATCGACGTCGAACGGCGGCGGCCCGCCCTGATTGGGTTGGCCGACCTCGACGGTCAGGGTCGCTTCGGGGAGGGCCGCCGCGACCTCGACGAGCGGGAGGTGCTCGAAACACAGTTCGTACTCGGCGAGAAGTCCCATGCTGACGGGGTCCGGTTCCGACGGCATGGGCCTGTCGAAAACACGCATCCGGCCTCGGGGTCGCGGACGCAGCGACTACCCACAGCGAGGGGCATCGGAAGGCTGGACGGAACCGTAACCGCTTACCCCTGTCAAACACGACCGTTCGGTAATGCCGACTCGCGTCGAAACGACCGACCCCGATGGGGTCGACTACGGCTGGGTGATGCAGACGACGTTCGTCCTCACTATCGTCGTCGGCGCGCCCGTCGTCGCCCTGCTGTCGCTTTTCGCCACGCTCCCGACGTGGGGCGAGCGCGTCGAGTTCGCGATTCGCGTCGGCGCCGTCGTCTGGATCTGTATCGGCGTGCCCGTCTTCCTCTACGCCCGGAGCCAATCGGAGACGTCGACGTAGTCGGTGCCCGCGCGGTCGGCCGTCTCCCGGTCCCGGTCGGTGTCGCCGACGAAGAGCGTCCGGGCTGGGTCGCCGCCGAGACGCTCGATGGTCTCCAGCAGTGGAGCGGGGTCGGGCTTTTCCGTCGCGACGGTATCCCGACCGACCACGGCGCTGACACCGCCGATATCGTGCGTTTCGAGGGCGATATAGCAGGCTTCCTCGGCGTTGAGCGAGCAGACGCCGACCGGACCCTCGGGGATAGTGTCGGCCGCAGGCAGGCGCTCGGAATCGCGGGCGCCGTCGCGTTCGTGGTCGGCGATAATCCGTTCGATAGCCTTGCGGGCGCCGTTTTCGTCGGCGGTTTCGAGCATTCCCCAGAGGCTGTCCGGCGGGTCGATGTCCCGTTCTTCGAGAGCGAGTGCGACCTCGCGGGCGACGACGTCCCAGTCGACGGTAAGGCGGACGAGCGTGCCATCGAGGTCGAAGACGACGGTGTCGTAGTTCACGACCGGAGTTCGGTTTCGACGGCGCTAACGAGTTTCGTCACCGGCGCGTCGGGGGCAATCGAAAAGAAGACGCCCTGTTTTTCGGTGACGACACGGACGGCGATGAGCGTCCCCATGTACGTGACGAACGCGCGAACGCCCTCGGGGTCGCGGAACAGTTCCTCGAAGAGTTCCTGTTCGGTGAAATCGAGGTGGACGTAGGAGTGAATCTCGTCGAAATGCTCCCGGCGACGCTCCGTGTCGGCATAGAGTTCGTCGAGTCGGTCGTCGACGTAGGCCGTCCGGAACGACTCGGCGTCGTAGACGACACAGGAGAACACCTTTTCCGGCCCGATAGCATCGTTCGCTGCCGCCAGCGCGGCCTCGGCATCGAACTCGACCACCTCGGAGTCGCCGTCACCTGGCATCACTCCCAGTCAGTGCCTCGCCGAGTTAATAGTATGGGGCGTGTTATCAGCTTAGTCTAACAGTTTCCGCGAGATGACCGCTTCTGTATCCGGGTCGTCTCCTCGTAGATTGTCGTAATCTTCGGCCGCAGGAGAGCGGTTCGACCGAGAACAAAGCGCGATAAGCCGCGACCGGTCGTCGTTATTCCTCGGCGAGTTCGATGCCGAGTTCGTCTTCGAGAGCCTCGATGAGCGACCCACCGACGCCGGCGCGGGCGGCCCGACCCTGTTCGACGGCGACGATGTCCTCCTCGTCGACGCCGAGTTCCGCGGCGAGTTCGTCCGTCTGGAGGCCCGCGTCCTGCCGGGCCTGTTCGACGCGGTCGCCGTAGCCGCGGACGAGATAGGGAAGCGGGTCGTCCTCGTATTCGGTCTCCTCCTGCCAGTCGGAGTCGACCTTCCGTGCATCGTCGAGTTTAGCCATGTTCTGTGCGGCCTTCTTTCGGCGGTTCGTCTCCTCGCGGCCGTCGCTGCCGGACGACGAGCCGCCGGAGCCATCGGAACCGTCCTCCTCACCGTGGCGGGCACACTCCGAACAAACCTGCAGTTCCGCGCCGGCGACCGTCGCGGTTTCCAGCGAACGGTCCTCGGCACCGCAGAGTTCGCAGGCGCCGCTGGAGTCGCCCCCGACACCGCCGGTCGAGTATTTTGCCATACACGTAATGAGTGGAGGTATCTACTTGAACTGTGCGGAACCGCAGGCTTTGCGGCCACCGCAGGAGCGCCGACGAGTCGCCGCGCCCCATGCGAATCGCTCCCCTTCGGCGGCACAAAGGAAAGCCCTTTTATCATCCGACGGGTTACGGTTGAGTGCAGACAGACACACTGTGCGTGGGTAGCCAAGCTAGGCCAACGGCGCAGCGTTGAGGGCGCTGTCCTGTAGAGGTCCGCCGGTTCAAATCCGGTCCCACGCACTGTCAACACAGTGCGGGTGCTCGAAGACAGCACCCACGCAAACTTCTCACGGACGCTAAACGGATAGCTACCGCTCCGACTGCCGCGCGGGAAAAATAGGTTACAGGCTTCGGCTCACGCCGATGTTCTTGAGGTAGCCACCACACGTACAGAGGCGGCCCTCCGGGTCCTTCTGCCGGTCCCCGCAGTCGATACACTCGTAGATGGGTTCGTTTTCCGGTTGTGCCCCGCGCATACCACGTGTGACTTCGCACCCATTCGTGTTAAACGTTAGCACACTACACGACAAATCACGAACACCTATTCGGCGGCCATCCGTAGCGGGGATATGGACACTCGGAGGTGGGCGCGACAGCACGTGCCCCTGTTGACGGCAGTGCTGACCGTCGTATCGCTGGCGGTGGTCTTCGGAGCGGCGTTACAGGCGATTCCGACCGAGCCGTTGCCCGCGCCGGAGGGGCTACTTTCGGCGATTCCGCACGTCAACGCAGTCATCAGTCTCGTGGCAATTGGGACGATTACCGGCGGCGTCCGGGCCATCCGCAACGGCGAGGTGTCGAAACACCGCGCGCTAATGCTGGCGAGTTTCGGCCTGTTCGCCCTGTTTCTCGGGCTGTACCTCTATCGGGTCGCCATCCTCGGCCCGTCGGAGTTCCCCGGTCCCGCGGTGATTCATACGTACGTCTACCTGCCGATACTCCTCGTGCACATCCTGCTGGCTATCGTCTGTGTGCCGTTCGTCTTCTATGCGCTCCTTCTGGCCGGGACCCGGCCCGTCTCGGCGATTTACGAGACGAACCACAAGCGGGCCGGACGAATCGCCGCGGGCCTGTGGCTCATCTCCTTCGCGATGGGCATCGTCGTGTACGCGATGCTGTATCAGATTTACTGACGGCCCGCCGTTCTCGAGGCCTCGCACCAAACGAAATAGGCGGGGGGTTTATACGCACGACGGTCGAGCTTCTTGGTAGCATTCCCCATGGCACTCTATCCTTCCGAACAGTGGCTGGACGAATACGCCCGCCGACTCGACGAGAGTCGGGCCTTCGAAGACGTCGGTACAGGCTGGGGCAAGGGCTTCGACGGTGATATCCGCCTCGTCATTACCGACCTTCCGCTCGAAGAGACGTCCGTCGGGTCGCTTCCCGACCGCATCCTCGAGGGCGTCCCCGAAGCCGTCCGGAGCGAACTGGCGACACTCTCGTTGGCCGAAATCACCTCAGTCGTCGGCGAAGCCGCCCGTGAGGGCCTTCCCGAACAGACGCAGCGGATTCTGCGTCAACTGGAGGAGAACGTACTGGACGGAACGCTGTACGCTCACCTTTCGCTGGAAGACGGCGCCTGCACGGGCGCGTCCGTTCTCACCGACCCCGCGGAGCGAGACGCCGGCTTCACCATCCGCGGCACCTACGATACGTGGCGAAGCATCGTCGACGGCCGCCCGGCGCTTTCGGCCATGCTGCAGGGCGACCTCGACGTCGACGGCAACCGGGCGCGACAGCTCCAGTACTTCGCCATGTTCCAGTTGCTCGGCGATATCGCCGCCGACGTCGAGACGACACACGTGTTCGCAGAATCGCCGACCGACCCCTCCGAGATGGTCATCGACAACGCGGTTCGGCCGACGGTCGCCATCCAGCGCTTCGCCCACCGGCAGGCCTCGTGGGCCGGCCGGACGCTCAACCTGCTTTAAGTACGTTAGTCGTCGGCGATGCCGGCTTCGGCGCCGTCGATATCGGGTCGCGCGACGTCGCGGTCCGTGGTTTCGCCCTCGATATCGTAGGGATACTCGCCGGTCACACAGCCGAGACAGAGGTCCGCACGCGATTCGCCGAGCGCCTCGGCGACGGCGTCGATGGAGAGATACGAAAGGGAGTCGGCGTCGATTTCCTCGCGGATGTCCTCGGTTTCCTGCCCCGCGGCGATGAGTTCCTCGCGAGAGGCCATGTCGATGCCCATGTAGCAGGGCGCGACGATGGCCGGCGCGCCGATGCGCATGTGGACCTCCTCGGCACCGACGTCCTTCAGCAGTTGGACCAGTTGCGTCGAGGTGGTCCCACGGACGATGGAGTCGTCGATGACGGTGACGGTCTTGCCCTCGACGACGTCCCGAATCGGGTTGAGTTTCAGGCGGACGGCCCGCTCGCGGGCGTCCTGTGTCGGCATGATGAACGTCCGGCCGACATAGCGGTTCTTCATCAGGCCCTCGGCGAACTCCACGTCGGCGCCCTCGTCCTGTGCGGCCTCCGCGTAGCCGGAAGCAAAGGCGCGGCCGGAGTCCGGCACCGGAAGGACGACGTCGCTGTCGACGCCGGATTCCTCCCAGAGCTTGCGGCCGAGTTCTCGCCGGACGTCGTAAACGAGGTTGTCGTCGATGCGGGAATCCGGTCGGGCGAAGTAGACGTGTTCGAAGAAACAGTGGGCGGTGTTGTCCTGGTCGACCAGTTGATAGGAATCGAAGCCGCTGCCGTCGGTGTCGAGAACGACGAGTTCGCCGGGCTTGACGTCGCGGACGAACTCCCCGTCGAGGACATCGATGGCGGCGGATTCGGAGGCGAGCATATAGCCACCGTCGACCTCACCGATACAGAGCGGGCGATTGCCCTCGGGGTCGCGGACGCCCAACACGGTGTCGTCGTGCATGATGGTCAGCGAGTAGGAGCCGTGAATCCGGCCCATCGTGCGCTTGACTGCGCGGATGAGGTCCTCCTCCAGCAGGTTCCGCGCGAGGTCGTGGGCGATGACCTCGGTGTCGCCGTCGCTGGTGAAGGCGTGGCCCTTGGCGGCCAGTTCCTCGCGGACCTCGTCGGCGTTGACGAGGTTCCCGTTGTGGCTCAGGCCGAGCGAGCCGGATTTGAACGAGACTGAAAAGGGCTGGGCACACGAGGAGTCGACGCTGCCGGCGGTCGGATAGCGGACGTGGCCGATACCCGTCTCGCCGTTCAGCGACTGAAGGTCCCCCTCGTCGAAGGCGTCTCCGACGAGTCCCATCTCGACGTGGCTGTGCTGCTGGAACCCGTCGTGGGTGACGATACCCGCCGATTCCTGTCCTCGATGCTGGAGCGCGTATAGCGCGTAGTACAGCGGTCGTGCCGCCTCGCGGTCATCGAGCGAGACGCCGACCACGCCGCATTTCTCCGTCGGCCCCTCCGAGCGCCGCCCGTCTGGCATGGATAGAGGTGACGCGTCCAAGGGTAAAAGCATACTCCATCGTGCGTGCTTTGGTGGTAATCACGGACGTGTGTATGCACGATTCTGTATAATTAAGTCGAAACCGACAGCCACCGCATCGCTGGCGCTACGCGGGGCGTTCGGCGCGTCAGAACGGTGCCGTGGCTACGCGAGGTGGAGAACGCAGGAAAATCGAGGCGTTATTCGCCCTGCTTCGACTGCCACGCGTAGTCGCGACGCTTGGCGGACTTGCCGAACCCACAGGAGGCACAGACCTTCTTTCGGCTGTGGTAGGACTTCTCGCCGCAGCGTCGGCATTTCACGTGTGTCGTCTTGTTCTTCTTACCCTGACTTGGGGTCCCGGCTCCGGTCATGGTTCTATCGAAACGACGTTATCGCCGCGGATAATGGTTACGTTGTCGCCCTCCTCGAGGACGAGATTCATGTGTTGGTCGTAGCCGGCGAGTTCGCCATCGTACACCTCGCCGCCTTTCAGCGTGACGCTTACTTCGGAACCCAGCGTTTCTTCGAGCACGTCGAGCGGACGGTCAGTCATACTGGAAGTCGCTCACGCCGATAGTATAAACGCACCGGCATACGGCGGCGACGGCGGCCGAACGCGGCTATACGTCGACCGAAAACGGCCCGAACTCGGCGGCGCGGGCGGCGACCGCCGCCAGCAGGTCGGCCGCCTCATCGAGGTCATCGAGGTCGATTACCTCCACGGGCGTGTGCATATAGCGGTTCGGCAGGCCGACGTTTAGCGACGGGATGCCGCCCTTGGCCGTATAGAAGGCGTCAGCATCGGTTCCGGTATAGGAACCGGAGGCCTGCAACTGGACGTCGATGTCATCATCGTCGGCCGCGGTCCGGGCCGCAGCCACCAGTTTCGGATGGTTCGCGCTGCCGCGGGCGACCACGGGGCCGGCCCCGAGGTCGATATCGCCGCCCTTGTTTCCGGGCGAATCCGGCTGGTCCGTCGCGTGGGTCACGTCCGTCGCGATGACTGCATCCGGCGCGAGGTCGAAGCCGACCATCCGGGCACCCTTGAGGCCGATTTCCTCCTGAACCGTCGAGATGGCATACACCGTCGCGTCCGGCTCGGCCTCGACGGCGCGGCGGAACGCCTCGGCAGCCGTCCAGATGCCGACCCGGTTGTCCATCCCGCGGGCCGCGACGCGGCGGTCCGCGAGGTCCGTTATCTCGGTATCGAAGGTAATCGGGTCGCCGACGTCGACGAGTTCGCGGGCTTCCGCCTCGTCTTCGACGCCGATATCGACGTACTGCTCGTTGATGTCGTCGTACTCGTTGTCGTCGGCCTCCCGGAGATGGATGGCGACCTGTCCGACGACGCCCTCGATGGGTCCGTCGCTGGTGTAAACCGTGACGTACTGGCCGCGGGTGACCGTCTTGTCCGACCCGCCGATTCGGGTGAGTTTCAGGAAGCCGTCGTCGGTGATATCGCGGACCATCAGGCCGATTTCGTCGCCGTGGCCGGCGAGCGCGATAGAGGGGGCCTCGGGGGCGCCCTCGTAGACGGCGACGGCATTGCCGTAGTCGTCGACGCGGGTTTCGTCGGCGAACTCCTCGACGTAATCCAGCCAGACGCGCTGTCCCGGGGTCTCGAATCCCGAGGGGGTAGCGGTCGACAGAAGGTCGTCGAGGAACGTCCGTTGACGCTCGTTCATATCGTCTCCTCGGGCGTCGGATATAAGAACGTCCCGGCATGGACCGCTCAACCCCCGCTACGGACCGTTCGGCCGCACGCGGCGTCACACGAGTATATAAGTATCCGACCGCCGAACCATCGGTATGGTCGAGTTCACCTTCCTCGAAGTCCATCTCGATGACTCCTCGCTGACCGCCAACGCCCCCTACAGCCACGGCGAAAAGGACGTCGTCGCCAGCGACGAGCCACCGGCCGAAACCGGCGGTTCGAAGAAAGGCAGCGCCCTTGCTGCGGTTGTCGGCCTACTCTTCCTCGCGGCGGTCGCCTATCTCGCGAAGAAGAAGTTCCTCGATGCCGACGAGGACGAAAACGCGTTCGACACCGACGATATCGCGCCTGATTTATAAACCGAGTATCTCCCGCGCCTCGTCGGGCGAGGCGACGGGCCGTTCCAGCGTCTCCGCGAGCGTCGCCGCCCGTGCGACTAACTGCTCGTTGGTCGCGAGTTCGCCCTGCCGGAAGTAGCGGTTGTCTTCGAGGCCGACCCGGACGTGGCCGCCGAAGACGATACCCATCGCCGTGAATGGCAACTGGTGGGGGCCGAACGCGAGCGTGTTGAACGTCGCGCCCTCCGGCAGATGCTCGATGAGGTTCAAGAAGTTTTTCGGGGTCGGCATCGCCGTCGTTCCGCCGCCGAAGATGAGCGTCGTGTGATACGGCTCCTCCAGCAGGTCCGGCCGCCGGTCCAGCAGGCCGTGGACCTCGTTGAGATGGCCGCCGTTGAACACCTCCACCTCTGGTTTGATACCCCGTTCGCGCATCTCCTCGCCGAGGGCCTCCACGAGCGCACGCGTGTTCTCCGACGTGAGGTGCTGGTACCGGTTGAGCGGCCCCATGTCCAGCGACGCCATATCGGGCGCCGGGTCCGTCCGCAGGGGTTCGTGCCGAAGGTCGTCGGGCGCGCCGGTGCCGCCCGTCGAGTGCTGGACGATGAGGTCGGTTCGCTCGCGGACGGCCTCGGTCAGTTCCTGAAAGCGTTCGCGTTCGAAGGTCCGTTCGCCGTTTTCCTTCCGGGCGTGCAGGTGGACGACGCTGGCGCCGGCTTCCTCGCAGGCTTCGGCCGCCTCGGCGACTTCCTCGGGCGTCTCCGGAAGGTGTTGGCTCGCTTCCTTGCCGTGGACGCCGCCGGTCAGCGCCGCCGTGATGATGACCGGCTCGCCGCGCTGGTAGGCCTCGTAACTCATGCGTCGTCGCTTCCCTCCCCTGCCGCTTCCTTGTAAAACTCGCAGTCCTCGGCGTGATGCAGGTCGTAGCGGTCGTTGCAGATGTCGGCTCGCATCGGCTGGACGAACGCATCGACCGCCGTACAGTAGGCGCGTTCGGTGTCGAACGAGCGGTCCTCGCCCTCGTCGCGGTAGTCGAGATACGGACAGGCCATGCAGGCACCACGGCCGGCGATGATAAAACCGTTCGCGGACGGCGATGTACCCACCCGGAAGGCCTTTGGCTCCCGGTAGGGTAGTCAAAGCGTGAACCTCTTTCGCGCCGCCCGCGCCGTCGCCGACACCGAGGGCGACGGCCCAGTCGACTGGACCGCCGTCAGCACCGCGGCCCACGCGGCGACCGACGCCGGCGATCTGACCCTCTTGGAGGCCGAACGCGACGGCTACGCCGACGACGTGGCCGACGCCCGCGACGGCATTCGCGAGGCCGCCGCCATCGATTTCGACCTGCCCCACAGCGTCCAGATTCAGAACCGTCACCACTGGATCGACGCCAACATCGGCACCTTCGAGCGACTGCTCGGCCCGCTCGAATCCCAGGCGTCGCTGGCGCCGTCGCTGACCCGGACCGCCAACACCGGGTCGATGGCCGTCACGCTGGGCTTTCTCGCCAACAACGTCCTCGGACAGTACGACCCCCTCCTGCTCGGCGACGGCGACCACGAACTCTACTTCGTCCACCCGAACATCGAGAAAGTAGCTGAGAGCCTCGACGTCGACCGCGACCGCTTCCGGCGCTGGATCGCCTTCCACGAGGTCTCGCATGCCGCCGAGTTCGGCGCCGCCCCGTGGCTCGGCCCGCACCTCGAAGACAAGATGGAAGACGCCGTCTCGGACCTCGCCGCCGGTAATATCGACCGCGAGGCCCTCCGGGAACTCACCGTGACGATGACCGCCGTCGAGGGCTACGCGGAACTCGTCATGGACCGCGCCTTCGACCGCGAATACGAGGATTTGCGAGAGAAACTCGACGCCCGCCGGCAGAACGCCGGCCCGATTTCCGGTCTCATCCGGAAGCTGCTGGGCTTCGATATGAAGCGCAAGCAGTACGAACGCGGCAAGGAGTTCTTCGACGCCGTCGCCGACGCTCGGGGCGTCGCCGCGGCCGGCATCGTCTGGGAGGACCCCGACAACCTGCCGACCGACGAGGAACTCGACGACCCGTCGCTGTGGCTTTCGCGGGTCGCCTGACCGGGATTTTGGGGCTCAGCTACTGTTTATACAGCCACCCCAGCCGTACTCGCCGCGGTCGCTCTGTGCGTCTACGAACATCGAATCCGTGCAGAACGGAGTAAGGACGACCACGAAAACCTCCCCGTCGTGTTGGATATATATCCCGGACGGATAGCTGGAACCGTGTTCGCTCCGGTCGTACCACGGAAGGTTCGAGAGGGCCTGCGCTACGCTATCGTACTCCCTTTCGGAAACCTCGACTTCTCCGACACCACTTTCGTTCTGACTCACGCGCTGAATGACGTCTTGTACCGGGGCAACACCGCTGATTCGGTCATCGGTCGCCGCAGTAACCGACGCGTTTGGTGGTTTGTCGACCTCCAGCGCTTCCAACAGGCCACCTTCAGTGCCGGGGTCGTTAAGGCACCCAGAGAGGAACGCACTCGCCGCACACCCGATCGTCGCGAGGTACTGCCGACGATTCATACGCCAGTACGAGAAGCTACGGGTATATAATCGCTTTAAATCCCTCAGCCCGACTGAAGCATCAGACCATCCACCGACGCGTTCGAACCCACCCTCGTATCTCCCGCGAACGCCTAAGTAACAGAAGTCCGTAGTATCGACCGTTATGGAACAGTTCGTCTGGCTCGTCGCGCTGGCGGCGCTGCTCTTCGGCCTCCATGCGGCGGTGGTCGTCTACCTCTACCGCAGGGCGACGGACTCGACCGACGCGATGGACCTGCTTGAGACCCACACCCAGCAGGATGACAGGCCCTCAGTCGAGGAGTCGGCGGGCCGAGACGACGAGCGCATCGCCTGTCCGACCTGCGGGACGCCGAACGACCCGAGCTATCGCTTCTGCCGCCGCTGTATCAGCGACCTCTCGGGAGGGTCAGCGGCCAATGCCGCCGCCAACGGGGCCGACCGCCTCGGCAACTGAGACGCTTTCGCGGAGGCAAAAAGGGACGCGTAGCTTCTATTCCGCGGCGAAGGTCGGCGCCACGTAGCCTTCGTGGTCCTCGACGAACCCCGAGACGGAGACGGAATCGCCGATATCGACCTCGCCGTCGGTCAGCCGCCCCATCACGCGGGCGTCGCCCAACTGGACGACGACGACCTGATAGCCGCGCTCCTCGATGGGTGCCGGCGGGACGTGAATCGTCGTTTCGGTGTAGACGGTCCCCTCGCTCGGCAGTTCGACGGTTTCGAGGCCTCTCGACCCGCAGTCGGGACAGGCCGCCTTCGGCGTGCCCTGAACCTTTCCGCAGTCGGGACACTCCTGGCCGAGCAGGTCGCCGTCTTCGACCGCATCGCTCCATTCGGCGTGGGTGAGTCGGTCGCTCATTGTCGGGCCTCCATGACGGTCACAACGGTGGTAGCGGCGTCCCCGCCGAGGTTGTGCGCGACGCCCTGTTCGACGCCGTCGAGTTGGCGCTCGCCCGCGTCGCCGCGGAGGTGTTCGGTCAACTCGACGATTTGAGCGGTGCCGGTCGCGCCGATGGGGTGGCCCTTGGCCTTCAGGCCGCCGGAGGGGTTGATAGGGATGTCGCCGTCGCGGGCGGTGCGACCCTCTGCGGCCGCGGGGCCACCTTCACCCTCCGCGACGAGGCCGAGGGCCTCGCTGGCGAGGATTTCCGCGCCGGTAAAGCAGTCGTGGACCTCCGCGAAATCCATCGCGTCGGCGGTCGTGTCGGCCTGTTCGTAGGCCTGTGCGGCCGCATCGCGGGCCGCCTGCGTGACGTGCGGTTGGTCCTTGTCGCCGATGGGGACCACGTCCGTCGCGTGACCGATGCCCGAGACGTCGACGGGGGCATCGAAGGAGTCGGCGTAGTCGTCGCTGACGATGACGACGGCGCTCGCGCCGTCGGAGAACGGACAGCAGTCCATCAAGCGGAAGGGGTCGGCGATTTTCGGCGCATCCAGCGCCTCCTCGACTGTCGTCTGCTTGCCGAAGTGGGCGTTCGGATTGAGACTGCCGTTGCCGTGGTTCTTGACCGCGACGTGAGCCAACTGCTCTTCGGTCGTCCCGTGTTCGTGCATGTGCCGCTGGGTGAACAGCGCGAAGACGCCCGGGAACGTGAGGCCGGTCGGCTGTTCGTACTGCCGGTGAGAGGCGGAGGCGAAGATGCGGGTCATCTCCGGCGTGTCCTTGCCCGTCTCGGGCGTACACCGCTCGACACCGCCGACCAAAGCGACGTCGTGGACGCCCGCTTCGACGGCCTCGACGGCGTTCTTGAAGGCGTTCGAGGAGGTCGCACACGCGTCCTCGTAGCGCTGGACCGGGATGCCCGCCATCCCGACGTGGGAGGCGAGTTTCGGCCCGAGGTGGGTGTCGTTCTCGGTCTGGCCGCCCATCGCGTTGCCGAAGTAGAAGGCATCGACGTCGTCCGGGGTGATTCCGGCGTCGTCGAACGCGTCGAGGGCGGCGCGCCCGAACAGTTCTTGTAGCGGTGTGTCGTGGACGCCGAACTTCGTCATGCCGGCGCCGACGACCGCGGCTCGTGCCATACCGAGACATGGGGGAACACCGCTAATAATCCGTACGGTCCGCGAAGCTTATTTCCGGTACTCGTAGTCGGTCGCCGGCGCCAGCGCCTCCGGGTCGGGGAAGAGATACCACACGAGCGCGATGCCGACGAGCAGGCCACCGACGACGGCGCCCACGACGATTTTCAGCGACGCGTCACCCTGCGAGGTGATGAGGCCCGCCGAGGCTCCGACCAGCAGGACGAAGATGACCTTCACCCAGCGCATCGTCTTGGCGCGGTCCTCGCCGGATATCGGCCCGGTCATCGCGTCCCCCCTTCGGTAGAAACGTGCATCCCGACGAACCGCCAATCGGTCTCCAGTCGGTCATCGTCCGCGCGGCGTTCGAGCGTTCCGCTCCAGCGGGTTTCGAACTCGTAGCGGATGCCGTGTTCGAGGCTGTTCCAGGCCATGAAGACGTCGTCGGAGAACCACGCGTGTTCGTCGCGTTCCTCGACGACGAGTCGGTCGCTGTCGACGGCCCAGCCCTCGGTCGTCTGCGTCTGTGCGCGGAGGCCGGCCTCGATTTCCTCGTAGCCTGTCAGTCGCTCGCCGATACCGAACTTGACGGTCGATGCGTCGCGGGCGAAGAAGGGATGTAACGGCTCGCCGTCACGGAGCGCGTCGTAGTACGCTCGCACGGTCGCCTCGGCGTCCATAGTCGAGGTTGCCTCCCGGAGAACTTACCGCTGCTGATTGAGGGCGAGACCCCGACCGGGGATAGGACCAACGATTTTCCCGTTCCCGCCGTGGATATTTAGCCAATTACACGGCCAGTTATCGCGTACAGGATGGACGTATCTGATATTTTGTCCGCTTACTGAGACGGACGTCCAAATATGAATACGTCCTTAAATTGGTTGGAGTATATTAACATTATCGTTCATTAACTTTATTATCATCCATCGTCGTTCATGCGATACAGCGCGAAAGCGCCCGACAACAAATGACCCGCTATACGGACGAAACCAACACCGGCGCTCCGATGGTCCCGATCAAGACTGACGACTCCCTCCCCTCGTCGCTCAGCGAGGAAACCCTCGAAGAGACCGTATTCAGCCACCGCCTCTAGGGCATTATCAAGGTATTCTACCGTTTTCAGTAGCCGACAGCGACAGCCCTCGGGATTCGGTTTCGGCCCTTAGGTGATTACCGCGAGGAGTGTGAACAGATAATAGACGCCCGCGTAACTCGCGATGACTGTCATCCCGATCCCGATGCCGCCTGTGACCGAATCCCGCCGCACCCAGTAGTACACCGACGCGAACATGGCTGCCTCTGCGACCAGGACGAACAGGGGTGCGTGTCCGACCCACCCAAGTGGCGCATCAGTATACGTCCAGCCACCGCCTCGACTGGCGAGCGATTCGTAGCCGCTCTCGGCGACAAAGGCGAACACCGCAGGCCCGAGATACGCAGCCGTTCGCCCCACCTCGTCAGCGAGGCGAAGCCCGACGTATCCCATGAAGGCGATGAGGATCGCCCACGCGAACGGCATGTAGGCAGGAGACCGCAAGACGAACGGATATCCCGACGGATACGCCAGCGTCCCGGCAATTTCGACCAGAAAGTAGTCAGCGAGTAGTTCCAGAACGCCGCCAATCGTGCCGATGACGAGGAGGTGTTTCACCGTCGCATCGTACCGGGCGAACAACACGCCGACTCCGTAGGAAGAAATCGCATAAGCGTAGGAGAGCGCCGTCGATTGGACGAAGAGGAAGTTGTGATAGTAGGCGAGGACGGTGAGACCCATCCAGCCCCCGACGAGGACGTCCCGTCGCGTGAGCGAAGAACGGACCCGCGTGACCGCCGACGGTGTAGTGGACGACCCCTGAGCCATCACGAGGACACCCGTCGGGAATCGGTCACTCGATTCGCACGTCGTCGATACGCCTCGTAGAGGACGGGAACGCCGAGGGGCAACGAGAGCACTCCGAAGACCGCGAGTCCGTATTCCCTGCCCCGGCCGTATCGAGCCCCCAGGAGTACGACGATGGCACCGAGCGTGGCAATCGCGTATGCGAGGTTACTCCAGACCGGGTCGTAGGACGAACAGTACAGCCAGCAGACGAACGTGTAGGACGGTGCGTTCCACGTCGGCGGGTAGAGTTTCGGCCAGAAGAACCGACAATAGGTCGTCAGGCCAAACATTGCGAGCGTCGGCAAGCCGGCGAGCCACGCCGTCGGTCCGAATGGGGTGCTGAGTCCGTACCGTCGATAGCCCGCCAGAAACAGCGCCGGGAAGCCAGCGACCCAGAGCCAGATCCCGACGGTGTAGGTCACCGGCCAGTGTTCGATTCGTGGTTGTTCGAACGGGAATCGAAACGACGCCGGCAGCGTTGCCCACGGAAACGAGGGGTCGGGGACCGGATTGGTGACGAAGGCAACCAGACAGAGCCCCGTTCCAACCAGTAAGCCATAGAGGCCAAGTGTCGCATATCGGTCCAACCAGTTGGGGAGGGTAGCTTGCGCCGTCACGCCCCTCCGCGCTGCCGTCTCGATTTTCTCGGACATATATTTTTCAGACCTCGGTATCGGATAATACGGGTTCAGTATCCAATGCAATTGTGCTTAATATTCTTCACCTATAATGAGCGAAACTCTTCGACAACTATGTTCTATCCCGATTCGAAACGTAAATTCAAACCCGGCTGTCGGTTGTCGGCTTCTCAAACCGTAGTATGAGCGGGAAACGATCGTAGGAAAGGAGAAGCGCTCGGGACAGCGGTATCCAGTGAGTGATTCGACGCGAACGTCAGTCGTCGGCCGGCGCCGCGTCGACCAGCGCCTCGGGTTCGACGCTCGCGTATTTGACGATGGCCGCGAAGGCGTCGTCCTCCATAGCAAAGCGCTCGCCGGAGGTGACGCCGTAGGCCTCGTCATCACCGAATCGCGTGCTGACGAACCGTTCGGCGACGAGGGCCTTCCGAGCATCGCCGTCCTCGTCGATTTGCGTCTGGGCTTCCTCGAGCAGGAGCGCCGCGGTCACGACGTCGAAGATGAGGTCGGCGAAGCGCTTGCCGTGGTACTGCGCGTAGTCGCCGTCCTCGGTCGCCAACGTCGCCAGCGCGTTCTGGAGTTCGAGGAATCGCTCCTCGACGTCGTCGGCCAGTTCGTCGAGGTGGGGATGTTCGACGGCATCCAGTTTCGCCTGCACGTACGGCAGCAGGGCCTCGTGTGCGTCCTCGCGGTTCAGCGCCCGGAGGGTGTCGAGCGCGAGGATGTTCGACGGTCCCTCCCAGATGGGCAGGACCTGTGCGTCCCGAAGCAGGCGCTCGGTCGTATGCTCGCGGACGTAGCCGTTGCCACCGAGAATCTCCATCGCGTAGGACGTCGTCTCGACGGACATACGCGCGGTCTTGTACTTGGCGACGGGGATGAACAGGCGCATGAGCTGGTAGACGTCGTCACCGGGGCCGGCGTCGGTTCGCTCGCGCTCGTCCAGCAGGCGGGCGCCCTCGAAGGAGAAGACGGCGGCGGCCTCGTAGTCGACGGCCATGTCTACCAGGTCCCGGCGCATCAGCGGGTACTCGTCGATGGTGTCGCCGAAGGCCTCCCGCTGGGCGGCCCGGACCTTGGCCTCCAGCAGGGCCCGGCCCATCACGCCGACAGAGCCCGTCGCGTTGGTGAGCCGCTCGAAGTTCATCATCTCGGCCATGTATTTGAAGCCCTCCTGCTCCTCGCCGACGAGGTAGGCCTCGGCGCCCTCGAACTGGATTTCGCCGGTCGGTACGGAGGTGGTGCCGAGTTTGTCCTTCAGGCGGCGGAAGTGCGATTCGTTGACCTCGCCGTTCGGCTTGGTTCGGGGCACGAGAAACAGCGACAGGCCCTCGACACCCTCGGGAGCGTCGGGCGTGCGCGCGAGGGCGAGCGCGCCCTCGGCGTCGATGTTCGAGCAGAACCACTTCTCGCCGTAGAGTTCGTAGACGCGGTCGGCGGCGACGCCGCCTCCTCTCCGAGACGTCTCCGCCGTCTCGCTGTCCTCGTCGGTCCGCTCCGCGCGAACCTCGTTCGCGCCGACGTCGGAGCCACCCTGCTCTTCGGTGAGGAACATCGCGCCCTCGATGTGCTCCTCGAGGTCGCGGGCGGTCAGCCCCTCGAAATAGTCATCGAGTGTGCCGTCGTCGAACTTATCGAGGACGATGGCGGCGCCGTTCGTCATCGAGACGGGACAGCAAAAGCCCATATCGACGTAGGACAGAAGCGCCTGCATCATCAGCGCGTGCGAGAGCCCGACCGGCTCATCGCGGCCCGGTGGCGCATGAAAGGCGTCGTGCGTGATGCCGAACTCCTCGTAGGCGATTTCCTCCTGCTCGTGGATGAGCGGGTGGTATTCGACCTCGTTCAGGCGCTCGCCGTACTTGTCGAAGGACTTCAGTTCGTGGCCCGCTTTGTCGATGCGGTCGGCGGTATCGGCCATCCGATGGCCGAGCGCCTCGCCGAACTCTGACAGCAGGTCCTCGGCCCATTCGAACTCGTCGTCGGGGTAGACGCGCTGGGCCTCGAACTGCAACGTCGGGTCCAGCGCCCAGTAGTTGCAGTTTCGACCCTCGTCCAGTTCCCCGTAGTCGATGGGGTCAGTTGCCATGCGTCATGCTTTGGATGCCCCGGCATAAATTCCCCCGTCGAACACGTTCGACAACCGCTGTTCCACTTTTCACGGTTAAACTAATTGTTCGTTTACAACCGTCCGAAATCATCATAGTACCGCCACCGCATCCGTATGACAGCATGGTCACGAGCGAGGACCTTTCCAACGACGACCTCGACGTCGAGGTAGCCGACGACGACCTCGTCGTCCGGGCGACTATCGACCGCCCGGAGGACCGCAACGCCCTGAACGGAAACGTCATCGACGGGTTGTCGGCAGTGCTCGATTTCGCCGACGACGGCCCGGCCCGCGTCGTCGTCATCCGCGGCGCCGAGGGCACCTTCTGTGCCGGCGGCGACATCAAGTCGATGGCAAGCGCCGTCGGTCAGGGCTCGCAGGCCTACCGCGAGGGATTTGCGGGCATGAAACAACTCATCGAGAAGGCCGTCGACACGGCCGCGCTCACCGTCGCCGCCGTCGAAGGCTACTGTCTGGCCGGCGGGATGGGACTGGCCGCCGCCTGCGACGTCATCGTCGCCAGCGAGGAGGCCACCTTCGGCACGCCCGAGGTCGACATCGGCATCTTCCCCGCACAGGCGCTCGTGCCGATCATGCGCACAGTCAACGAAAAACAGGCTCTCAAATACCTCTTTACCGGCGAACATTTCGACGCCGGGACTGCCCACGATATCGGCTTTACCACCGACCTCGTGGCCCCCGAGGAATTCGACGACGAACTCGATTCGCTCGTCGACGACCTCGCCACGCCGTCGTCATTTATGATCGAAATCGGCAAGGAGTCCTTCTACAACCAGCGCGAGATGGGCTTTTCCGAGTCGCTGGATTACATGCGCGAGATGGTCACGATGCTGGCGATGAGCGACGACGCCGAGGAGGGGTTCAACTCCTTCCTCACCGGCGAGGAACCCGACTGGAAGGGCCGCCCCGACGAGGACGGCGAGGACGACGCCGACGCCACCGACGACGAATAGCCCGCTAACCGCACGACGAACCAACCAACACCAAACTCCAATCATGGCAATCGAACAAGAATCCGTCAAAGGCAACGACCCCGACAAAGCGATTATTAGCGCGGCGCTGACCGGCGCGCTCACCACGCGCGACCAGTGTGAGCACATTCCCTACACACCGGAAGAAATCGCCGAAGACGCCGCCGAAGCCCGCGAGAACGGCGCCGCCGTCGCGCACATCCACGCCCGGACCGACAACGGCTCGCCGACCTTCGATGAGGAGGTGTATCAGGAGATTTACGACGAGATTCGCGACCGCACGGACATCCTCATCAACTTCTCGACGGGCGCGCTCCACGAACCCGTCGACACCCGCCTCCAGTACGTCGAGGGTGTCCAGCCCGACATCGCCGCCCTGAACATGGGGTCGATGAACTACGCGAAGTACAGCGAATCGCGCGACGACTTCGTCTTCGATATGGTCTTCGAGAACCCGTTCAACGAAATCGAGCAGTTCCTCGAAGCGATGAACGAATCGGGCGTCAAGCCGGAACTGGAGTGTTTCGACACGGGGCATATCGGGAACATCCGCCCGTTCCTCGAATCCGGCACCCTCGAACACCCGATTCATTTCTCCCTTATCATGGGCGTTCTGGGCGGCATCCCCCCGAGCGTCGAGAACCTCGCTCATCAGGTCCGCCAACTGCCCGACGACGCCAACTGGCAGGTCATCGGCATCTCCGAGGACCAGTGGCAACTCGTCGCCGCCGCCCTCTCGATGGGCGGCAACGTCCGCGTCGGCCTCGAAGACAACTTCTACCTGCCGAACGGTGAGATGGCGACCAATCCCGAACTCGTCGGCAAGGCTGCCGAGATGGCTCGCAACGTCGGCCGCGAACCCGCGACGCCCGAGGAGGCCGCCGAAATCATGGAAATCGACGCTCCCCACTTCTGAATCGGCTCTGAGGGACCGAGCGTCCGGTTCCTCTTTTCAGGCCGTTCGTTCGCTGACCTCCAGTACGGTCAGGTCCTCGGCGAGTCGCACGCGGATTTCGTCACCGTCCATCTCGGTCGTCACGTCGACACGCGGCGGGGTCTCCGAGACTAGGTCCACCTTCGAAGTGGCCTCGTCCAACCGGCGCTCGATTTGTGCTAGGCTCTCGACGCCGTACTGCAGTTCGAGGCCGTGTCGGTAGCAGAACCCGACCACAGCGGGATGGTACTTCGCGATGCTCCCGAGCGTCGACTGGACCCACTCCTTGCAGACCGCACAGGATAGCCGCGCGGCCCCCCGACCGTTCCGACCGCAGTTCCCACAGATGCCGTCGTCCTCGTGGTCCTCACAGACGACGACCGACCGCTCGATGGGCCCGGAACACGTCGGACAGACCCCCTCGATCATGCTGTGGAGTTTCTGGTAGGTCGTCAGCCACGCCGCGGCGTAAATCTCCTCGGGCGTGCGGTCGGCCAGCGCCGCCGGGTGCAGCGAAAAGCGCGCGAGTTGGCCGCGTTCGTCGTCGCTGCGGTCCGTCCAGAGGCCATCACACTCGGTGCAGAACACGTAGACCCACCCGTCCTCGTAGGCGATTTCGGCGGGACTACCACAGAGTTTACAGTCCATATCGACCGTCGTCGGTTCGAGAGTCCGCTCCTCGATTCCCGTGCCGGCGATAACCGACCGGACGACGGTGAGTCCGGCGTCGCTGAGTCGGTATCCGTCATCGGTCGCGTCGACGAAGTGGTCGGTGAGGCGGTCGAGGTGGTAGTTGAACTGGCCGCTGTCGGCCGTCCCGACGCGTTCGCGCAACTCGGAGAACTGGAGCGTGGTATCCTCCGCGAAAGGCCGATAGCTCTCCCAGAGCGTAACCAGAATGGCGAGTCGGGTCTCGTTGGCCAGTAGTTCGAAGGCGTCGATAGCCGGGCCACCCGCTGTGAGGTCTTCCAGCGGAGATCCCGCCTGCTCGGACATACCGGATGGACTGCGTGAGTTCATGTAAACCTCCGTCGTGGCTGCCATCGCTGGACGCGATGGAAGGCAGTCACGGTCGATACCTGACGGCGCGTGCGTAGTCGGGGAGGGCGCAACATCGGTCTCGTTGCGAGATACGTGGTCACCCTAAAACAGTATTTGCAGAACGCGGTTTCTGTTCGCGTTCCTATATGAACGCGAACCCCGCAGTCCGGCGGCCGTTACCGTCGCGCCTCAGGTCCGCTGAACGAACTCGACGACTTCCTCGGCGATTTCCTCACCCGAATCCTCCTGCAGGAAGTGCATCGCACCCTCGATCCACGTATCGGGCTGTTCCTTCGCGGTCGGAATCAGTTCCCGGAGCGGGTCCCGGGCGTTCCGCGTGATGGGGTCCGAATCCGAGAAGAGGACGAAGGCGGGCTTTTGCCACTCGCTGAGGCGTTCCTTGGCCTCGCGCATGGTGTCGGCGCCCTCGTCGTCCGGCGAGTGGGGAATATCGAAGGGCAGCGACCGGGCACACGCCTTCGATTCCTCGGTCGGGAACGGCGCCTCGTAGGCCGCGACGACCTCCTCGGGGAGTTCGGTCCCGGTCGCGTTCTGGATGAGCATGCCGATGGGCAACTCGTCGACGTTCTCGACGAAATCCGCGAACTCGTGCCAGGCGTCGGACATCTCCTGTGTCCCGTCGGGGATGCCGGTGTTCATCGCCACGAGGCGGGCGAATCGCTCAGGGTGGTGGCCCGCAAGCGCCAACCCGATGAGGCCGCCCCAGTCCTGACAGACGAGGGTGACGTCTTCGAGGTCCAGTTCGTCGAACAGCAGCGTCTCGAAGCACTCGTAGTGGAGGTCGAACCCGTAGTCGTCGGGGTCGGTGTACTTGTCGGAGCGGCCAAGACCGAGGAAATCCGGGACGATGACGCGACCGTGTTCCGAGAGCGTCGGGATGAGTTTGCGGTAGAGGAAGCCCCACGTCGGTTCGCCGTGCATGAGGAGGAACGTTTCATCGCCTGCGTGGCCGCTGCCACGTTGCTCGACGTCGACGTAGGCCATCTCCGCGCCGTCGTCGGTGACGGGTACCTTGTCGTGGGGATACTCGTAGTTCGGGACGTCCTCGAAGGCCGATTCGGGCGTGCTAATGTAAGTCACGGAGGGGTAATCCGCGGGATGGATTATAATTGTTAGGTTATACCTCGCCACGCAATAACATTGCTTAGCCTTGTCTACTTGTGGGACCAGTCCGTACGGCCGATATGGAACACACACCGGAGTTCGACGTGACCGCTGAGGCGCCGGACAGCCCCGTTCACACCATCGGAACCGACCACATGACGGTCATGGGCGGCGATTCCGCCGGGACCATCGCCTTCTACCGGGACCTGCTGGGGATGCCGCTGGTCCTCGAACAGCCCAACCTCGACCAGCCCGAACTGACACACCTGTTTTTCGACACCGGCGACGGCCGCATCCTCACCTTCTTCACGAAGGAAGGCCAGCGCACCCGCCCCCAGCGCGGCCCCGGCAACGTCCACCACCTCGCCTTCTCCATCGCGCCCGAGGAGTTCGACGACACCAAGCAGGCCCTGCAGGCGGCCGGCTACGGCTTCAACGAGTTCGACCGCGGCGCCTTCCACTCGCTGTACACGCAGGACCCCGGCGGCCTTATCGTCGAGTTGGTCGTCGAGAAGTACGACATCCCCGACGACCGACGCGGCGAGGTGCTGGCGCTGGCCCACGAAAAGCGCGTCGAGGCCGGCGCCGGGTTCGTCGACGACGAACACATGCAGGAAGCCCTCGACGAACTGGGCCTCGATCCCGAACCCCAGTTCGCGGGCGACGCGCCGACCGGGGCCGGCGTCTGATGGCCCCTGCGAAACTGACCGAAACCACCCGCGAACGAAACCTTTTGCCACGGCGGGACCCACGAAGGTGTATGCGTGTCGAGTTCGAGTTCTACGCCACCCTTCGCGACGCCGTCGGCGAGAAGGCGGTCGTTCGCGACCTCGAAGCGGGAACCTCCGTCGAGACGGCGCTGCACGCCGTCGCCGATGTGTACGAAGGACTGGAGTCGCTAGTCTTCCGGGCCAACGGCGCCGTTCGTCCGAACGTCACCGTCGCGGTGAACGGCCAACCGATGAACCAGACCGACCCGGCCGATATCGAGTTGTCCGACGGCGACACCGTCGTCCTCTCGCCCGGCGTCTCGGGCGGGATGGGGATGAGCACCGGCGCCCCCACGGAGGCCCGACCATGACCGACCCCGCGCTCGGGTTCGAGTTGGGCATCGTCTCGCTCGGCAACACCGCCTTCGAGGGGAACAACAACTGCTACGTGCTCGGCTTGGAGGAAAGCGCCGAGACGACGCTCATCGATACCGGCGTCGGCGTCCCCGAAACGCGCGAGCAGTTGCGCGAGGGACTCGCCGACTACGGCCTCGACTTTGCGGATATCGACCGAGTCTTCCTCACCCACCACCACGCCGACCACACCGGCCTCGCCGGGGAGATACAGGCCGAAAGCGGCTGTGCGGTCTACGTCCACGAGGCTGACGCGCCGCTGGTCGAACAGGACCCGGACGCGATGGCGGCCTCGGAGGACCGCCTCCGGAGTTGCATCGACGAGTGGGGCATGCCCGAGGACAAACAGGAGGAACTGCTGGCCTTCCTCGATTCGACGTCGGGCATCGACGGCGACCCGGCCGAGGTGACCACCTTCGAGGGCGGCGAAACCTTCGATATCGGCGCGACCGAACTCGAAGCCGTCCATATGCCCGGCCACGCCGCC
Source organism: Natronomonas halophila (assembly GCF_013391085.1). NCBI lineage: Archaea > Methanobacteriati > Methanobacteriota > Halobacteria > Halobacteriales > Natronomonadaceae > Natronomonas > Natronomonas halophila. Next base: position 2,837,049 of record NZ_CP058334.1, on the reverse strand, counting down.
GGCCTCGCCGGCTACGCCTTCGACGGCCGCGACGGCGAGGAGGTGTTCAGCGGCGACGCGCTGTTGCCCTACTACACGCCGAACGTCGGCGGCGCCGACACCCGCGTCGACGATGCCCTCGCGAAGTATCTCGATACCCTCGCCGGCATCGTCGACCGCGGCTACACCCGCGCGTGGCCCGGCCACCGCGGCCCCATCATCGACCCGTCGGGACGCGCCGCGGACATCGTCCACCACCACCGTGAACGGACCGAACGGGTCATCGGCGTCCTCGAATCCGGGCCCGCTACCCCGTGGGAAATCAGCGCCGAACTGTTCGGGTCGCTATCGTACATTCACATCCTCCACGGCCCCGGTGAGGCTTTCGCCCACCTCGAACACCTCGAAGACGCCGGTATCGTGCGACGCGAAGGCCGCGCGTTCGCCCTGCTGGAGGACGACCCCGACCTCGATGCGCTGTTCCCCGACGTCTCCGCAGGGGCCGAGCACCACCCCGATATATAAAACCAGCACCGGATGTGTGTCGCCGCCACCACACCGAACGACCATTAAACGGGTCCCCGCCGTTCTATTGGATATGTCCGAAACGGAATCGCCAGTCGAGTCCCTGCCACCGAGCGCGAAGCTCGTTTATAAAACACTCGAGTACGAGGGCTCTCTCACCCAGTCCCAACTCGCCGAGGAATCCCTGCTCCCCCAGCGGACCGTCCGCCACGCCCTCAAAAAGCTCGATAATGCCGGCGTCGTCGAGGAATCCGTCTACCTGATGGACGCCCGGAAGTCGACCTACACCGCCGTCGACGCCGGGACCGAAGCGCCGACCGCCTGAGGCGGTCGCGAGGAAGCCGCCGACCACGAACGCTTTTTTAATCCCCCTTCCCTCGGGGACCGTATGGACCGCTTTCGCGAGATGGCGACCAGCAAAACCGCCATCAGGCTGTTTTCCATCCTCGTTCTGCTGTTGGTCGGAGTGACCCTCGCCCACGCCGCGACGACCGGCCTCTCCACCCAGACTGCGGCCGACGTGCCCGAAGCGCCGCCGACGGACAACGTCACCGTCGTCACCGAATCCGCCCGCGCCGGCACGCTCATCGCCTACGCGCCCAACGGGAGCGTCCTCTACTACAACAACAGTCGCACGAAATACTTCGACGTCGACCCTGTCGAAGGCGACGCCATGACCGTCGAGTACACCGCGACCGACACCATCCACACGCAGGGACCGACCTGCAGTGACCCGCCCTGTGCGTACAACACCATCGAGCGCGCCAACCTCTCGACCGGTGAGGTGACCGAACTCTACGGTCGCTACGACTACAAGGAGACCGCCGGGGAGTGGCACGACGCCGACCGCATCGACGAGAACCGCCTCGTCGTCGCCGACATCGTCGCCGACCAGGTATTCATCGTCAACACCGAAACCGAAGTCGTCGAATGGCTCTGGGACGCCCAGTCCGAATACCCCGTGGAAGGCGGCGGCCCCTATCCCGAGGACTGGGCCCACGTCAACGACGTCGAGGTGCTCGATGACGGCCGCATCATGGTCAGCCTCCGCAATCAGGACCAGGTCGTCTTCCTCGACCGCGAAACGGGCCGCGTCGACGACTGGACGCTCGGTGAAGAGGACGATTACGACATCCAGTACGAACAGCACAACCCCGATTACATCCCCGAAGAACAGGGTGGGCCTGCCGTCATCGTCGCCGACTCCGAAAACGGCCGGGTGCAGGAGTTCCAGCGCGTCGACGGCGAATGGGAACGCTCCTGGCAGTGGGCCGACGACCGCCTCCAGTGGCCGCGGGACGCCGACCGCCTCCCCAACGGCAACACGCTCATCGCCGACACCAACGGCAAGCGCGTCATCGAGGTCGGCCACGACGGCGATATCGTCTGGCAGGTCCCGATGACCCACCCCTACGACGTCGAACGCCTCGGAACCGGTGACGAGAGTTCGGGGGGCCAGAGCGCTCGGTCACTCGGCCTCGAATCCCGGACCGCTGAAAGCCCCGCCGACACCGAAAGCGGCTTCGACCCGCTCGCGGGCCTCTCGGCTGCCGTCCACGCCGTCGTTCCCCATCGCGTCGTCAACGGCGTCCTCTATGTCGGCCCAGCGTGGATGGGCCGACTGGAGTTCTTCGCGGTCGGCGTCGGTGCCATCGTCGGCCTCGGCTGGCTGGGCGCCGAACTCAGTTGGCGGTTCCCCGGGATTAGCGTTCGGTCGCCGGTCTACCGCAAGGACGAATAGCGCGGTTACTCGATTCGTTCGACCTCGGCCGTCAACTCGTCGTCGACGTTCCCGGTGTTCTGCGTCCCGCTCGGCTCGAACAGCAGTATGTCCGCCCCCTCGTCGGCGACCGGCCGGTGTTCGACGCCCCGCGGTACGATGACGAACTCACTCTCCCGAAGCACGACGTCCGACTCCTCGCGTAACTCGATACGGAGTTGGCCCGAGACCACCAGAAATAGCTCGTCGGCATCGTCGTGCTGGTGCCAGACGAACTCACCGTCGGCCTTGGCGAGTTTGACTGCCTGCCCGTTGAGTTCGCCCGCCAGACGTGGTGACCACGGCTCGTCGAACGAGTCGAACGCATCGCTCAAATCGACTTTCTCCATGTCGTGTTGCGAAAGCACGGCTATCGACTTGCCTGTGTCGGACCGATGGACGAACTACGTATACGGCTTCACTCGGCGATAGCCGGGGCAGCATACATACATCGGAATAAGTCAATCGTTTCACAAAATGGATAAAAGGCCGTATTTTCACGCGAGAACGCTGATGTACTATGCAGAAAATCGGTAGACGGAGGGGTACGTTGAAAATCGAATTCGAATGTCCGTGTGGCGAGGCGACGTGTTGGAAGCCTGACCGGAATGCGGAGGACGACGTCCACTTCATGTGTGAGAACTGTGGGTCCCGGTATGCGGTCTCGTTTACCCGACTCGTCGATGGGACGGCGACATAAGGCCATTACCGGAAACTCCCGCGTCGCTTGGGGGCGTAGTGCTGATTGAATAGGCCGCGAACCACGAGAAGGACCCGTTCGTCCCGTTACGGCTACCGTGACGAGTCCGTCCGAATCTCGAACCGTGCCCCGCCACCGGCGGCCTCCGTTATGTGAATCCTCCAGCCGTGGGCTTCGACGATCTCCCGGACGATTGGCAGTCCGAATCCGGTCCCCTGTTCGGCCGTCGAAAACCCTGGCTCGAACACCTCCCCTCGAACCTCGGCCGGAATCCCGCCCCCGTCGTCAGCAACGTAGAAGCCCGGCGCTTCGGCCAGCGCTCCGACCGTGACCGTAACGTCGGGCCCACCGTGTTCGACAGCGTTCCGAAAGAGGTTCTCGAACAACTGCTGGAGCCGCTCGGGGTCGGCTTCCACCGACGTATCAAGCCCGTCTTCGACCACCAACGAGGCATCGGGGGCATCCACCATCTCCCAACTCCTCGTCGCGAGGGGAGCCACCCGCACGGTCTCGGTTTCGTCGATTTGTCGACCGGTGCGAGCCAGCGTGAGCAACTCATCGATGAGTTCCTCCATCCGGTCGAGGGCATCCCTCGCCGGCTCCAGATGCTCCGGCTGGGTGCCCTCCTCCAGCGACAACTCGACGCGGCCTTTGGCCACCGACAGCGGGTTCCGCAGGTCGTGGGAAACGAGGCTCGCGAACCGCTCTAATCGCTCGTTTTGCCGCTCCAACTGCCGCCGGTACTGCTCTCGGTTGGTGATATCCGTGAGCGTAATCTGCCGGCCCAACCGGGCGGTGTTGGCCGAAAACTGGTTCACCGTCACCCGGTAATACCGCGTCCGCCCGTACCTGTCGAGTTCAAGTATCGAATCGGAATCGTCCGATACGTCGGCAACCGACGGGAGGACAGCCGTGAGGGAGTCGCCCCGCGTGTCCCCAAGGGCGGGAAAGAGCTGCTGAGCAGCGCGGTTCCAATCACGAACCTTCCCCTCCGCATCGACCAATATCATCGGGTCGCCCGTCTCGCCCGTGAGGTGAATGGCCTGAAATCGCTCCAGATAGACGTAGGACACGCCGACGGCGAAGGCAGCCACACCCAGCGGCGAGTACGTAAGCGGGAGGAGATACGGGGTAGTCGCGCCGAGCACGTCGAGGGCGACCGGAAGCCCCGTCACCGAGACGACGACGAAGAGGGGTTTCGTGTCGTAGCTAACCTGTGCGAACAACTCGAAAAGCATGAAAACGCCGATGAAGGCCAACGCGTAGGCCAGCCCCATCACGACCCAGTGTAGCGGGCCATGATGAATCACCAGATGCGAAAACGGCGTGGTCGCCATCCCCGTCGTGAAGTACTGGCCGTGCAGCGGGTTCGTGACCTTGAGGGCCGTGACGGCGAGGAAGACGCCGACGGCGGCCCAGCGGACGGTCGAATTGCGGTGGAGCGACCGCCCGGTGTAGGCCGAACAGAAGTACAGCCACGGGCCGACGGCGGCGAACCCGACGACGAGTCCCACGACGTACAACGCATACTGGGTGGCCGGTGTCGGGGCGACCAGATATCCGACGTGTGCGAGCGCCCAGCCACCACTCAACAGGAGGAAGGAAGCAAGGCCTCGCCGCGAATCGGCATCCTCGATATAGCGCGCACGCGGCAGACCGCCGAAACAGAGGGTCGCAGCGACGCCGAACGCCAGCACGTACCCCCAAATCGGGGCGAACGTGAGGGACTGCAAGCCGTCCATTAAAGGGGAAATCTCCGGCCGTCATTAAGTATGTACGCCAAGGTGGGAGATTACCGAGACAAAGCGGGCACAGCGGGAGCGAGCGATCGAAGTGAGCAAGCGGGCGTGACGGGATTCGAACCGAGTGGAGACGGTCGGCCTCGCTTCGCTCGGCCGCTGCGATTCCCCGGGTCCGAATCACGTTCCGGTTCGCTCCTCGTTCGCTGCGCTCGTGCGTCGCTGCACGGGCGTGACGGGATTCGAACCCGCGCTCTAGAGGTTAGGAACCTCTCGCCGTCGTCCACTAGGCCACACGCCCGACTATCGAAGCGAAAAACGGATGCGCAAAACCGGGCGTCAGTTGGTTTCTTCTTCGGGTTCCGATTCGGTCTCGGATTCGGCGTCCGCGACCTCGAATTCCTCGGTCTCGTCGTCGGTGGTCGAGGTGCCGGCGTCCTCGGTACTGTCGCCCGTCGCGCCATCGCGCATCTCTTGGAGTTCCTGTTCGACTTCCTCGCGGCCCTTCTGGAACTCGCCCATCGCCTCGCCGGTCGAGCGAGCGAGTTTCGGAATCTTGTTCGCGCCGAACAGTAGGACGGCGATCAACAGGATGATGAGCAGTTCGGGACCACCCGGAAGCCCGAACTGCAGTGGGATCAGGTCTACCATCGTATTTCGGGCTAGTCCAGACGCGATTATAGGCTTTTTCCTCGGTCCCGCGAAAAGAGACGTATCGGTCAGGCGTTCGAACGTTCGGTGTCACCGGCCGGCTCGGCTTCCTCGACCTCGTCGGCCTCGGCTTCGGGAGCTTCCTGCATCTCTTCGAGTTCCTCTTCGACTTCCTGTCGCCCTTTCTTGAACTCGCCGGTCGCCGACCCCATCGACCGCGCGAGGTCGGGGAGTTTGCTGGCGCCGAACAGCAGGATTAGCACCAGGGCCACGAGGCCGAGTTCCATGGGTCCGAGCCCACCGATGAACAGTAGCGTTTCCATATCTCCCACTTCGCGGCACCACTTGTAGGCCTTTCGCCGCGCCGTGTTTACTCGATACATACAGTAAGTATCCACATACCTGCCGGAACATGTCCCACGCCGAAAGCCATACCTTGAAGCCGTATCCACCGTTTGCGTCGGATATGGTCAACGAAGGCGACGACGCACCCGACTTCACGGCACCGATGGCACACCCCGACGGCGATATCGAGGAGGTTGCCCTCTCGGACCTCATCGACGACGGCCCCGCCGTTCTGGCGTTCTTCCCCGGCGCGTTCACGAGCGTCTGTACCGGCGAGATGGTCACGTTCCGCGACCGCCTCGACAATATCACGGAAGCCGGCGCCGACCTCTACGGTATCAGCATCGACACCCCCTTCGCCCTCGACGAGTTCGCCGACGTGAACCAACTGAACTTCCCGCTTATCAGCGACTCGAACAAGGAACTCATCGACGCCTACGACGTCGAGATGGACTTCGAGGGACTCGGCCTGACCGGCGTCGCCAAGCGCGCGGTCTTCGTGGTTGACGAATCCGGCACCGTCACCTACGCGTGGGTCTCCGACGACCCCGGCGTCGAACCCGACTACGACGAGGTCGAAGCCGCCGCGGCCGACGCATAGGGCGGTCGTTTTTTCTCGCCGGCGCACCTCTCGCCGCCATGAGCAGCGACACCGACGGCGACGAGGGGCGCGTCTACGACCCCGACGCCGACCACGCCTTCCCCGACGAGCGCCTCAACGATGCCCTCGACCTCATCAGAGACGACCCAGAAATCACGGCGTATCTCGAAGCCCAGAACGTCAACCCCGTCGCCCGGAAGGGGTACAACGACCACGGCGCGAAACACATCGAAATCGTCCGGAACCGCGCCCTCCAACTGTACGACCTCCTGAAAGCCGGCGGCGTCGGCTTCAACGGCGCCGTCCAGCAGGGCCTCGACGAGGCCGACGAGAGCGTCATCATCGCCTTCGCGGCGACGCTGCACGACATCGGCCACGTCGTCCACCGCGACGACCACCCCTACTACTCCATTCCGCTTGCGGCCGACATTCTCGACCGACTCCTCGACGAGATGGACGTCTACGATACCGCCGACACCGTCCGGATGAAAGGCGAAATCCTCCACGCGATTCTCTGTCATCACACCGAAGAACAGCCCCTGACCCACGAGGCCGGCGTCGTCCGCGTCGCCGACGCACTCGATATGGAGCGCGGCCGTTCGCGCATCCCCTACGAGAAGGGCGGACGCGGCATCAACACCATCTCCAGTCGCGCCATCCGGAAGGTGTCGCTCCAGCCCGGCGACGAAACGCCCGTGATGGTCGAAATCGAGATGACCGACGCCGCCGGCGTCTATCAGGTCGATGAACTCCTGAAGCACAAACTCCACGACTCCCGCATCGAGGAGGACGTCCGCATCGTCGCCGTGAAAACACAGACCGACACCGACGAACTGATAGAACGCATCGAGATGTAATCGCGGAGGCGTAATCGCGCGATGAAACCGCGCTACTCCTGAAACCCGGTCCCGCGCAACTCCGCGTTCCCGTCGGTGAGTTGGGCCTCACAGTCGAAGACGGCCCGAATCGTGTTGTACGTCTGGTCCTCGTGCATGCTCGGGTCCATAGCGAAGGCGCCGAACATCTCACCCGAGCGGATGCGCGCGGTGAAGACGTGCAGGAACCGGAACATCGTCCGCGTCTCCGCGTACATGAGCGCCGTCGAAATCGAAGCAAAGCCGATTCGCGTCGGCACCGAGTCGTCCCACTTGTCGACCAGTTTGGCGAATTCCAGACTGATACCAGTCAGGTCGCCGGGCGAACTCAGATGTCGTACCTCGACGTCCTCGACGGTCGCGTCGTGGCTCGTACAGTCGATGATACCGATTTGCTCCCGTTCGACCCCCCGGTCGAGGAGTTCGGAGGTGACCCGGTCGGCCCCCTTGTTCGTCGTGATGACGATACACCGCTCGTCGTCGGCCGGCGCAACCGCATCGAGAAGCCGCGCCTCACTCTCGGCAGTCGGCCCGGTCAACAGGAGGCTCGTCCCCGGGTCGAACGACAGACCGGCTCCGAGTTCGGCGACGCCATACACGGTCAGTCACCCCCATCGTCGGCCCTATCACCCTCGCTTCCCTCCTCGTCCGCTTCCTCGATATCCCTAACCATCGCGACGAACTCGTCGCTTTCCATATCCGGCAACGCGGCATCCAGATCCGCCCGGAGTTTCGCGATGCGTTCTTCGAGTTCGGCGAACTCCTCGCTTTCCTGCAGTTCCTCCTCGGATTTCGTCGACTGCAGCGCCGCCTGCTTCGAAACGAGCGCGTACAGTTCCTGTTCGAGTTCGGCGAACTCCGAGCGCCCGAGCAGGCGTTCGACCGTCTGCAGCAACTCCTCGCGTTCGACCGGCTTGGTCAGGTAATCGTCGAAGCCCATCCGGATGACGTCGAAATCCGGTTCGACCGCAGTCACCATCGCGACCTTACAGTCGGGAATCCGCTCTTGGACCTCCTCCAGTACCTCGTCGCCGCTCATCCCCGGCATCAGCCGGTCCAGAAGGACGACCTCGACGTCCTCGTCCATCTTTTCGAGGGCCTCCTCGCCGCCCCCGGCAGTCCGGACGTCGTACTCACCCTCCAGCCACCGTACGTATAGTTCGATAAGTGCTCGCTCGTCCTCGACTACGAGCACCGTCGGTTTCTCGTCCTCGGTCATTCAGTTATCCGGTATTTCCCCTCTAGGGACCTATAACTTGGCTTCGACATATGATACAGAAACGTGACTTAGAATCGTATTCAGAGAATCGATGGGAATACCGACTGTATTAGATATCCGTCGGCATGGGTTATTGATTCTGAGAGAGCGGATTCATTAATACGCCAGAAGCATCAAAGGCGAAGTTTCTCTAAGAATTATCTCTCGGAGAAACGAAATATATGGATTGCTCGCCGTTAGACAGAATCACCGTCATGACGAAGTAATCGTCAGTAGTGACATCATACGAATCACCCCCATTAACGAACCCTACTTGAATATTTGAGGCCGGGTCAAGGCTATTGCTACTTTCAAACTCTCCAGACACTTCACCACTTAGCGTGTTGGAGCCGTCGGTCATCTCCCACTCATCCGGAGGAGTACTGCCTCCACCTGGACTGTAGTAATTCACTCGTACAGCTTCGAACTCAAGGTTATTCGAAGCGTTAAATTCCATAGTAACTCCCGAGCCAGTACTGTCGTCCGGGTTAAGGAAATTCCCGATATCATCCCAGATATCCGTATTTATCCATGCATCTTGCAACCGAACACCGCCACTGGGATTAATCACGCCGCCGGGTGCGAGCACGTTCACATCGTACTCAGCGCTGCATCGGTCACCACCAGAACAACCCACTATCGTACCGACGGCGGTCCCAGTCGTGGACGGCGAAACCGACATCACGGCATGTCCCTCGCTCGACGTGTTTACGGTCTGTGTGTTCCCGTCAAGTTCGATTTCGACTTCTTCACCTGCTACCGGATTATTGTATTTGTCGCGTACTTCGAAGATGACGCTAGTGTTCCCGCCAGCACCGACGTCCGTAACCGCGTCTTCAGCAGGAACGATGTAGTGCGCATCGGGCTTATCGACACCCGACTCCAGTCCGAGACCGGCCATCCTGAGCGTGTACCGTCTGTCGCCATCGAGCGTTATTCTGACGGTTCCTGCGGTCCCGTTTTGGATAGTAACGTGGCTTTGGTCCCCGTAGTATTCCTGCCAGACCGAAACCGGCAGGTCCGTCGGAAGTTCCAGCGTGATATCGTTGTTACCTTCCCCTTCAATCGTCACCGGCCGTGCCGGCGCACTCACCGGCCGAACGTCGACCGACTGCGTATCGCCCGCGGTCCGCGAATAGTCTCCCGCCATAAAGAGGAGATTGATATCCGTATCGTCGATGACGGAGCCGGGGTTCTGGACGGTCGTACCGCTCCGGAATCTGCTGTAGAGGATTCCGTATTCGTAACGAATCTGTGGCGCGTTCTGCAGTTCGTTGTACGTGACGTTGTAGTGAAGGGTACGGGTATCGACCTTGACGTCGCTTCCGTTGAGATAATCGTCAACCTCTGGGTCAGTCGCTGTCGCGTTTTCTATCGTTACGGTTTGATTCTCGCTGGTCGATAGTGACCCCTGTACCCGTGGCGGATTGAAAAACAGCATCCGCGTCGGATAGCCCGTTCCGGTTTTTATGCTAACCGACTGCTTGTCACCGCTGTTCGCCACTTCGGAGGCGGTTGCATGAAATCCGGCGAAGTCACCTTGGACGTCCTGACTGTGCTCGAATTCGACCTGCTGGTTTGCGGCCGGCACCGCTTGGGTCTGCATAATCGCCAACAGCGCGACCAGCACGCCGAAGACGAGAATCGCGCCGACGACCTCCGATACGCCTCTGGTGTCGTTTGTGAATGTCATTGGTTTAGATGAGCATGAAGACCACGAGGGTGATGACCACGAGGCCGATGCTGTATTTCAGTCCCGCGAGGACTTCGTTCTCCGCGAGTTTCCCGGCCAGCAGGCCGCTACCGATACCCTGGATGAGCGCCGAGTGGAAGAACACCGTCCGGTAAATCTGGACGGGGACCTGCCCCACGTTGATGACGCCAGCGGCGCCGCCGGCCGCCTGATTCTGGCTCACGCCCTCGGCAGCATCCGTCGTCAACTGGCTAATCGGCGTCAGATAGCTGGTATCCAGCATGACGACGACCGCCAGATAGACGAGGAAGCCGATGATGACGATGGCCGTGTAGGCGCTCATCTCGCTGCGTCGCTTGCGTTCGATCTGGTGGCGGTTGCGGGTGTCCTCCGCGGCGATGGAGATGATCTCCGCGAGGTCGCCGGAGGAGTAGTTACCCTTGGCGATGAGTTTCATCGTCCGCGTGACCTGCGGGACGCGCAGGCGGTTCGCGAACTGCAACAGCGCCCGCTCGATGTCGTGATTCCAGCGGATGTCGTTGCGCACCTTGCGGAGCTCCTCCGCGAGGACGCCCTCGGACCACCGCGCGACGAGGTTCAGCGCGTCGACGAGGCGAATCCCCATCTGGTTGGCGCTGGAGAGGATGTTCAGCGTGTCCGGGAATCGCTTTTCGATTTTCTTCTGGCGGCGCCGCTTGCCCTCATAGAAGATAGCCAGCGGAACCGTCGTGATGAGGAACGGGATGACGAAGAGGCCAATCGTCGACTGAATCGGCATCTCGAGCATTCCGCTGAACGATCGGGGTACGGCGCCCGTTCCGAGCAGGAAGAGCAGGCTGAACAGCGCGATGGGAACGCTCACGACGAGGGAAAGCAGCGGGCTCCGGTCGCGGATGTGCTGGATCGGGTTCGCCAGCATCTCCCGACGGGCGTTCCGTTGCTTTTCGGTCTCGTAATCCTCGTAGAGCGGGTGTTCGGTGACCTGCGTCCCCCACTCGCGTTCGAATTCGCCCTCGTCGACTTCCAGTTGGTCGGTGTGTTCCGCGTAGGGCTTCGAGAGGATGTCGACGGCCACGAGGAAGGCGAGCATCCCGAACGGCAGGCCGACGTAGACGAGGAAATACGTCTGCAGGAGCGCCTCACCGCCGAGCAGGCTGATGACCAGCAGCGTGACGATGAGGAACAGCGGCGCGGCGACGAAGGCGACGACGAAAATCTCGGAGAGAATCGACAGCGTCCCGAGGAAACTGTCCTGTTCGTCGCGGGCCTCGTCCATGTAGGTCTCGGCTTCGTCTTCGAGGAAGGCAGCGAAGTCGCTCCCCGAGTCCAGCACCGATATCATGTCGTCGATGAACTGTTCGAGGTTCTCGCTGGGCGTCAGGTTTCGCGCGTCACGAAGCGCCGTAAAGAGGTCGTTACCGAACAACTCGACGTCGCGGACGACCATGTCGAACTCGTTGGAAACCTCGCCGTAAACCTCCTCGGCGTCCGCGAGTTCTTTGACCACCTCGAAGGTGTTCATGCCGCCGTGGGAGAGGGCGTACATGTAGACGATGGCGTGCGGCAGGAGGACGTTGATGTTCCGCTCGCGGCTGCTGACCTGCATTCTGGGGTAGTAATACCCCGTCCCGAAGGCGCCGACGGCGAAGAGGGCCGTCGAGAAGACGACGATGAGGAGGCTCAGAACGACCGCGACGGGCATCGACTCGATGCCGACGGCGGCGAAGCCACCGAATGTAATCATCTGGACGGCGAACAGCGCGCCGAGGAAGAGCCCGACGGCGGCGGCCATCAGGGTGTACCCGACGATACGGGTGAGATAGATGTCGTAGGTATACCCCATGCGGGCCTGATTGAGCCACCGCTGGAGGTCCCGGAACCGTTCGGGGTTCATCAGGAACCACGTGCGGATGCGGCCGTGCTGTTCGCGGAGGCGCTCGCGGTCGGACTCCGAGAGGTCGTGCCGTTCCGGGAAGTACTGCTCTAGCTCGTAGTCCGGAATCGGACTCGCGTCTTCGAGGTTTTCCTGGCTCATTCCTCTCGTATGTCCTCGACGGTCAGGGTACCCGCCTCGACTTTCTCCATCAGGTTGGACTTGTTGTTACCGAACATGTGGATGGCAGAGGTCACGTTGTCGTAGCCGTCGATGTCGTTGTCGACGAGATACTGGAGGAACTCCCGGCGTTCCCGGAGTTCCTCGGCGAGTTCGCGGCCGCTCCACCCGCGGTCGTCGGCGATTTCCTGCAGCACCTGCGAGTTGTTCACCCGCTGGATGGTGTCGGCCTCGGCGTCGCGGTCGAAGATGTCGATGGCGCGAATCGAATCCTCCCCGTCGCCGCTGGGGAGGATTTCGGTCACGCCGTCGTTGCGGCGCACGCGGTCACCGTCCTGGAACGTCTGCTTCTGGATGGAGATGATGTCCAGTTCCAGAATCATCTGGACGGGGACGTTCAGCGGCTTGTTCTCCAGCCGATTGAGCACGCCCTCGACGCTTTCGGCGTGAATCGTCGTGTAGGCCGTGTGGCCGGTCCCGATTGCCTGGAAGAACGTGAACGCGACGTTCTGCTCGGTTCGAATCTCACCGACCAGCAGGTATTCGGGCCGCTGTCGGAGCGCCGCCTGCAGGAGTTCGTACATCGACACCTGCCCGCGGCCCTCGGCGGTCAGCGACTCCCGCGTCAGGCTCTGAATCCAGTTGTCGTGCGGGAGTTTGATCTCCCGGGTGTCCTCGATGGAGACCACCTTCGCGTCCTCGGGGATGAACATCGACACCGCGTTCATCGAGGTGGTCTTCCCGGACCCCGTCCCGCCGGAGAAGATGAGCGAGCGGTTGTTCTCGATGGCCAGCCAGAAGTAGGCCATCTGCTCGACGCTGAAGGTACCGCTGTCGATGAGGTCGATGGGCGTGAAGGGGATGTTCGCGAACTTCCGAATCGTGAAGTTCGACCCCCGTGTCGCCACGTCCGAGCCGAAGGTCAACTGGACCCGAGACCCGTCCGGCAGCGTCCCGTCCATCAGCGGTTCGGAAACCGACACCTGCTCGCCTGCACGCTGAGCCAATCGGAGCGCGAAGGAGGACAATTCCTGCTTGTCGAAAGTGATGTTCGACGGCAGGTCCCGGTGCTCGAAGTGGTAGACGTAGACCGGGATGTCGATACCGTCACAGGAGACGTCCTCGATGTTCGGGTCCCGCATCACCGGGTCGATGGGACCGAGATGGACGAAGTCCCGGAGGAGGTAGTATTTGAGTTTGAGCAGCGACCCGTCCTCGATGGTCGCGGCGGCGTGGTCGGAGATAATCTCCTTGGCCTTCTGCTCGAAGATTTCCTCGCGGTCGTCCTCGTCCTCGAGGTCCTGATACATCAGGCTGTTCCGGAGGATTTTGACGAGGTCCTCGCGGACGTACTCCTCGAACTCCGTCAGATGCGGTTCGTGGACGTGATATCGGAGTTTGTCCTCGCCGTCACGTCGGAGAATCGAGACGTAGGCGTACGGCTTGTTGACCCAGAGGCGGTCGATTTCCTCGTGGTTGTCGAGATACGAGAAATCGAAGAATCGACCCTTGATGAAGTCGAGGTCCGGCCGTTCCGCGAACGATTCGTCGATATCCGTCTCCTCGAAGTACTCGTTTACCTCCCGGAGGATTTCGCCCTTTATCGGGTGGTCGGAGACGAGCATCCGCTCGTCGTCGACATCGCGGTTGACGGCGGGTTCTTGGCCGGGCCCCTCGTCAGCCAACTCCTCGTCGTCCGGCCGTTCGTCTTCGTCTTTCGGCTTTCCGAACTCGAATTCCTCCAGTTCATCCCCCTCCCCCGAATCACTGTCGCTGCTCATAGTCCCCCCGTTCGATCACTGACCGATTTCCAGCGTGATGAGAGAACCCTCCACATACGTCGTTCATGCGATCTACTTGTTGATTCGTAAATGTGCATTTAATGTTATTGCCCGAATTTACCTGTCTTTTTTAGTGCTGTTCGTCTCACACGGGAAGAGGGCATGCTCTAAATTCCCGCGCGTGTGGTCGTTGATTACCGTTGACACACTTCACCACCAATAAATCTTCGCGAGATTCATGATTCGTTTTGGACCCGGGTGGCCGACCCAAAGGAAAATTGACTTAAACGGAGATGGCGAAGAATCACCTGCTTGCGCGGTTGGTCTAGCGGTATGACTATGGCCTTCCAAGCCATCGACCCGGGTTCAAATCCCGGACCGCGCATATTTCTGCCGAACCAACGCCAGCAGCGCTGAGTGTCTGCGAAGCGCTGCTGGAACCCCGTGAGGCAGAAATCTCGCCCCGGATTTGAACCCTGCAAGTCACAGCCCGGAACGGCCCGCAGGGCCGCACGCCCGGACTGTCTTGCTCCGGTTCAAAATCCCGGACCGCGCACTACCACTTTTTACACGGCCGCTCGCTCCGCGAGCGGCCGGCAAAAACGTGGGGAAAATATGCGCGCTGCGTGGCGGCTTCGCCGCCACGTCCATGCGGTTGCGGGCTCCGCCCGCAACCCGCTCCTCCAGTCGCGCCCACTCGCTACGCTCGTGGGCGCGGTAGTCGTCGCGCGCTACGCTGGCTCGGCGCTCCGCGCCTCGCCAGCGGGAACCGCCTCGGGGGCGTTCTCCGAACGCCCCGCTCGGCGGATGCTATCTCTAAACTCTAATCGCCCTCTCGTCAATCCGATTCGACGACGGCATAGCAGTTCCCGCTCGAAATCCAGGAACGTTCGACGGCCAGCGCGCTGGCATCGAGGTCCGCATCGAACTCCGTGGGCGCATAGATGTGGTAGAACCGAGGAACCGTCTCGCCACCGGGAAGCGTCCAGTCGACGTCCGTATCGAATCCCTCGTCAGCATCCGCGTCGGCCTCGAAGCGGTCGTGGGCCGTACTCCAGGCACTGACCAGCGCCGGACCGTCGAGGACGCGCGCCAGTTCGTCCAGACTCGCCCGACGAAGCGACCGACTCGGCAGATGGTGGAGGGTCGCGACGTAGACCGCGAGGCCGACCGAATCGTCGGTAAGCGGCAGTCGTGAGGCATCGCCCTCGATGAGTGCCGCCGTCGGGACGCGGTCGGCGGCAATCGTCAGCAACTCGTGGCTGATATCGAGGCCGACGACTCGGTCGGCGTGGTCGGTCAAGAGTTCGACGTGGCGGCCGTTGCCACAGCCGAGGTCCAGCGCGGTTTCGGCCGTCCGGTCGGCACAGAAGGATTCGACTTCGGGCCAGGGGTACTCCCGCGTCGTCGCGAAGTGTTCGGCGATGTGTTCGTAGGTGTCCCGCACGCCCTGCCGGTCGTCCATACCCGACGTATCCACGGCGGTCACAAGAGCGCGACGATTAGCCCAAAAGCGTCAGGATGACGTAGGTTACCGTCAGCATGATGGTCGAGTGTTTGACGCCGTCCTTGATGGAACCCGCACCCATCATCCCGCCGACCAGCCCCGAAAGCGCCGACTGGATGATGGCGGTATGGAAGAAGGCCAGTCGATAGTCGTCGACGTCGCCGCTCTCGAAGCCGCCGATGAAGCCGGAACTACCGGTTCCGGGGCCGGAGATGGCGCCGGTATCCGGCAGGTTCGGGATGAGGACGTAATCCAGTGCGATGATGACGATGAGGAAGACGATGAAGGAGACGTAGATGACGACGAGATACGTGAACATCTCCTGTCGGCGCTGCCGGCGGAGGCGCTGGTCGGCCCGCGCCTGCTCGGCGGCGATACGGAGCACCGGCCCGATTTCGTTCGAGGCGCGCATCGCGTTCGTGATGAGCGTGACCACGCGCGTAATCGAGGGCGTCCGAACGCGGTCCTCGAAGCGGTCCAGCGCTTGCGCGACGGTCGCGCCCCACTGGATGTCCCGCCAGATGCGGTCGACCTCCTCGTCGAGAGCGCCGACGTCGCTGCTCCGGACGCGGTCGAACGAGGAGACGACCGCGATACCGGCCTCGTTGAGGCTGGCCAGCCGTTCCAGCAGGTCCGGTACCGCCTCTTCGAGGCGGCGGAGACGGCGCTGGCTCGTCTCGTAGACGACCGCGAACGTCGCCATCAGAACGAGGGCCGACTGCACGAGGATGTCGTCGAGGACGCGAGGGTCCAGCGTGCCGTCGGCGAACGCCGAGGGGAGCCGATAGGCGGTAATGGCGACGACGAGCGGGACGGTCACGTAGAAGACGAGCGTCGGCTGGTTGATGGCCGACTGGACCGGTGCCGCCAGCGTGCTTCGGAGCGAACGAATCCGGTCGTAAGCGCGAAGCCGGTCCCAGTTCGCCCGCGAGCCCGCTCGCTCGTGGCCGCCGTCGGCCTCCAGCGTCTGTTCGTGGCCGACCGTGTCCTCACCCGCCGCGAGGATGCGACTGCTGTCCCGCGAGGCGCGGAGCGGCTGTGTAATCTCGGCGAGGTAGGCCAGAAACAGTAGGTTCCCCGCCGGAAGGATGATGTAGGCGATGGCTTGGATAATCAACAGCGTATCGCCCGTGGTCAACCCGATGATAAGCAGGATGGTTACCAGAAAGAGCATCCCGGCGACGACGGTGGTCACGTACACCTCGGCGGTCGTCGCGAGCAATTCGAGGATTTCCTCCTGCTGTTCTTCGGCTTCCTCCCGGTAGCGCTCGTATTCCTCCTTGAGGAACGTGGAAATGTTGCGGCCGCTCTGGAGGACGCTCCCGAGGTTCTCCGAGAACCGCTCGAACTGGTTGGAGGGGGTCTGCTGGGAGAGGCCCTGAACCGCCGTCACCAGGTCGACGCTGAACAGGTCCATGTTTCGGACGGCGATACCGACCTCGGAGGCGCCCTCACCGAAGACGCCCTCGTTGCGGGACAGCGCCCGCATCACGTCCGGAAAGGCCATCCCGCCGCGGGTCAGCGCGTAGATGAACGCCACCATCCGCGGCATCCCGGCGTCGATCTGTCGGCGGCGGGTGTCCGAGCGGATTTCCGGCAGTTTCCAGCGCACGGTGTAGGCACCGACGCCGCCGATGAATCCAACGACGGCGCTTGACCCGAGAAACAGCAGGAAAACGAGGCTATCGAAGGTGACCATGCCGGAAATCCCGGGCAGCGACGGCACCCACGAGAGGTCGGGGAGGTTGGTGAACACCCCAAGCGAGGGCGGGGCCGAAATATCGAGCGTCTCGGCGACGGCGAGTATCGCCGCCCCGATGTAGATGCCGATAATAGCCCCCGAAAGCGCCGTACCGAACGTGTACAGATACGTTTTGGTCGCGTACTCCCGATAGGGCGTTCCGATGGAGGCGGTACGAAGCGTCCGCTCGCGCCGCTTGTTGACCGGGAACCGTCCACCGTCGAAGAGCGTGAACGCTATCCGCGAGAGGAGAGCGTCGAGGCGCGCGCTGTAGGGCACGACGAGGAACGTACAGAGGATCAACACCGCGGCGAAAAGCGGCAGTAGACGCAGCATCTATGGGTTCGGTTCGGCTTCGGTCGGTTCCAGTTCGACGCCTTCGATTTTGTCCATTACCGTCTCGGGGTCGGCGTAGTACTTGTTGACCATCGCGGTGAACTGCTCGTACTGGTTGACGCTTTCCTCCTGAAGGTATTTGAGGAACGTCCGGCGGCGCTTCATCTCCCGGAGCAGTTCGGACTGACTCCAGCCCCGCTCCTCGCGGATTTCGTCCATGAGGTTCCGATTGCCCTCCCGGTAGGTGTCGTCGGCCGACCGCCACTCGTAGGCGCTGGCGTAGTCGAGTTCGCCGGTCCGCTGGTCGATACCCTCGATTTCCGCGATCGATTTGGCGCGGCGGACGCGTTCGCCGCCGAACCGGGCCAGCGTCTGCACACAGAGCACGTCCAGCGACTGGACCATCGGCCGCGGGACGTTGATGGGTTCGTTTTCGAGGCGGTTGATGACCGTCTGGACCGAATCGGCGTGCATCGTCGACAGCGTGGTGTGGCCCGTGTTCATCGCCTGAAAGAGCGTAATCGCCTCCTCGCCCCGGACCTCGCCGACGATGATATACTCCGGCCGGTGACGGAGCGCCGACCGCAGCAGGTCGTACATCGTGACGTTAGCAGCCTCGTCGAGCCGTTCGCGGGTCACACAGGACAGCCAGTTGTCGTGGTACAGGGCGAGTTCCCGGGTGTCCTCGATGGTGATGAGTTTCGACCGCGGCGGGATGAACATCGAGATGGCGTTCATCGAGGTCGTCTTCCCGGACGCCGTCCCGCCCGCGAAGATGATGTTCTTGTTGTGCTCGATGGCCATCCAGAGGTAGGCCATCTGCTGCAGCGAGTAGGTGCCGAAATCCAGCAGGTCGATTGGCGTGAACGGCTCCTCGCTGTATTTCCGAATCGTGAAGGCCGACCCGCGCGGCGTTACCTCTTCGCCGAGAGCGAGTTCGGCACGCGAACCGTCCTGCAGCGTCGTCTCGACGACGGGATTGCCGACCGAGATGTGACGGCCGGCCTGCTGGGCCATCCGAACGATGTAACTGTCGAGCTCCTCCTGTGCGAAGGAGACGTTCGTCTTGATGTCCAGATAGTCGTCGTGGTAGGCATAGAGGGGGATGTCGTAGCCGTCACAGGAGATGTCCTCGATGTAGGGGTCGTGCATCAGGGGGTCGAGCCGGCCGAAGCCCTGAAACCGTCGATAGAGGTAGTAAAACAGCCGATAGAAGCCAGCGACGTCGACCTCGATGCCGTACTGTTCGAGACGCGTCCGGAGTTCCTTCCGGAGGACCTCCTCGGGACTGCCTTCCCGCGTGTTGTAGAGCAGCGGCGTCCGAACGTCATCGTAGAGGGTGCCGACCAGTTCCGTCTCGAAGCCGTCCAGTTGCGGTTCGACCGCGTGATAGAGGTGCTCGTCGTCGTCCTCCTGATAGGTGATGACCGCGTAGGAAAACGGCGCGTTCAACCAGTATCGGTCGATTTCTCGGCCCTCGAAGGGCCGGTCCTCGACGACGTGTTCGTGTTCGCCGGGACGGTATAGCTCGTCGGGGACGCGTGACCCACGGAGCATCTCGACGGTCCGAACCAACTGTTCACGAACGGAATCGAGTGGCCCCTTGCTTTGATTGCGTGCCATCTGTTAGGTTCCCTGACAGCCCCCAGTTTCGTTCCTCTGTAGTCGGCCACCCAGTATAAAACACCCGCCCGTTACGGGACGGAAACGTGCTCGTGTTCTCACGTCCGCTCGACGGCCAGCAGCGACCCACCGAGGAAGAACATGAACAGGACGCCCACCGGAATCGTGAACACGGCAAGCCCGACCCAGAGGTAATAACAGCCGACCGCCAGCGGCACGCCCGCCCCGACCAGAAGCACGCCCATGACCCGAACGGGGTCGACCGGTGCCTTGGCTTCGAGTCGCTCCTCGTAGACGTAGTAGACGATACTCAATGCGAGCGCGAGCGTCAACACGACGGCGCCGACGCCCCACAGTTGGTAGGCCGTCGCCGTCGCCGCCGCTGCCGCGCCGCCCGGACCCTCGTGAACGAAGACCGAAAACGCGCGGAAATTGGCCAGCGTCGGGGTGAACTGGACGAAGACGTACGGGAAGTGGATGCGAATCTGGGTGCCGGCGGGGATGTATGTGACGACCCATGGCATGAGCGAGCACAGCCACGCTGATAACACGGCGAGTTCTCCGGCGTACTCCGAGCGGACCCACATACCCCACCGCGCGCCGGGCAACGGGTAAAAGATATCGCATCGGGAGATGGCGTCGCCTGGGGCGTTACGTTCATGTCCGCGGCCACCCTACGCACCGATACAAAAGGGATGCGGCGTGATTATTTCACTCTGACCGTCGACGGTGTTGCTACCGACGAGCCACAGCGGCCCGTCGTCACGATTACGTACGAGGGGCCGACCGACCAGCTCGAATCGCGGCTTACCAAGGGCGGAGAGGTCCTCTCCGAGGACGAAGTCGACGTCGCCTTCCGTCTCAAAGAGCCCCTCGAAACTGACGACCCCGAGGGCGTCATCGCCCTCGCCGACCGGATGACCGGCGAGTACGTCCTCGAGTTGAACGCCGACGCCGACTCCGTCTTCGAGTTCATCGAGGCCGCCCGCGAGTTCGGCGCCGACCAGGACAACGACAACCGGTATCGCATCGTCCTCGAAACCGACGGCAGCCATCTGGCCACCTACGACATGTCGTCGCTGCTGGTCTACGACGCCGACGGGAACCTCCTCCGCGGCGAGAGCCTCATCCCCAGCGGCGTCGAACTGTAGATAAGGGCCACGTCGTCGTCTTCCGTTTTTCCGCCTTCTAAACGACAAGTCGGCCTACTGAATCAATCCGCTCACGACGCGGGACTCGGCCTTCCGGAGGTGTTCGTCGACCGTCGACGGCGCACAGCCGAGGTTGTCGGCGATGTCCTTGTGTGTCGCGCGTCGCGGGACGTCGTAGTAGCCTTCCTCGACGGCCGTCTCGAAGACCTCCAGTTGGCGCTCGGTCAGCGGCGACAGCAGGTCCTCGTTGCCCGGGACGTACGTCCCGGCGTTGTCCACCGAGAAATCGATGGTATCCGGAATCGCCCCGAGGGCGTTCCGGAGGTTCTCGTGGGTCCCGACCAGCGTCGCCCGGAGCCCCTCGTCGGTGAACTTCAGCGGCGTATCGACGATGAGTGCGTGTTCGTGGGCGACATCGAGCAGGACGTTCCCCCGGGACGTCTGGTCGGCCTGCACGAAGACGTGATAGCCGTTGCCCGCCAGGTCCACGGCCTCGTAGTCGTGGATGTCCGGACGCTCGTCGAGGGCCTCGGCGAACCGTTCGCCGTCGCCCGTCACACGGTATAACAGGACCGTCGTCCCGTCCGCACGGGCGTCGACGTGCAAGAGCGCTTCACGCGATATCGCATCGTGACCCCCGATAAATCGATCTATCGGGTGAACAGCACGCTCCGTCGGCGAGAGGCTGAGTTTCAGGTATTGCATGGGGTAATCCGGTCTGTCAGCATCCGGGTTAGGACGGGGATTTAAGGTTCTGACAAAACCGTCCAAACGTCGCGAACGTCAACCGGGAGCGGAAACGCTTTTGGGACGGGTGTCCGACTCATAGGTATGGATTGGCCCCACGACCCCGACGGCGAGGAAGGCTCCGAGGGGAAACGCAAGTACGGGCAGGCAGTTCTCGCAAAGAAACTCGACGAAGAAGAGGACTTCCCCCTGCAGAAGGCGGACTTCGTCGAAGACCACGGCGACGAACCCGTCCGTCTCAACCACGAACGAGTCGTCAGCGTCGACGACATCTTCGAACACGTCGAGGAAGACGAGTTCGAGGACATCGTCGACTTCCACAAGGCCACCGGCCGCGCGATGCGGTCGGCAGGTATGTGGGAAATCGACGTGAAGAAGCACGCATAGCCACTTTTCGCACGCGAACTTTTTGCACGCTCGGCGCGGCTTCGCCGCGCCTCGCGGCAAAAACTTCGATGAAAAAGACACGGCGGCCCTCCCGATGGTCGGGCCTTGGTCCCGCGCTCCCTTCGGTCGCGCGGCGAACCGCTCGCGCGCTTTCAGCGCGCTCGCGGACATCATCAATTCTCTGCCGAGATAACCGACACGAGAACTGGACGTTAGCAGGCTGATATAAGAATCTTGGTCAGCATCCGCCTTGGGGGCGCTTTTCAAGCGCCCCCAAGGCGGTTCCCGGCGCCGAACGTAGTGAGGCGCCGTAGCGACGAGCGACTACCGCGGGCCGTAGGCCCGCGGCAGGAGCGAGTCGCGCATATTTTCACCACGTTTTTGCCCGAGTGAGCGCGCCGAAGGCGCGCGAAGGAGGTGCAAAAAGTGGAGTTACGCGATACGATTCCTGAGCAACTCGACGGCTTTCTCGTTGGCGCCCTCGGGGATGATGAGGTGGGCGTCCCGCTTGGTCGGGCGGACGAACTGTTCGTGCATCGGTTTGACCGTCGAGAGGTACTGGTCGATGACACCGGAGAGGTCGCGGCCACGTTCCTCGACATCGCGCTGGATACGCCGGAGGACGCGCACGTCGGCGTCGGTCTCGACGTAGAGACGGAGGTCGAGACGCTCCCGGACCTCGTCGTCGTAGAGGGCGAGGATACCCTCGATGACGACGACGGACCCGGGAGCGACGTGGACAGTCTCGTCGGTGCGACGGTGCTCCTCGAAATCGTACTGCGGCATCTCGATTGGGTCGCCGGATTCGAGGGCGTCGAGGTGGTCACGCACGAGGTCCCAGTCGAAGGCGTCGGGGTGGTCGTAGTTGATGCGGGCGCGTTCTTCGGGCGGGAGTGCCGAACGGTCCCGATAGTAGTTGTCGAGGGGGAGCACCCGGACGTCCGCGACATCCTCGGTGACCTGCTGGGCGATGGTGGTCTTGCCGGCCCCCGACCCGCCGGCGATACCGATGAGCATGCGGGAACGCTCGGTTGGCATCCTCAAAAGGCCGTCGTGGTCGCTCGGGATGGTAAGGCAAATACCGGCGCGTCGCGAATCACCACGCGTGACGAACACGCAGGTAACGCTCATCCAGATAGATAACTACGGGCCGTGGACGGTCACGCCCGAGCCGCGCCGCGAGCCGGACCTTCAGACGCTGCAATCCCGACTTTACGCCGACCTCTCGCAGCTCATCGGCAACCGCGACGGCTACGTCTTCTTTACCCGCTTCGACAACATGATCGCAGTGACGAACGGCCTGGATACCGACGCCCACGCGCTGATTCAGGAATCGGTGGGCAACCGGTACCCGGTGACGGTCAGCCTGAGCATCGCCGCCGACCCCTCGCCGGGGCAGGCCCTCGGGACCGCGACCGACCAGTTGCAGGAGGCCGGCAGCGCACAGGACCGCGGCCGGACCGAGATTCTCCGCGGGGACCCAGTGCCGGAGTCGGCCCGTACCGACGAGGACGTGCAGGTCGCCCACTTCGACGTCAACGACGCGACCAGCAAATACACCGACCGCCTCAACGAGTTCGACTCGTTCATCAACATCGAACAGGGCTACGCCGAGTTAATGCGGTACATGTGGCGGGCCCACGAATCGCCCTCGTTTTTCGTCGGCGGCGACAACATCATCTCGGTCTGCAGCGACATCGACCACGAGGGCTTCTCGGACGCCATCCAACACGTCCGGGAGGCCGTCGGCGTCGACCTGAAGGTCGGCGTTGGGGCCGCGGACAACCCCCAGTCGGCCGGCATGGCCGCGAAACACGCGCTGGAGACCTGCCGTGAGGAGAACACGGCCGTCGAGTTCAGCGACTGAACGCCCCCGCAACCGCCACGACTCGCCGGTGAGAAACAACCGGGGATTCAAATACCCAACCCATGTGTATGAGGCTCACATTTATAAGCCACCGGTATATATAGCCACCCGGTATGCCACGCAACGTCAAACGACGTGATGTATTGAAGGGTGCCGGGGCCGCTGGGGCCACCGTCGCGTTCGCCGGCTGTCTCGGCGGCGGGAACGGCAACGGAAGCCGCGCGCTCAAACAGGGGGTCCTGCTCCCGCTTTCGGGCGACCTCGCGAACCTCGGTCAGCCCATCCGTGACGGCGCCATTCTGCCGGCCGCGGAACTGGAAGGCGAAACCGACTACACCATCGACATCAGCGAGGAGGACACGGAGACGAACCCGCAAGCCGGTATCTCCGGGGCCGACGCCCTCATTGACGCGGGCTATCCGGCAGTTACGGGGCCGGCCTCCTCGGGTGTGAACCTGCAGGTGACCCAGCAGTCGCTCATCCCGAACTCGACGGTCGGCTGTTCGCCGTCCTCCACGGCGCCTGCGGTGACGACTCTCGAAGACGACGACTATATCTATCGGACGTGCCCGTCCGACGCCCTGCAGGGACAGGTCATCGCGCAGGTCGGCGCCGAAGAACTCGGCAACTCCGACGCCGCGACGATGTACGTCAACAACGACTACGGGCAGGCGCTCTCGCAATCGTTCGCCGACACGTTCGAAAGCGAATACGACGGCGAGGTCAAACAGCAGGTCTCCTTCGAGCAGCAGCAGAGCTCCTACACCTCCCAGCTGGAGTCCGCGCTCAACGACAGCCCGAGCCTACTGGTCGTCATCGGCTACCCCGAGTCGGGGAACCAGCTGTTCCGTGACTACTACAGCGACTTCGACAGCGGCGAGGACATCGTCGTCACGGACGGCCTCATCGACAACGAACTCCCGGACAACGTCGACAACGACATGGCCAACGTGACCGGTACCGCGCCGAAATCCAGCGGTCCCGGCCGCGAGACCTTCGACGAACTCTACGAGAACGAGTACGACCGCGCACCCGGCGTCTTCAACGCCCAGGCGTACGACGGAACCGCCATCTGTCTGCTCGCGAACGTCTACGCCGGCGAAAACGATGGGACCGGCGTCCGCGACAACATGCGGCGGGCCGCCAACCCCGAAGGCGAGGAGTTCGGCCCCGGCGAACTCGCGGAGGCCATCGAGGCCGCCGACGCCGGCGACGACATCAACTACCAGGGTGCCTCGTCGGCGACGAACTTCGACGACAACGGTGACATGGTCGCCGTCTCCTACGGTATCTACGAGGTTCAGGACCGCGACTTCACCGAAGTCGACTCCGTCGCGTTCGGTCAGTAAGCGAAACCCAGTTTTTTCTTTCAAAAAGAGCCGCAAACCGACAGTCCGCCGTCCGCAACCGGGTTAGCCGCCGAGGAACTCCTGGCGGACCTGCTCGTCGTTCAGCAGCGCGTCCCCGGAGTCCATAAAGCGGTTCTGCCCCTGCACGAGGACGTATCCGCGGTCACAGCGTCGCAGGGCTTCCTTGGCGTTCTGCTCGACCATGAGGACGGCCGTCCCGGCCTCGTTGATACGGTCGATGCGGTCGAACATATCGTCGACGAGGTCGGGTGCCAGTCCGGCGGAGGGTTCGTCCAGCATCAGCAGGTCGGGGTCGAGCATCAGCGCCCGGCCCATCGCGAGCATCTGCTGTTGGCCGCCGGACATCGTGCCGGCCTTCTGGTCCTTCCGTTCCTCCAGAATCGGGAAGCGGTCGAACACCTCATCGAGGCGCTCCTGTGGCACCTCATCGAGGATGTAGGCGCCCATTTCGAGGTTCTCCAGCACCGTCAGCGTCGAGAAGATGTTGTCCGACTGGGGGACGTAGCCCAGCCCCTTGTGGATGATGTCCTCGGGCTTTTCGCCAGTGATGTCCTTGCCGTCGAACTCGATGGTGCCGCCCATGTGGTTCGTCAACCCGAAGATGGACTTCATCACGGTCGATTTGCCGGCGCCGTTCGGGCCGACGATGGTGACGTACTCGCCGTCCTCGACGTTCATGTCGACGCCTTCGAGGATTTGCAGGTCACCGTATCCGGCATCGAGGTCACCCACCTGCAGGAGGCTCTCGTCGGCCGTCGTGAAGTCCGTCGCATTGACGTTCGCTTCCGAGACGTCCCGCTGGTCGCCAGTTCCCGAGCTCATACGTCCTCACCCAGATATGCCTCGATGACCTGTTCGTTGCTCCGAATCTCTTCGGGCGGCCCCTCCGCGAGGAGCTTGCCCTGATGCATGACGATGACGTGTTCGCAGTTCTCCATGATGAGGTCCATGTCGTGTTCGACGAGCAGGAACGTGTAGCCCTGCTCGCGGAGTGCGTGAATCCGGTCGAGGAGTTTCTCCTCCAGCGACGGGTTCACGCCCGCAAACGGCTCGTCCAGCAGGAGGACGTCGGGGTCGACCATCAGCGCTCGGGCGAGTTCGAGCAATTTCCGCTGGCCGCCAGAGAGGTTCCCGGCGTACTCCTCGGCGAGGTGGTCGATTTCGAAGAACTCCAGCGTCTCCCAGACCTCCTCCCGGAGGTCCGCCTCCTGTTCGATGACGTCGCCGCGAAGGCCGGGCGTCACCGATTTGTAGAGCTTTTCGCCGATCTGTCCGCGCGGTGCGAGCATCAGGTTTTCGAGGACGGTCATCTCCTCGAGTTCGCGGGCGATCTGGAAAGTCCGGACCAGCCCGCGGTTGGCGATTTCGTAGGGCTTCTGTCCCGTGATGTCCTCGCCTTTGAACAGGACCGTCCCGCCGTCGGCGTCGTGGACGCCGGTGATGCAGTTGAACGTCGTCGATTTGCCGGCGCCGTTCGGGCCGATAAGGCCCGTCAGCGAACCCTCCTCGACTTCGAAGGAGACGCCGTCGACGGCGGTGATACCGCCGAAGTGCTTTTCGAGGTTCTGCACGCGCAGGGGAAGCCCGCGGGGGGTCTCCTGTGCGGCTTTCTCGATTTCGCTTTCCTCGACGTCGGGCAGTTCTTCGGGGTCTTTCGCCTCGGGGCCGCCCGCGGCGTTCGGTGTGTCACTCATCGGTCTCACCTCCGTCGGCTGCCGCAGCGCTGCCCTCGCGTTCACTGAGGTTGACGCTGGCAGCGATTTCCTTCCGGTGGCCGAGCAGGCCATCCGAGCGGTTCTGCATCAGGTAGACGAGTACGACACCGAGGAAGACGAACCGCAGGGAACTGATGTTGCCGATGGTGTACCCGAGCCAGCCCAGCGGGTCCAGCGTGGTGAAGGCCACATAGAAGTTGCTCGGCGAGGGCATCGAGGCACCGGGGCCGGAAAGCGTGACCAGAAGCGCCTCGATGCCGGCTTCGATGACCCGTGCCAACTGCCGCGGCCCCTCGAAGAGGAACGCCGCGAAGACGGCGCCGCCGACGACGCTGCCGGTGTTCGAGCCCGACCCGCCGACGATGAGCGCCGTGAAGATGTAGAAGGTCACGATGGGGCGGAACGTGTTGGGATTGACGAAGCCGTACGAACCCTGCCAGAGGATGCCGCCGAGACCCATCAGCGCACAGCCGACCATGAAGACCTTGATTTTGAACCAGCGGGTGTCCTTGCCGAGCGACTGGGCGACGAGTTCGTCCTCCCGAATCGCTTTCAGGACGCGCCCGAACGGGGAGTTCCCGATACGGACCAGAAGGACGTAGTAGGCCGTCATGACGAACACCAGCAGGAACAGGCCGTAGGTGGCGCCGTTGACGACGCTGGTGTTGACGCCGAGTGATCCGCCGAGACTGTAGACGAACTGACCGAGCGCGTTCGGGTCGCTCCCCGGCCCGTAGATGTACGACGTCGGCGAGGAAAGCGGCGTGTTGATGCCCTGTCCGCCCCCAGTCCCGAACTTGAGGCCGAATATCTCGACGACGTTGTAGCTGCCGGATTCGGGGTCGGTGACCGTCCCCGAGAAGTAGTCCGCGTTGAGCACGAGTCGGATAATCTCCGAGAGGCCGACCGTCACGATAGCGAGATAGTCGGCTTCGAGTTGGAGCGCCGGCAGCGCCGCGATGCCGCCGATGATTGCCGTGATGACGAGCGCGCCGAGGATGGCAATCGGGACGGGCAGGCCGAAGCCGGGCGGGGAACCACCCGGCGGCCCGGCCAGAATCGACATCGAGTAGACGCCGACGGCCATGAAGCCGGCAATCCCGATGTTGAAGAGGCCGGTGTAGCCCCAGTGCAGGTTCAACGCCAGCGCCATGATGGCGTAGACGGCGATGAGGAAAGTGAGGTTCTGCAGGGAGTTGGCGACTGCCGGTACGATTGCCGCGTTCGCCATGAACGAGAGGTAAACCTGTGAGAGGGCGTAGACGAGGTAGGTACCGGCCAAAAGCGCGATGATGAGTCGTTTGTCGTCCTCCTTGATGGAGTCGGGGACGGCACTCCAGAGCCGCTGACCGACGCTCATGCGGTCTTCACCCCCGCGAACAGCCCTTCGGGCCGATAGAGCAAGACGAGAATCATGACGGTGAAGGCAGCGACGCGAGCGAAGTCGGACGGAATCCACACGAGCGAGAGCCGGGAGGCGATACCGATGATGATGCCACCGGCCATCGCGCCGTAGACGCTGCCGATACCGCCCAGGATGACGCCGGCGAAGATGAGCAGCAGTAGCCGCCAGCCCATGTTGAAGCTGATGACGCCCCGTTCGAGCACGATGAGGAAGCCGGCGATACCGGCGAGGCCGCCGCCGATAATCCACGTCGCGCGGATGACGCGTTCGGTCGGGATGCCGGTCACCTGCGCGAGGTCCTTGTTGTCAGCCATCGCGCGCATCGCCTTGCCGAGTTTCGTCCGCTGCAGCAGGAAGTGGATGCCGAACATGAGCGCGACGGCGGCGATGATAAGCGTGATTTCGTGGAGGTCGATAGGAACCGACCCCTCACCGACCGGGATATCGAACTGCGGGATGGCGCTGGTCGACGTCAGCCCGGACGAACTGGTGCCGAAGACGAAGACGATGGCGTACCGCAGCGCCAACGCGACACCGATAGAGGCAATCAAAAGCGGGATACCGCCCTTGTCGCGCATCGGCCGGTAGACCCACCGGTCGAGCAGGAGGACGACGGCGACGGTCCCAAGCCCCGACGCGATGAGGCCGAGCACGACCGCAAGCGGTGCGTTCGTGACCGAGATGAGAGACGTTTCGTTGAACATGAAGATATCACGGAACGGCGCGTCGACCGAGAGCGTGGCGAACCCGACGATGTACGCCACGAGCCAGCCGGAGAAGGCGCCCGTCGTGATGTAATCCCCATGAGCGAAATTGGCGAAGTTGAGAATGCTGTACGTCATCGAAAGTCCGACCCCGGCAAGGCCGACGACCAACCCGACGATGAGGCCATCAAGCAGGAAGCGGGCCAGATTCGTAAGCGGGAGTTCACCACCGATGAGGTGAACGCCGCGGGGTTGTACGGACACGTTCGCCGCTTTCAGTATCAAGTCGACGAGCAGGTACAGAAGCACGACGCCCAACAGCGCGACAGCCGGACGTTCAACGAGGACTCGCCTGCTGGTCGAGTATGTCTCAGCTACATCCATGAGTCGAGTTCACGCGGTACCTTCGGATTCCAAGCAATAAATAAACCTTCGTTACCACTCCGCTCGATTGCCTTAATTGTCGGATATTGACGGCCGCAACGACCGTAATCGGCGGTCGGCCGGAACAGTCGAGGAACAAAACGCCTATGCGGGCCCCGCGGGGAGCCCACAGTATGATACGGACGCTCGACGACCTCGATGCCGAGGGGGCGGCACTCGGGGTCCGCGTCGACATCAACAGCCCACTCGAGGACGGCGAGTTGGCCGACGATGCTCGGCTCCGCGCCCACGTCGATACCGTCGAAGAACTCTGTTCCCGAAACGCCCGCGTGGCCTTGTTGGCCCATCAGGGCCGCCCCGGGGGCGACGAGTTCACCGACCTCTCGACGCACGCCGACCGCCTCGACGAACTCCTCGATTGCGCCGTCGACTACTGTGATACCACCTTCTCGTCGGGCGCCCGCGACCGCATCGACGACCTCGACGACGGCGAAGCAGTCCTGCTGGAGAACACCCGCTTCTACTCGGAGGAGTACATGTCCCTCGACTCCGACGAGGCCGCCGAAACCCACCTCGTCGCGAAACTCTCCCCCGCCCTCGACGCCTACGTCAACGACGCCTTCGCCGCGGCCCACCGCCGCCAGCCCTCCATCGTCGGCTTCCCCGAAACCCTGCCCGCCTACGCCGGCCGCGTCATGGAGGAGGAAATCGACGTCCTCGGCAACATCGACGAAAGCCCCGAACCGCGCGTCTACGTCCTCGGCGGCGCCAAGGTCGACGACTCAATCGACGTCGCCCGCTCGGTGCTCGAACGCGGCCTCGCCGACGCCATTCTGACCGCCGGCATCGTCGGCAACGCCTTCCTGCTCGCCGACGGCGTCTCGCTTGGCGCCGCCTCCGCCGCAGTCGTCAACGAACGCACCCACGAAGCCGTCCGACAGGCCGGCGACCTGCTGGACGACTTCAGCCACCGCATCTACATGCCGCGGGACGTCGCTATCGAGCGCGACGGCGAGCGCGTCGAAATCGGCCTCGACGAACTCCCCGCCGAGGAACCCGCCATGGACATCGGCGCCCGGACGCTCGCGGCCTACGCCGACATCCTCGAAGATGCCGGCACCGCCATCCTCAACGGCCCCGCTGGCGTCTTCGAGGACCCGCTCTTCGAGGAGGGCACCCGCGAACTCTACAACGCGGCCACGCGCGCTGAGATGAGTATCGTCGGTGGCGGCGACACCGCCGCCGCGCTTCGCGGCCTCGGCGTCGACGGCTTCGACCACGTCTCGACCGGCGGCGGTGCCGCTCTCAAGATGCTTACCGGCGAAAACCTGGTCGGCGTCGAAGCCCTCGACCAGTAGCCCGTGAGCGACGACGCCTCGTTTCGTATCGAACCCGCCGACAGCGACGACGCCGAGACGATGGCCGACCTGTGGGTCGCCCTCGCCGAGGACCAGCGCGCCTACGGCTCACACCTCGAACCCGACGCCAACTACGACCGGATTCACGAGTCGATGCTCCAGCACGTCGTCGCCGACACCGCCCTCGTAGCCCGAGACAGCGACCGTATCCTCGGTTTCGTCACCTTCGGTCCCGAATCCGAGAGTTTCGAGCAGGACACCACCCGCGGCCTGATTCACAACGTCTTCGTCCGGGCGGCCCACCGCGGCAACGGCATCGGCAGCGACCTGCTGGCCGCCGCCGAGGAGCGCCTCGAAGCGATGGGTGTCGACGCCATCGCGCTGCAAGCCATGGCGACCAACGACCGCGCCCGAGCGTTCTACCGTCGGCACGGCTATCGGCCGCACCGAATCGAACTGGAAAAGTCGGCCGAAAGCGATAGCCTCACAAAAGGCGACGGTCAAGAGTGACTCGCGCCAGGGGAGCTTGGGTGGTCCAAGCACCCGACTTGTAATCGGGAGTTCGTGGGTTCAAATCCCACCCCTGGCTTAATCCTTCAGGTTCAAAGCCTGTAGCGCGCGATATCGGCAGTTCAGCAGTTTCTGCACCGTCGGCACAGCCCGACGTGAGGTTCGAAGCCAATGCGTGTGCCGACGCTGAGGCGTTCGTAGCCAAGGGCCGGCTCCGACCCGATTGTACGGAGCCAAACGGAGGTGTCGCGGCGTGAGCCGGTTCACCGCCGTCTGCGGCTGTCTCGGCTGCAAGCGTGATGCCACGACGGTCGTTATCCACGATGAACACGGTCAGCGGGCCGTCTGCGACCACCACGCCCGCGATCAGGAGGTGATCGCTGAATGACGGCCTGCGAAGACTGCGAGGAACTTCGCGAGCGGCTGGACGAACTCGAAGAGTACATCGAGTTCGTGCAGAACGACCACGATGCCTGGAAGGAGAACGTCTATCAGCCGCAAAAGCAGTCGGCGGCAGCCGAACGCGATGACGCCCGTCAAGAGCGGGTCGAGCTCCAGGCTGCCGTCGACGCGCTCCAGTCCCGCGTCACGGAATTAGAACGGAAACTCGATAGTGTTGTCGGTGTCGACGATGCGAAGGATAGCAACCCCGAGAAACGCGCCAACGACCTGCGGCTGGCGCTAATTCGGGATGCCGAAGAACGCGGCGATTCCCACGACCAGAAGAGCCAGATGTGGTGGGAAGACGTCCAGCAGTTCTTCGCGCGTACCGGCCACGGCGAGGTCTCGAAGCCGGATTGCTACAAGGCGATGAAGTGGGCGTCGGGTGAGGAGGAACACGCGCCAGCGTCGTTCCAGCCCGGCGCCGGCTTCGCGATGACGACGAAGACGAACCCGAACGGCCACGAGGTAATGGCCGTGAAGGTCGACGTCACGGAGATCGACCCAGCCGAACTGCCGTCCTACCAGGATAGCGCCGTTGAACGCCCCAGTAGCGATGCTACTACCGGGTTAGTGCAGGGTAACCCCGCAGAACGAGTGAAATAGGTCCAAATCATGCCACGAGCGGATGTAAACAGCGGACGATTAGAGTACAGTACGGCAGAGAGTGTGTCCTCGGTGTTCCTCTTGTCGGGGAATACGGGGGGTTCGACCACCCCATTCGCGGTAGTAGGACCGCTACCCGACACAGCGGGAACGGAGGTGGCTGCACGTGTCTGTTGAGTCCAACCGCGGGGTCGTCGATGACCCGGAACGACTCTCGTCGTTCTATCGGACGTACTACGAGTCCGAGCTCGGGAAGTTCCTCGAAGCCTACGACCCCGACACCCGGAACGTCTTCGAGGTCAGCTACTCGAAACTGTTCCGATGGGACAGCGACCTCGCCGAAGACTACCTCGTTGCGCCCGACCGCGTGTGTTACGACCTCGTGACGGGTCTCGCGAGCATCGACTGGTCGTGGACCGACCACGAGACCGGCGACACCATCGAACTCCAGCGAAACGCCCTGGACGTCCGGGTCACCGACCTCCCCGACCACGCCGTCTATGATGTCGGCGACTACCAACTCGATGCGATTGACGGTAGCCTCGCCGGCATTCGCGGCCAAGTTGCCAAGCGTACGCAGAAGAAACAGATTATCGAGACGGCGGCGTTCGAATGCGTCCGCTGTGGGAACTACACCATCGTCCCGCAGTCCTCGGATGACTCGCTCGACGAGCCGCGAGAGTGTCAGAACTGCGAGCGCCAAGGACCGTTCAAGTTCAAAAAGAACGCCGACCAGACTGAGAAACACTCCCACCAGCGCGTTCGGCTGCAACTGCCGCCGGAGAAGGCTGCGACGGCGACCGACGAGACGATTGACGCCGTCCTGCATGGCGACCTCGTCGACGAGGTGACGCCGGGCGACCGCGCGGTCATCAACGGTCGCGTGGAGTCCGAACTCCAGTACAACGGCCAGCAGCCGACCCGGCTGCTGGACCTGGAGGTCAAGGGCGAGTCCATCGACATGCTGGAGGCTGACTTCGATGATATCGAGATTGAGGAACACCTCGACCGCATCAAGGAGATCGCTTCGAAGCCGAACCCTATCGAGACCATCGTCGACTCGATAGCGCCGTCCATCCGTGGTTACGACGCCATCAAGGAGGCCATCGCCTACCAGATGTTCGGCGGCGTCGAGAAACAGCTCCCGGACGGCGCACACAAGCGCGGGACGATGCACATTCTCATCGTCGGCGACCCTGGCTGTGGGAAGTCAGCACTTCTCCGGTATGCGAAGCGCCTGTCGCCGCGGGCGGTCTACACCAGCGGGAAGCAGTCGACCGCCGCTGGCCTCACCGGCGCCGCGGTGCAGGACGACTTCGGCGACGGTGGCTGGACCATCGACGCGGGCGCGCTCGTGGAGGCTCACAAAGGCCTCGCGGCGATTGACGAGTTCGACAAGATGGACGACGAGGACCAGTCGGGCGTGATGCAGGCGATGAGCGAGCAGGAGATTAGCATCTCGAAGGCCGGCATCAACGCGACGCTGCCGGCGAAGACGACGGTGCTGGCGGCCGCGAACCCCCGCGATGGCCGGTTCGACCAGTACGACCCCGTCGCCGAGCAAATCGAGCTTGATCCGGCGATTTTCTCGCGGTTCGACCTCGTGTTCACGGTGTCGGATTCGCCGGATGCCGAGCAGGACCGCGAAATCGCCTCCCACATGACGAAGGTGGCCCAGGTCGGCCAGAAGATTGCCAACGACGAATACAGCGTCGACGACGCGGAGTCGGCGACGCCGGCTATCGAGCCGGAGGTGATGCAGGCCTACATCGCGCACGCACGGCAACTGAACCCCGTCCTGACGAAGGAGGCGATTCAGCGCATCACCGACGAGTACGTCGACCTCCGGACGGCCAACGACGATGACGGCCCGATCCCGACGACCGCCCGCATGACCGAGGCGCTGATTCGACTGGCGGAAGCCAGCGCTCGCGTTCGGCTCTCCGAGCAGATTAGCGAGGAAGACGCTACGCGGGCCATCGCCATCCATCGGCGGTGTCTGGAAGACGTCGGCATCGACCCCGAGACGGGGGAGTTCGATGCCGATATCAAGGAAACCGGACGCTCGAAGTCCCAGCGCGACCGCATCGACCTGATTAAAGACATCATCGGCGACCTGGAGGAAGAAGAGCGGATGGGCGCGCCCCATGAGGCGGTCGTCGAGCTGGGCGAAGACGAGGGCTACGACCGCTCTGACGTCGAGAAGAGCATCACGAATCTGAAAGAGAAAGGCGCGATTTACGAGCCGAAATCCGAGCACTACAGGACCTCAGAATGACCCGAGAGACCAGCGACAGCGACCAGCGAGAACAGCACGCAGACGACCCACAAACACCGATTAACGAAACTATGCACGAAACTAGTTCACGCGCGGACCAGGTAAAGCGGGAAGACTGCCCGTACTGTCCTGGCGAACTCACGCCAGTAGAGGGATACGGAGCGGTTCATGAGTGTGACGGCGAGGACTGCCCGGCAACCTTCGTTGCTGTAATCGGTTCAAAAACGGAGGTATCGCAATGAGCGGAGACCAGACCGGTCAATCTGTGGACGGCATGAAGCGGTCGCGGTCTCACGTCTGTATGGGGTGTGGGTCGCCTGCCCAGCTAGTCGACGAGGGGCGACGGGCTGCTTGCCCCGACTGTGGAAACGACTGGAACGTCGGCCCTGACCCGTGCGAGCGGTGTAACGATGACGGATGGATTTGGGTCGTGAAGACGGACGCCCCGTGTCCCGACTGCACGGCCTACGCCGAACCACAGGAGGGACACCATGCCTGAGAAAGATATGGAGCGATTCGAGGCGCCGCCGTCGGAGCAGGTGACGACCTTCGAGACAGACGAACTCACGGCGCTGTGCCCCTTCGACTTCGGCGGCCCGGACCACTACACGCTCGTTATCAAATACGAGCCGGCGGACTACTGCCTCGAATCGCGGTCGCTGAAACAGCGGCTCGAATCCTACCGCGACGAGGAGATCACCGCCGAACGCCTGGCCGACGCCCTGTACCGCGCCATCGAAGACGCCATCGTGCCGGAGCGCCTGTACATCCGACTGGAACAGGCACGTCGCGGTGGCATCGAGGAGACTGTGGAGGTGGGCGACCGTGCCCTCTGTTGATATTATCACGACGGGGCGGCCGGACCTCACCGAGTACGCCGCCGAATACGGCTACCTCCGCGGCGCTCGACTCGACAAACTCGGCGAGTACGAAGTCCGCGGCATCTCGGTCGACTTCCTCGATATGCACTGGGAAGACCCACAACCGGACCTGTTGGTCGAGAAAGCCCGCGAGCACACGCCGAAGTACGTGATTGCGGGCGATTACCTCCGCGACGAGGATAACGTGGCAGCGGTGAACAACCGAGCGGGGCGGCTTCGGCCGCACGCCGAGAACGTCATCGTCGTCCCGAAGTCGCCCGGCGA
The DNA here is from genome assembly GCF_013391085.1 of Natronomonas halophila. NCBI lineage: Archaea > Methanobacteriati > Methanobacteriota > Halobacteria > Halobacteriales > Natronomonadaceae > Natronomonas > Natronomonas halophila. The sequence continues at coordinate 2,801,815 of NZ_CP058334.1, read as the reverse complement.
CCTCGCGCACGTCCCCGATTGGTGTGTCGTCGGCTATTCGACCCCGACCGACTACGGCGGGACCGACATCAAACGCCGCAAGTACCGCGAGACGCACCACGACATCCACATTCTCGGCGGGACGCCGCATCAACAGCACCGCGTGCTTGCCGACCTGTGGGTCGAGAACGTCGTCTCGATGGACTGCAACAGCCACCACAAGGCCGCGACCATCGGCGCGAAGGCGTGGTATCCTACCCGCCCGCGCTGGCGGAAGGTCGGGCCGGCAGGTATGGAGAACGCCGTCGAGCAGGCGTACAAAATCTCGGTCGGGAATCTGAACCGCGAGCATCAACGGCGCGGGTTGTTTCCGGCGACTGACGGCGGAAACAGCCTCACGGACAGCACGGATACTGACCGATCTGACTGAACAAAGCGAGATAAATCCACTTATCAATAAAAATGAACCAAGCTGATTCACACAACAACGATACCGTACGATCAGTAGTCTCAAAAGAGATCCACCATCTCAATCCGGCTCCGAATGAGAAACCAAGGGATGGCGAACAGCGCTCCAAGAGCGTTGGCGTAGGCATCAAGAACCGAAAAGTACCGATAGGGGACCAGAGCTTGGGCGGCTTCGATGCCGACTCCATACAATATCGTGGCTCCGATAATCAGGCCCATAAGCTGCCACGACGGTCGATCCCAATCGGCGGTGGCGTACGCGAGTGCATTCGCCAACGCTCCATACGCGAGGAAATGGCGCCACTTATCGAGGGGAAGCGGATCTGGCTTCGGGGCAACCGGTTGAGCAGGCGGTGCTGTAAGTACAGAGAGATAGAAGATGACGGCAGCCAGTCCAAACGCCAGAATCCACCGAACAGACGTAGGAAACAGGGGTATCCGAACTTTGGTCATCTAATCTACGCCACATACTCGTGGAATGAAGGTGTTCTGGAACGCCTTTGGGTATCTCCCTCACTCATTTCTAATCAAACCAAGCGGAATCTCCACCCACTAAGTCCGGATACTGACCGTTCCACGGGAAGGGCGCACCCATGACCGGCACGCCCGATCTCACCGTTCGGGAGGCCGCCGAGCGCTGGCTTGACCGAAAGCGCGGCCCATCGAGTGATTCCTCGATCTCCACCCTCTACTACAGACTGAAGCAGTTCTGGGAGTGGTGCGAGGAGAACGACATCGAGCAGTTGGAGGACGTGACACCGTGGACTATCGAAGAGTTCGAAGCCGAACGGCGGTCGAAGATCAAGCTTCTGTCGCTGAACAAGCAGTTCGGAACCATCCAGAACTGGCTCGAATGGTGCGCCTCCCGCGGGCTCGTTTCCGAGGAGGTCGTGGAGGCCGTCAACCCGCCGGACGTTCCGAAGCAACAGAAATCGAGCGACATCAAACTCGATGACGAGGACGCCCTCCCGCAACTCGCGTTCTACCGGAACAATGAGGAGCACCGGGCTTCGCGACGGCACATCGTCCTCGAACTCCTCTGGCACATCGGCTGCCGGATGGGCGGCCTTCGAGCGCTCGACTTGCGCGACTACAACGACGTTGAAGGGGCCGATGGGTCTCGGATTCGGTACCTCTACTTCCGGCACCGACCCGAGAGCGGCACCCCGCTGAAGAACAAGGAGGACGGCGAACGCCCGGTTTGGCTCTCGGAGCGGGTCGCCGACCTCCTCGACGAGTATCTCAAGTTCAACCGGAACCGCGTCCGTGACGAGAACGGGCGCAAACCCCTCTTCACGACGTCGGTTGGGCGAGCGTCGCGAACCACGATCCGTACCGATTCGTACTTCGGAACGGCGCCGTGTCTCCGGGACCCCTGCCCACACGATCGGCCCGACCAGGCCTGCGAATACTGGAGTAGCGACTCCATCAGCAAGTGCCCGTCTACCCGCAGCCCCCATCAGATTCGGACGGGCTCGATTACTTGGCAACTCAACCAGGGCGTCTCGATGACGACCGTCTCCGAGCGCGCGAACGTCTCGGTCGACGTCATCGAAGACCACTACGACAAGCCGGACCCGATGAAGGCGCTTCGGAAGCGCCGGGCGCCGGAACTGAGCCGACTCAACCTCGGTCACGAAATCGACGAACTCAGCCACATCAACGGAGAAGAAGCATGATCACAAGTATGTCAACATCACGAGCGGAACGAATCGAATCGGCAGGCAGCGGACGGATTATTCGTGTCTGCCCGAACCCACTTGCTTTTCAATTCGCTACGTTCGATAGACAGCAGTCATTCACTTTGTTTCGGGGTCGACTATCTCCCCGACTGAACTGCGTCGGCGAGCGGTTCCTCGATATCGAGCAAATCAGCGCTCCGTTCCCACAGTTCAGCCATCGCTTCTTCATCGCGCGCGGAGGGGGCGGCGCGGCGCTGCCGACAGCGTGCGAAGTACTTACCCGAGACGTCCGCTGTCTCCTCGGAGGCGCCGAGATAGACCATCGTCGCGGCGCCGTCCTTCGGCGTGTCGCCGACGGGAAGTGTCTTCAGGAAGTCGGTCACGCCCTTCGTCGGCGCGATGAACCCCCGGGAGAACTCGCTGCCGGGGATGAGACCCGGATGGAAGGAGTTCGAGGTCACGTCGCTGTCGGCCGCCTCCAGCCGACGGGCGAGTTCGTTCGAGAACTGGATGTTCGCGAGTTTCGACCGGCAGTAGGCGGCCCACGGTGAGAGACCGGCCAGTTCGACGACGCGGTCGAGGTTCAGCGTCGCCCCGCGGTGGCCGATAGACGCCGTCGTCACCACGCGAGCGTCCTCGGCGAGCGTTTCGAGGAGGCCGGTGGTGAGTTGATACGGCGAGAGGTGGTTGACGTGGAAGGTCATCTCGACGCCGAGGTCGGTCGTCCCGGCGTCCCGGAAGAGGCCGCCAGCGTTGTTACAGAGGATATCGAGTTCGTCGACCGATTCCTGAACGCTCTCGACGAGCGCGTCGACCGCATCGACGTCGGCGAAGTCCGCGGCGATGAACTCGGCGCTGCTGCCCGAGGCTTCGATTTCCTCGACGACTTTGTTGCCGGCTTCCTCGCGGCGGCCGTGGACGATAACGTCCGCGCCGAGGCGGCCGAAGGAACGGGCTGCCTCCCGTCCGACGCCGCTTGTCGACCCCGTGACGAGGACCGTTTTGCCGGAGAGGTCCGCGTCCTCGACCCCCGCCTTTGCTTCCGGTTCCGCTTCGTTCCGTGCCATCTTGAGTGAACGTTATTCACAGCGCCTCATGTTTGCACCGGTCCCCCGGAATCTCGCGGCCGTTACCGGCTACTCGTCGAACAGGTCCGCCAGCAGTTCGTAGGTGCCGACGACCATCGACGGGACGACGAACATGAAGATGTGCTCTTCGAGCGGAACGTCGGCGATTTCGATGCCGGTCCGAAGCGGAATCTCGAAGACACCTACACCGAGGGTGTATCTGTCCCACGCGTACGCGAAGGGGTACAGGACGAGACAGACCCGGAGGGCCTTCGTCGTCGATTCGGTCTTTCGCAGCAGGGCGAGCGCGACGCTGCCCCACAGGAGTTCGGTGACGAGGTAGGTAAACCGGCCGAAGACCGTAATATCGGGTCGCATACGCCCCCTGTCGGGCCGGCGCCTAATAGGCCTACAGGGGAGGGCTGGCTAGTTTGTTGGGGGGTACTTTGAAGAGCCATCGAGGAGAAGTCAAACGGGAGAGATGAATATTGCAGATATTTCCACCGAGGAGTTTATCGAGGTGGACGTCGACGACCGTCTCGGCAAGGTCCGCTCGGCTTTCGAGCGCGAGAACTCGAAGGGGATTATCGTAACCGACGACGGTGACTACGAGGGCATCATCACCGAGCGTCAGCTCCTGCAGTCCCACATCGAGGACGACGCCAAGGCGAGCGTGATGGTCCGTCGCAACATCCCGCAGGTCGAGCGGGACGAAGACGTCCGTGACGTCGCGCGCATGCTCGTCGAGGGCAACACGAAAGTCGCGCCCGTCTTCGAGGGCGGCAAACTGTGGGGCATCATCACCGAGGACGCCATTCTGGAAGCCGTCCTCGACAACCTCGAAGTCTTGACCGTCGACCAGATTTTCACCGGCGACGTGGTGACCCTCACCGAGGACGACAACCTCGGAAAGGCCATCAACTACCTCCGCGAACACGGCATCTCGCGGTTGCCCGTCGTCAACGAGAACGGCAAACTGACGGGGATGATTACGACCCACGACATCGCCGACTTCGCCGTCCGGACGATGGAGCGGCAACACTCCGGCGACCGCTCGGGCGACACCGACCGGATGCTCGACCTGCCGGTCTACGACCTGATGAACAGCCCCGTCTCGACGATTACCCGGGATGCGACGGTTCGGAATGCCGTCGAACGGATGCTGGAGAACGACTACGCCGGCCTGGTCGTCACGCCCGATGACAACGACGAAGTCATCGCCGGCATCGTCACGAAGACGGACGTGCTGCGGGCGCTCACCTACACGGAAAAGGAGAGCATGGACGTCCAGATTACGAACATCAACCTCCTGGACACCCTCTCGCGGTCGGACATCACCGACGCCATCACCGAGGTGACCGACAAGTACCAGGACATGCAGGTCCAGCACGCCCACGTCCGGTTCCACGAGCACAAGGAACGGCTCCGTGGGACCCCGCTCATCCAGTGTCAGATTCGCCTCCGGACCAACCGCGGACAGGCCCCCGGAACGGGCGAGGGCTACGGCGCGGAAACGGCCTTCCACGTCGCCCTCGACAAACTGGAGCGGAACGTCCTCGAACTCAAAGGCACCCGCGCCGACGAGGAATACGAGGGCCAACTCCTCCGCAAACTGGGCGAACTCTAAGCGAGGACCGCGCGTTCATCGCGCCAATCGACCAAAAAACCGGACCGAGACGCGTTTCCCGTTTTCTTTTTCGTGACCGCGACTACTCGTCACCGCGGTGTTTCGCCAGCGCTTCGTCCATACGCAACTCCCCGGTCGCGACCTTGCGCGCGAGCCGTTCGCTGATGGTGCGTTCGGCCTCGCTCTCGCGGCGGGAGCGGTCCTTGATGCGCTGGATTTCGCCGGGCGTCGGCTCGATATCCCGTTCCTGTACTACCTCGCCCTCCAGCCGGGCGATGTTGACCGCCGCGAGGACGTCGCCCATCCCCCGAGCGCCGGTGCCGAGATACGGCGTGGTCCCGGTTTCGTCGACCAGTTCGACCGGGACGTCCTCGATAGCCTCGATGATTTTGGCGCCCTCGAGGCGCGCGCCGTCGCCGATGCGGACCAGCGGGTCGCCCGCGTCCTCGGTTTCCCGGGCGACGACCTCGGCGGTCTCGTCGGCCGGCACCTGAAACGCCGCGACGACGGTATCGCCGGACAGCACCGCGATTCCGGGTCTGTCTCCGGGGTCGATGCCGACGATGGTGCGTCCGTCCTCGCCGCGGAGAATTGCGAGGGCCTCGTCGACGGCCCGACGCGGGTTCTCCGGGTCCGCACGGACCGTCTCGATAGTCGGGTGTTCGTCCTCGGGACCGACGACGGCGACGCGGGCGCCCTCGGGCAGTGGGTCGCCGGGTTCGACGGTCGTAAACCGGACGCCGCGGTCCCGCAGCTCGTCGACCACGCCGTGATAAACCTCGAAGTTCTCCGTCGCGACGACTATCACTATCTCGGGGTTCGGACGATGCCTGCTTAAATACGACGGCAGCGCGAGAAGGGGGTCGGCTGACGGCCGATTACCGAGGCAGCGCGCCGGTTCCAGACTCGACCGTGCCGAGGTCGAAGCGGCCCTGCGAGATGGGAACGCCGCCGTAGGGGTCGGCCTCCAGCAGGAGCGACCCGTCGAGGTCGGCGTAATCCAGCAGGGGAAGCAGGTGGGCACCGCCGGCGATGGCGGCGTTCGTCTCCAGCATACAGCCGCACATGACCTCCAGCCCGTGTGCGCGCGCCGCGTGAATCAAATCGAGGGCGGGCGTGATGCCGCCGGTCTTTATGAGTTTCAGGTTCGCGATGTCACAGCGGTCGGCGATAGCGGGCACGTCGTCGGCGGTCTTGCAGGACTCGTCGGCCGCGATGGGTAGCGGCGACCGCTCGTAGACGTGTCGCAGGCCCTCCGGGTTCTCGGCTGGGACCGGCTGTTCGACGAACTCGACGTCGTAGTCGGCCAGTTTTCGACACTTCCGGACGGCCTCCTTCGGCGTCCACGCCTCGTTGGCGTCGACCCGAATGTCGACGTCGGGCGCGACAGCGCGAATCGCCTCGATGATGCGCAGGTCGCGGTCGGTCCCGAGTTTCACCTTCAGGACCGGGTAGCCGCCCCGGGCGGCCTCGCGGGCGCGGCGTTTCATCGCCGCTGTCTCGTCGAGTCCGATGGTAAAGGAGGTCGGCGGGCGCGCCTCGGGGTCGTCACCGAGGCCGAGCAGGCGATAGACGGGTTGGTCGAGCAACTTGCCGGCGAGGTCCCACAGCGCGATGTCGACGGCCGCGCGGGCGGCGGGGTTCTCGCGAGCGACCGTCAGCATCCCGTCGTGAATCGCCCGGCGTGCGTGCGGTGATTCGGCGTTCTCGACGACCTCGAACAACTCGGGCAGCAGCGCCTCGACGGTAGCCGTCGTCTCGCCGTAGTGGCGGGAGGGGGCGGCCGCGCCGTAACCCGTCTCGCCGTCGTGATCGATAGCGACGACGACGTTCTCCGTCGTGGCCGTCGTCCCGCGCGCGATGGTAAAGGGGACGTCGAGGGTCAGTTCGACGGTGTCGAAACTGGCGTTCATTCTAGCTGGTCGATAAGCGCCGCGGCGTCGTTTCGGACCGGGTCGACCGCGGGCGCGCCGATGGATTCCTCGTAGTCGGCCAGCGCCTGTCCCGCCTCGGTTTCGTTCAGGTGCGAGGTGTTCAGCGCGCCGCCGAGGACGTCGGTCGGCGCGACGTTCTCCGCGAGGTCGAGATAGAGGTCCGCCACCTCGCCGGGGTCCGGGATGTCGAAGGCCTCGTAGCCGTGAATCGCCTCGCGGCCGGCCTCGTGGCAGAGCACGAGGTGGTCGGGCATCGACCCGTGGAGGATGCCGCAGGTGACCGCAGAGTAGGCGGGATGGATGATAGAGCCCTGCCCCTCGACGAAGAGGTAGTCGTGCTCGTCGGCCTTCTCGACGAGCATCCGCTCGACGGCACCGTTCGTGAAGTCGCTGATTGTGCGGTCGATGGGAATGCCCCAGTCGTCGATCATAATGCCCGTCTGGCCGGTCGGGACGAACCCGGCATCGAGGCCGGCATCGCGGGCCGCTTCGACGAGTTCCAGCGTCGTCGTCATCTTGCCGGTCGAGCAGTCGGTGCCGACCGTCAGGACGATTTCCGCATCGAGGTCGCGAGCGACGCCATCGGCGACCGTCAGGTCCTCGGGCGGTTTGCGGACGTCCCAGAGGTCGGTCCCGTTCTCGTCGGCGAGTCGGGCGAACTCCTCGTCGTCTTCGAGGAAGTAATGCAGCCCCGCGATTACGTCCGCGCCGCGCTCGATGGCCTCGGTGACGTCCGGTCGCCACGACTCGTCGAAGCCGCCGCCGATGGGTGCGATGCCGATGATGAGCGCATCGAAGTCGGGAGCGTCGTGGACGCTCTCGACGACGGGAGTATCGGAGTCGATATCGGAGAGGTGGTCGCCGACGGTCGTGCCGACGTTGTCACGGTCGAGGACGGCAACGACGTCCTGGTTGCCGTATCGGAGGACACCAACGGCCGTCTTCGCCCGGTCGGGAAACTGCTCGTGAGCGAGAATCGCAACGCGCATACCTCGGCCGAAGCGTCCCGTGGGTATAAACGCATCCAGTCCGGCCGGTGTTCGGTTCCCTTCGAGGCCCCACCTACCGCACGCGTTTTTCCATGACGATTTCGTCGTAGTCCCGGTGGTCGAGGGGGTAATCACCCGTCTTCTCGTATCCCCGGTCCCGGTAGAATCCCGGAAGTGACGGATGCTCGCCGGGCGTCGTGAGCCACACCGTCGAATAGCCTTCCGCCCGGGCCCAGTCTTCGACGTGTTGGAGTAGCGTGGTCCCGATTCCCTCGCCCTTGTGCGTCTCATCGACGCCGAAACGACTGACTTTCAGCCGCTCGGGAGCCGTCGGTTCGACGCGGACACCACCGACGATGGCTCCGTCGCGTTCGGCAACGAAGACGCGCTGGTCACGGATCCACCCCGAAACCCGGTCGGCAGTGGCGGATTCGGCCTTTGCCGGGAACCCGAGTTCCCGATTCTCCCGGTAGGCGCTCCGATAGACGGCCGCGAGTGGCTCGGCGTCGGTGACAGTCGCCTCCCGTATCCTTACCATCCGTCGGTCACCCCCGTCGTCACCTGTTCGTGCTCGCTCATTCGATAGGCTCCGATGTTCATCGAACGGTAATAAGCCCGGGGAGCACAGGCGTTCCAACCCATTATACGTACATCAATCGTCGGCCTTACGAACCACGTAGAGGTACTGTGTGAGACTGAAGAACGTCTCGCCACGCTCCTCGATTCGACGGAGGTCTTCGACCCACGCATCGGCTTCGTCGACAGCAATCAGGTCGCGGTCGACGACGTAGTCTCGAATCGCCGCCATGAGATGATAGCTGAACGTGTCTTCGTCGAGTCGCGTGTTGAGAATCGAGTTCGGTTCGACTCGCTCGACTGTCAGTCCCGCATCGCGGAGACGCGGCCCGAGGCGGGAGCCGAGATGCGGCCTCGGACAATGGTCGTCGAACGCGGTGAGAACGCGTTCGGTTCGCTCGCTATCGGATGAATGCCACACGAGGGAATCGAAATCGGTGTCGTAGACCACGGCACGACCGCCGGGACGCAATACTCGGTGGAGTTCCGCAAGCGCCGTATCGAGGGCATCGACGTATGCGTAGACCTGCACGGCCGTCGCCGCATCGACGGATTCGTCGCTGAGGGGGACATCGGTCACGTCGGCTTCAGTCAGCGTGACCCGTGGATTTCCCCCACAGCGGCGCTTCGCAAGCGCGAGCATCGCCTCGCTTCGGTCGATAGCGTGAACGTGGCCTTCGGGTCCGACGGCTTCGGCGAGTTCGGCCGGCTCGAAGCCCGGACCACAGCCCAGCGAGAGCACGTCCTCGCCCGCACGGAGGTCGAGTCGGTCCCTGACGAGACGGCGACGGGAACCCATCGAGGGCGTCCGGTAGGTGGCCTCCTCCTGTTTGGCTTCCGCTTCCGTGTATTCGAGGGAATCACCCATGTTCGGTCGTCTCGTGTCTTGATTCCCAGCAGTAAATACGTATCTCCGAGTCGAAGGAACCGCCTAACCACCGATTAAAGCCCGTAGACGGGGACCGACCAGAAGTCCTCGTAGGCGTCGTCGAGGGCCTCCTCGGGCTTGCCGGTGGCGTCGACGGCCGCCGTCGCGTCGGCGTCGAACTCATCGATGAGTCGGCGGTCGCCGACGACGAAGGTGCGGTCGGCCTCCACGTCGGCCAGCGCCGCCTGACATTTCTCGACGTGGTCGGCGATTTGCTCGTCGCGGATGCGCTCGAAGCGGGACTGGGAGAAGCCGCCCTTCGAATGGTCGCTTTTGACGTTGCTGGAGAAGCCCTCGTAGTCGACGCGGTCGGTGCCCTCGTAGATGCCGACCGCGAAGACGTCCGAGCGGACCAATGCGAGCGCGTAGCGGCCGCTCGGACGGAACCAGGTGTGGTCGATATGCGGGGAATCCTCCCACGTCACGAACGGGTCGGGTGCGATGGGTGGCCGGAGGGCGACCGCCAGCAGGCCGGCGTCGTCGGCACAGACGAGACAGGGTTCGGCCCGGGAAACCAGCGGCGCGTGGTCTCCAAGGGTCTCCCGGACGTCCTCCGGGAGGTCCCCGTCGACGTAGGCCGTCAGGACGCTTTCGGGCTCGCCGTAGAACGAGTCGAGTCGCGAGAGGACGGCATCGAGGCGGGCGCCGCGGACCGACGATTGATGGCGGAAGCCGACGGCGGCCTCCTCGGTGTCGGCGTCGACTCGGCCTTCGAGGTCGGCAATGCGGTCTTCGAGGCGGTTGACGCGCTCTTCGGCCTCCTGTTTGGCGCTGACGGCCGCCGAACGGCGCTCGTTTTCGGCCTCCAGTTGCGCCTGGAGGCTGTCGACCTCGTCTTCGAGTTCCGCAATTCGCTCTTTCAGTTTCGTCCGGCCGAGGAGGTCGTCGAGCATCGCCGGACCGACGAAGGGAGGCGCCTAAAAGCCCGCGGGACCGTCGTCCGTCCCCGGGTCGACCCCGAGCAGTTGGGCGGCGCGGTCGGCTTTCGCCAAGAGGACCTCCCGGAGCGTCGGCGGGTTGTCGACGCCTGTGGCCGCGAGGGCCGATTCGGGGAGGCCGATGGTCCGACCCGGGACGTCCTCGGCGCCGTGGACGGGGACGTGTGCCGACCCGATTTTCATGACGAGCGGGTCGCCTTGCCCGTCGTACAACTGTTCGTTGACCTGCTCGTGTTCCGCGCGATGCATGACCGCGCGGTCGCCCTCGTATGGCTCGACGTAGAGCCGACCGAGGTAGTAGCCGCTTGAGAACGGTTCGAACATTGCCGCTAGTACCATGTCATTGGTTACCACACATAAGCGTTGCGCGGAAGCCCTTATGCCGTCGGGCAAACAGCGACCTCTGTTTCACATCAGCTGACACGTTCGACTGAATTCCGCTATCGTCGCGATTGCTATCCCGATGAACGCTATTGGACGATTTAATGGCGTTTCGGAGTAGCGGTAAACGGTCCGAACAGAAGGCGGGTTTTTACGATATACGTCCCTCAGAAACAGGTAATGAGAACCAATGCTGTCGCGGCGGGGCTCCTCGTTGCCCTCGCCGTCCTCGCGGTGGCCGCAATGGGCGGTGCCGTCGCCGATACCCACACCACCGAGACCGGGGCGAACGCCTCCAGCGGCAACGCGTCGGTCGGTGCGGAGGTGTCCTCGTTCATGCAGGCCAGCACCGCGGAGGCCGAAGGCGAGGTTGACGACGGGATGTTCGACGCGGCGCTGAGCCGCACCGAAGACCCCGAGGAGCGCCGTCAACTCATCGAGAACCGGACCCAACGGCTCGAGGAGCGCCAACAGCGCCTCGAAGAACGCCGGGCGGACATCCGGAGCACCGGCAACGTTCGTGACCGAGCGCTGGCGGTCCGCGTCGCCGTCGGCGCCACCCAACTGACCGAATCCGTCAACGAAACCGAGCCGGTCGCGGCGAGCGCCGGCGTCAACACGACCCGACTGGAGCAACTCCGGACGAACGCCCGGGACCTCTCGGGCGGTGAAGTCGCCGAACTCGCCCGTAGCCTCGCGGGCCCACCCGGTGACCGCCCCGGCGTCGGCGGCCCGCCGGTCGACTCGCCGGCCGGAAACGCCAGCGAGGAACGACCCGACCGGGCGGGAAACGCGAGTATCGACCGTCCGGGTAACGGCTCCGCCGAGCGCGGCGAGGCCGACCACCAACCGAAGAACGGAAGCACCGACGAGCGAGGTAGCGGAAACGGCCCCGCCGATGGTGATGAGCCGGGACCGGACGGGAGCGAAAGCGACTCCGGGAATGACTCACAGCCGGACGGGGAAGACGGCGCTGAGACGACCGGGTAATCTCGCCGAGTTCGCGTCACGCTTTTTCGTACGCAACCCGAAGAGGTAGCTAATGGATTCGGCTGCCCTCTTGGATTTGCTGGGCAACGAGAACCGTAGGCGCATCCTGCGGCTGCTCGCGCGGAAGCCCTGCTACGTGACGGAGATCAGCGAGTACCTGGGGGTCAGTCCGAAAGCCGTCATCGACCACCTGCGAAAGCTCGAAGAGGCCGGTCTCGTCGAATCGACCGTCGATGACGGCCGTCGGAAGTACTTCTCTATCGCTCGGAACCTCCGGCTCGAAGTCAACGTCTCCCCCTACGATTTCGGCACGAAAAGCGCGTACTCGGCCTCCTCGAACCTCGATATCACGTCGTGGCGCTACGTCTCGCTGAAAACCGACCGCCCCGAGGACCTCTCGGAGGCCGACATCGCAGACAAGGACCTCACGGAACTGGCCGCCGACCTCGAATGTCTCGAACGCCTCGAAAACGAGTTGTCGATGGCCCAGCGGTGGGTTCAGGGACGACTCACCGAGACACTCGACCAGATCAGCGCCCACTTCGAGGGGCTGGACGGCCGCTTTTATGCCGACCTCCTGCGCGGCCTCGCGACGGGGCCGGCGACGCCCACGGAACTGAGCCGTCGCGTCGAGGCCCCACCGGACGTCGTCGCCGACGCGCTGGAGGGACTGGCCGCCCACGGCGTCGTCGAACAGGACGGCGACCGCTGGCAGTTGGCCTGACTCACTCGATATCCCGCGTCAGCCCGTGGCGCAAATCCCGGCCGAAATAGTTGCCGACAAGGCCGACCACGGCACCGGCCGCACCGCCGAGCAGCGCCAGCGGCAGGCCGAAGCCGCCCAGAAAGGCGATGACGGCCACATCGAAGACGGCGCTGCCAGCCATCGCGATGCCGCCCGCGGCGGTCGCCTCCACATACCGACGCTCGGAGACGACGAGGCCGAACACGAAGGTGGCGAGGAACACGCCGAGCAGGCCGCTTCCCGGAACGGGAACGAACGTGCTGGCGACGAAGACGCCGAAGACCGACAGCAGGAACGCGGCGACGAACATCCGCGGAGAGAAGACCGATGTTGCCCGTGAACCGACACGACCACGGATACCGGACGACCGAGTTTCGGACGACTGACCGGCGTCGCTTTCCTCGTCGAGACCGACATCGAGGTCGGCGGTGACGTCGCCACCGGAGCGCTCGTCGGTCCGGGTCCGGTCGCGGCTCATACGTGAACGTGGGACGCCACGGCTATCGGTCTTTCCCACGATTTGTCGGAGCGGACAGATATACACGCCGCAGGCCCCTACTGGAAACGTGAACCGCACGTATCGGTGCCTCAACTGCACCGAACACACCGTCTCCCGGCCCTTCGACACCTCGCACCTCTCGAAGCACTGCCCCGTCTGTGACTCGTTCGAACGGCTGGTCAACGAAACAGTCTTCGAACAGTTCCGGACCTTCGAGGAGTCACCGCCCGAGTCCCTGGAATGGTCGAAACTTGACCGTCAGGAGAAGCTCCTCATCAGCGAACAGGTCGCCCGAAAGGGTCGGTCGGTCGAGGATTTCGCCATCGAGGCATAACGCCGCTCGGGAGTGAGGCGTGTTAGCCATCGTCCGTTTCGATACCGGCGCGTAGCGACCGCGTCCGAAGACTGCGCCCGCGGGGAAAAGTGGGTTTGAAGGGTACTGGTGTGGTAGCCGACTGTATGAACGCAGGGGACCGCGTGCGCGTCGAACGCGACACCGCCACCTACGAGGGCGTGTTGATGCCCTCGACGACGGCCGAGAACCTGGTCGTCAAACTGGAAGGCGGCTACAACGTCGGCATCGACCGCGACGAGGCCGACGTCGAGGTACTGGAACGGGACAGCTACGACATCGAGGAGGCTCAGGACACCGGCGGCACCTCCGAAATCACCTTCGAGGACGACCTGCCGACGATTTCGCTCATCTCGACCGGCGGGACCATCGCCTCGACGGTCGACTACCGGACGGGCGCCGTGACGGCGCAGTTCGACGCCGAGGACGTCCTCCGGGCCGTCCCCGAACTGGCCGGTCGCGCGAACTACCGGGGTCGTGTCGTCGCGAACATCCTCTCGGAGAACATGACGCCGGACGTGTGGGTCGACCTCGCCGAGGCCGTCCACGAGGAAATCGAGCAGGGCGCCGACGGCGTCGTCGTGATGCACGGGACCGACACGATGCAGCACACCGCCTCCGCGCTGTCCTTCATGCTGGATACGCCCGTCCCCGTGGTCTTCACGGGGAGTCAGCGCTCGGCGGACCGGCCGTCCTCGGACAACGTGATGAACGCCGTCTGTGCGGTCGAGGCCGCCAAGGCCGACCACTCCGAGACGGTGGTCTGTATGCACGCCGACGAATCCGACGATTACTGTGCCCTCCATCGGGGCACGCGCGTCCGGAAGAACCACACCTCCCGCCGAGATGCCTTCGAGACGGTCGGCGCCGAACCGCTCGGCGAGGTCGAATGGAAGGACGGCGACGGCGAGGCCGGCGAGGTATCGTTCAACCGCGACCCCGCCGCCCGCGACGCGAACGACCTGCATCTCGCGGCGGACCTCGACCGGGACGTCCAGCACATCAAGTTCGTCCCCGGCGCGCCCGTCGAGTTCCTCGACGTCGCCGAGGACGCATCCGGCCTCGTCATCGAGGGGACCGGCCTCGGCCACGTCACGACCGAATGGATACCCCGCATCGAGGAACTCATCGAGAACGGTACGACGGTCGTCATGACCAGCCAGTGTCTGGAGGGCCGCGTCTGTGACCGCGTCTACGACACCGGCCGGGACCTGCTAGACGCCGGCGTCGTCGAAGCCGGGGACACCCTGCCGGAGACGGCCTACGTCAAACTGATGTGGGCGCTGGCGAACGTCGAATCGGTTGAGGAGACGATGCGTCGGTCGGTCGCCGGCGAACTCCAGGAACGCTCCGTTCCGTGGACGTGAGATGAGCGACGCGGCAGTCGAAACCCGGAAGGCTCGCGCCGAGGACCGCGAGGCCGTCGTCTCCTTTACGCGCGATACGTGGCCGGAACTCGGCGGCGATTACATCCCGCGGGTCTTCGACGAGTGGATAGAAACCGACGGGCCGGACCAGCGCACCTTCGTCGCCACCATCGACGGCCGGCCGGTCGGCATCTGTCAGGGCGCCATGCTGTCGGCCCACGAAGCGTGGGCCCAGGGCATGCGCGTCGACCCCGATTACCGCGGGCGGCAAATCAGCCCGAGGCTCACCGAGGCTGTCTACGAGTGGGCCGCCGACAAGGGTGCGACCGTCTGTCGGAACATGGTGTTTTCGTGGAACGACGCCGGCCTCGGGCAGTCCCGCGCGATGGGTTTCGAGCCACTCGCGGAGTTCCGCTGGGTCGAACCGGACGCCATCGCCGGTGCCGAACCCGAACTCGACGTCGTCGAGGACCCCGCCGTCGCCTGGAGCGTCTTCCACGGCAGCGACGCCTACCACGAACTCTGCGGCCTCGGACTCGATTTGGAGGAATCGTGGGCGCTCGCGGAAGTCACGAAAGCCCGCCTCGCCGAAGCCGACCGAGCGTTCGCCGTCGCGGACGACGAGCGCGCCCGCGGCATGACCTATCGACTCCGGACCTTCGAGCGCGAGAACGACGACGGCGACGAGGAGACGTGGTGTGAGTACGGCGTCGGCGCGTGGGACGACCACGAGACGCTGGAATCGCTCGCGGACGCCATCGCACGCGATGCGGCCGAACAGGGCGCCGAGAAGGCCCGAATGCTCGTCCCGGAAACCCCGCGGCATATCTCGGATGCGGCCTACGCACGCGTCGATTTCTCCGAGGACCCCGACTTCGTCCTCGAACGAGACCTGACCCGGTACTGACTCCGAGCCGTCCCTGTGGAAGCCAGACGTTTTCATCCGGGAGGCGATTGCCGCCGCTGGCCGCGCAGAAAGATTTTTGTTCCTTGGTAACAAACGACAATGTCCAGTAGGCGACGCGAGGGCTTACAGGACGACCTGCTCCGGTCCGGTTACCGACCGGGTTGGAGGAGGTTAGAGGTAAAACCAAAGCCCCCGTAAAAGGGGAACAAGGTGAACGCCTCGAAGGAGAACCGCAGCGGCCCGAAACCCCTCCGCCATGGCGGACGGGCGTGAAGGCCAAGTAACGGACCTCGTGTAAACGAGGTTTGCGAACCCGGGAGACCGGCAACAGCCGTACGGGCCGTGGAAAACATCTCCCGTCCAGGTCCAAATCGCGGCGCCCGCTGTTGTTTCTATCGGATTCCGGAGTGGCTACACGGTCAGGTCGAATGAGACAGCCACGGCCCCTCGCCGATGCCCCCGAAGTACGCGAACCGGTAACGGCCGGACTGCAGGTCGGGACAGACCTCGGCGTCGTCGTTCGTTAGGTGGCCTAAAAACGCTATTTCCTTGACCCGCCGCTGACCGGCGGAAACAGCGCGAGTTCGTCGCCGTCTTCGAGGACGGTGTCGTAGCCGTCGTCCTTCACGAAGGGGTTGTGGTCGTTCCGGAGAACGCGGATGTGGTCCCGAAGCTCTCCGTCGTCGTCCAACACCTCGTCTTCGAGTTCGGGGTGGGCCTCGAGCAGTTGCTCGAAGGCCTCGCCGAACGTGTCGCCGGGCTCAGCGGGAACCTCGACGTGTTTCGTGCCGACGGTCTCCGCGAGGTTGGCGAACAGGCGCCATTCCATAGTCGTGGGTCGGTTTGCGTCCCTCTTAGGGGTGTCGACGGCGACAACCGCGCTCGTGACGTAATCCTTACCGCCGTCGGCCTGAAACGACTGGTAATGCGAGAAATCTTCGAGTTACGGGACGTCGACGGCGCCGGTCGTATCGGCGAACTCGACGTCCCACGCGCCGGCGTCACCGTCGAGACGCCTGCGCTCTTGCCGGTTATCAACCCCCACATCCGAACGATAGAACCCGCGACCCTCGAATCCGACTTCGGCGCTGATATCCTCATCACCAACGGCTACATCTTCTATACCTCCGAGGAGTACCGCGAACAGGCCCTCGACGAGGGGCTGCACGAACTGCTGGATTTCTCTGGCGCTATCATGACCGATTCGGGGTCCTTCCAGCTCTCCGAGTACGGCGAAATCTCGGTCACAAACGAGGAAATCCTGCGCTTCCAGGCCGAAATCGGCTCGGACATCGGCACGCCCGTGGATATCCCGACCCCGCCGGACGCCGGCCGCGAGCAGGCCGAAGACGAACTCGCGACCACCAAGGAACGGATCGAAGCCGCCGAAGACGTCGACGTTGGCGAGATGCTCGTCAACGCGCCCGTTCAGGGGTCGACCTACGCCGACCTCCGGACGGAGGCCGCCGAACACGCCTACGGAACGAGCCTCGACGTGTTCCCGGTCGGCGCCGTCGTTCCGATGATGAACAGCTACCGATACGCAGATATGGTCGACGTCGTACTCGCAGCCAAGCGCGGCCTCGGCGCCGACGCGCCGGTCCACCTCTTCGGCGCCGGCCATCCCATGATGTTCGCGCTCGCGGTCGCCGCCGGCTGTGACCTCTTCGATTCGGCGGCCTACGCCCTCTACGCTCGTGACGACCGGTATCTCACGATTTCGGGTACCGAACACCTCGATGACCTCGACTATCTCCCCTGCTCGTGTCCGGTCTGTGCCGAGCACACGCCCGATGACCTCCGGGCGGCCGACGAGCGCGAGCGGGAGGAACTGCTGGCCCGGCACAATCTCCACGTCAGCTATCAGGAACTCCGGACGGTCAAACAGGCGATTCGCGACGGCGAACTCATGGAACTGGTCGAACGGCGCGCCCGGAGCCACCCCGCGATGGCCGACGGCTACAAGGCCCTGCTCGACGGCGCCGACCAACTGGAGCGGCAGGACCCCGTCTCGAAGGGGTCGTTCTTCTATCTCTCGCCGCAGTCCGCACGCCGTCCGGAGGTCACTCGCCATCACGACCGCATCGAACGGCTCTCCGTCGATGCCGACCGCGTCCTGCTGTCGGAGGGCGGCGACAACCGCCGCTTCGACGAAACGTGGCGCCTCCAGCCACCGTTCGGGCCGTTTCCCTCGGCGCTTTCGGAGAGCTACCCGGTTTCGGCGGAGTTCCCCGAGCGCCTCGACCGCGAGGCCTACGAGGCCGCCGCAGAGGGCGTCCGCCGGCTGGTCGAATCCAACCCCGATACGGAGTTCGCCGTCGCCCACTGGCGGTGGCCCGAGAGCGCGCTGGCGATGCTTCCGGACAGGGTGGAGGTGCTCGCACTCGGCGAGGACAGCGAGAACCCGGTCGAAGACTGAACAGCGAGCGGCTACTGCTCCGCTTCGATTTCGTCGAAAAGTGCCCGAACGTTTTCGCGGACCTCTTCACGAACCTCGCGAGCGGTTTCCTCGTCGGCGCCGTCGGGGTCACGGAGGGCCCAGTCCCGAACATCGGTGTCGGCGTCGAGTTCCAGCGTCGAACAGCCCATCGTTGCGACGACGTCACAGGCGTTCAGTTCCTCGGTCGACACCTCGCGGGGGCTTCGCTCGGAGAGGTCGATTCCTTCCTCGTCCATGAGTCGGACGACGATGTCGTGGACCTCGTCGGCGGGGTCGGTGCCGCCGGTGACGATGTCGACGGTACCTTTGAGGCCACGCTCGTCGCGTTCGCGTTCGGCGAAGGCCGTTGCCATCTGACTGCGGCCGGCGTTCTGGACGCAGACAAAGCCGAGTCGAATCGAGTTGTCGGTCATGTCAATCGTCCTCAGTGGGTGGGTTTGCGGGTGTATCCGCACTATCGAGACTGCCGGTGTCGTGGCCGACCCAGTCGAACCGCTGCTGGAACCAGGTAGCGACGTAGACCAGCGAGAGCAACACCGGCACCTCGATGAGCGGGCCGACGACGGTGGCGAAGGCGACGCCGGAGCCGACGCCGAAGACGGCGACGGCGACGGCGATAGCGAGTTCGAAGTTGTTCGAGGCGGCGGTAAAACCGATGGCCGTCGTCGTGGAGTAGTCGGCGCCGATGCCGTGACCCATCGCGAAACTCACGAGGAACATGACGACGAAGTAGATAGTCAACGGCACCGCGATGAGCAACACGTCGGTCGGTGCCTCGACGATGGTGTCACCCTGCGTTGCGAACATCACGACGACGGTAAACAGGAGGGCGACGAGCGTCAGCGGGCTGATAGTCGGGATGAACGAGTCGTCGTACCAGTCTTCGCCTTTAAGTCGGACGCCACCCGTGCGCGTGAGGATACCCGCCAGGAACGGGAGGCCGAGAAAGACGGCGATAGCACGGAAGACCTGCCCGACGGAGATGTCGAAGGTTTCGATGCTGGCGACGAGCGCGTCCATCCCCAGAAGCGGCGGCAGGAACAGGGCGAAAAACCAGACGTAGACGCCGTAGGTGAGTATCTGGAAGACGCTGTTGAACGCGACCAACCCGGCGGCGTACTCGCTGGAGCCGTCGGCGAGGTCGTTCCAGACGAGCACCATCGCGATACACCGGGCCATCCCGATGAACACCAAGCCGAGGAAATACTCCGGGCGGGCGGGCAGGCCGGGTACCAGCCCGCTGAAGAAGAACACCGCGAGGCCGAACATCAGCGTCGGCCCGATGAGCCAGTTCTGAAGCAGACTCAGACTGAGCACGCGCCATTGTCGGAAGACTCTGGGGAGACGGCCGTAGTCGACCTTCGCTAGCGGCGGATACATCATCAACACGAGGCCGATTTCGACGAGGTAGTACTCCTGTATCGGCTCGACTACCCCGGGCGCGACGAAGCCGAGTACGACGCCGACGCCCATCGCGAGGAAGATCCAGACGGTGAGATACTTGTCGAGGAGGTCCATCGACCGCGGGTCGCCGCATGCCTCACAGCCGCAGTTCGGGCCGTGGTCATGGGTTTCTGCCGCGGTCATTCGATGCTCCCGTCCAGAACCGTGACGATGGCGACCGCCCGGTTGGTCGCGCGATACTTCTTCCAGCGGCCGTCCTTGCGTCCGTCGACGAGGCCCGCGTCGACGAGGTCGGACATGGCGTGGCTCAATCCGCTCTCGCTGACGTCGACGACCGCATTGAGTTCGCAGACGCAGAGTTCCTCGCCGGCCGCGACCAGCACGCGAAGCAACGTAAACCGCGTCTCGTTGCTGAGCGCCGAAAGGACGTCGAGTTCCCGATCGATTCGACCGCCCTCGATAGCGGCCGTCAAGTTGCCGAGTTCGTCAAGTCTTTGGTCGACGTCCTCGCTTCGGCACTCGCCAAGCTCGTCTTCGAGGTACCGTTCGAGGCGTTCCGTCGCTTGTGACACAAGAGTCAGTTGAAAGTCTCTTCAATTAATGGCTCCGGTCCAGTCAGAGACCTAGCGTCAGCCCTGTGCTTCCTCAATGGCGGCTTCGAGTTTCTCCATCTGTTCTTCCTGTTTTTCGTCGCTCAGGGGCACGTAGCCGACGTCCTGTGCGACGAGTTCCTCGTTGGTGGTCTGTTCGACGAAAAAGCGGGCGAATTCGGCGACGTGGTCTTTGGCCAGCGACGACATCGCCGGATACGTGTAGAGTTCGCGAGAGAGGGGCTGATACTTGCCGGAAGAGGCAGTATCGAGGCTCGGCTTGATACAGCCGTCGCCGTTGTCGATGCCGAGGGCCTTGACGTCGTCGGGATTGTTGTAGTAGTAGGAAAAGCCGAAGTAACCGATGGCGTACTTGCTGCCGGCGACACCCTGTGCGATGGTGTCGTCGCGTTCGGTCGCCTGATAATCGTCGGTGTGGCCGGCCTCCGACCCCTGGACGTTCTCGATGAAGTAGTCGTAGGTACCGGACGTGTCGGCCGCGCCGAACCGCTTGATCTCCTCGTTGGGGAACTCGTCACGCACTTCGTCCCAGGTCTGAACCGCGTCGGATTTCCAGATGCTCGCCAACTCCTCGATTGTCAGACAGTCCACGAAATCCGCCTCGTTGTTGACGACGACGGTCAGCGCGTCCGTCGCGGCGACGAGTTCTATATAGTCGACGTCGTTGTTCGCACACAGCTCCTCTTCCTGGGGCTTGATTTCCCGACTGGCGTTGTTGAAGTCGGTGTTGCCCGGACAGAAGTGGTTCGAGAAGCCGCCGCCCGACCCTGTCGACGAAATGTCGATGTTGACACCGGAGTAGTCGCTGCTGAACTCCTCCGCGATTGCGCTCATCAACGGGAACACGGTGCTCGACCCAGCGATATTGATATTCCCGGAGAGCCCCTCCGAGTCGCTGTTTTCGGTTTCGAGGCAGCCAGCCACCGCGACGGTGCCAGCACCGCCGAAGGCCTTTAGCGCGTCACGTCGCGTCATATCGCTAAATCGGTTCGTCGGCATCACCTGAGCGTTGCCGAGTAAACGGTAAAACCGATGCTATGAGCGCTGTATATCGTCTCCTATCTATATACTATACTCGGAACGCATATATTGACATATGTTCTCACGCGTTCTCTCGAGCGACGCCGGGGCGTGACGCAGCGCCAACGAGCGCATCCGGCGGTAGAGGCCACATAGCGGTCCCCAGCCCTACGTATACCTATTATATCGGCTTATGACACTGCGCGGTCCGTTCGTAGTCGATGGGAGCTACCAGTTCTCGAACCACCGAGACCGATCCCAGACTGGCCGCTGCCGCCGCCGAACTCGAACGGGAACGCCGGCGTGCAACCGACGAAATCGACGCGTTCCGGCGCTTCGAGAGGCGCGTCCGTTCGATCGGGCCCGTAGCCGGACGGAGTACTCCCGAACGGTATGGAGACGTCCATGCCTCACCTGACCGTTCCGGACGGGAATTATCAGCTGTAAAATACGATGGCGGCGTCGTTCCCATCGATGCCTTCCGACCGACCGCCCGGAACGGAGCGAGAGGGAGAGGAGACCGAACGCGAACATCCAGTCGTTCGGCGCTCGGAGCGGCCCGAACGACCAGGGCTGACGTCGCGGACGGTTCGCCGGTCCGACGACCCGGACCGTTGGACGGTGTTTCCCGCTGACGCAACCGGCGTTCCCCGCATGTCGACGTGGCTGTCGGTCAACGCGGACTGTGTCGTCGACCTTGAAGCGTTCCGGTAGAGCCGTCAGCGGTGGACCGAACCGCTCCCGGCGAGTATAGAGCGCTCCCTTGCGGTACGAACCCCTCTTAGCAGCCTTTAGGCACGATACGAGGGAAGCATCGTCTGGGAGGTCCCCGTGACCATGCGCTACGACATCGGCACGTCCCTCGTCCGGCCGTTCGACCTCACGACTGCCCTCGCCGCCGAGGGTGTCCCGCTGACGTCGAACACCGTCAGTTACGTGGACCCACACCTCGTCGTCCTCGGAACCCTGCTGGCGTTCTGGGGGGTATACGCCCTGCTTCGACTCCGTGATGCTATCGCCACCGCCATCTAGGTGTGGCGATAGTTCGACTGAAAAAGAACGGCGACGGTTATTCGGCCTTGTTTCGGATGAGAATCGCCGTAGCGTTCATCCCGAGCAGGACGATAAGCAGCGTGACGACGCCGGCAGCGACGACCCCGTATCGGAACTCGTCTTGGGGGTAGTTCGCCCACGCGAAGATCTGCATCGGCATCGCGCTGATCTTGTTCCAGATGCTGCTGGGGGGGCTGAAGACGGTCGTCGCGGCACCGATCATGATAAGCGGTGCCGTCTCGCCGATGGCCCGACCCAGTGCGAGGATGGTCCCGGTCAGGATACCGGGCAGCGCCTCGGGGAGGACAACGTTCTTCGTCGTCTGCCAGCGGGTCGCTCCCATCGCATCCGACCCCCGACGCATATCGTCGGGAATCGAGCGGATGGCCTCCTGTGCGGAGATGATGGTAATCGGGAGAATCAAAAGCGAGAGCGTAATCCCGGCGGTGACGGCCGTCCCGTAGCCGAACCCGAGCAGGTTGGCGAACAGGCCCAGGCCGAGCAGGCCGTAGACGACCGAGGGGACGGCCGCGAGGTTGGCGATGTTGACCTGGATGAGTCGGGTGAGCGCGCCGATGATGCCGGTGTCGGAGGTGTACTCTTCGAGGAAGACGGCGGTGCCGACACCGAGGACGAACGAGAGAATAGCCACGATGGCGATGATAAGGACCGATCCGACGATGGCGGGATAGAGGCCCGCCTCGATGGCGTTCCGTGAGGGTGCGCTCGTCACGAACGAGGGGTCGAGCCACGGGTCCGGTTTCGGAACGCCCCACATGCTCACGATGGCTGCTCCGGCGAGGACGCCGGCGAGTACCAACAGCGGGAGCAGCAGGCCTTCCCGGCCCTCGCGCTTTTCGAAAACACGGTCGACGAAGGTAATCGTCGGTGCGCTGGCAGTCAGCAGGACGAGCGTCGCCTTGGCCATCGACTGGCCGACCATGCCCGTCGCAAACCCGCCGCCCGCGGCGATTGCCAGCGTCAGGAGGCCGGCAATCGTGCCGACGGTGCGGCCGCGTCGCCGGTAGGTGAGCGCGCCGACGGCCGCAGCAACCGGAACGACCAGCGTCCAGACGTAGATGAGGAAGGTGGTCGGGTAGACGTTGACGATTTGCCGGAGGACGGTCGCGACGACGAGGCCGACGACCGCAAGCGGGGCTGCCGCCATCGAGAGTCGGGAGTCGGGGTTGTAGCGACCGTAGAGGAAGACGACGGCGGCCGGGAAGACGCCGAGGGTGTAGGCGAGGAACCAGAGGCGCGCGTCGAAGACCAAAAAGAGGACGACGAGTGCGAGGCCGAGTGCGGCGCCACCCAGAAGGCGACCGAGGAGGCCGAATCCGGCTTTTCCGGTGGGCTTCTGGCTGCCGACGAACGTGACGTAGGCCGTCACGGGCGTCACGACGACGAACAGATAGACCAGTTGCCAGGATAGCCGCGGGACGGTGCCGAGGAACGTTTCGATGGCAGTGAAGACCGCAGCAGTACCGACGAGACCACCACCGAGTGCGATAGCCGTGTTCCGGGCGAGTTCGCGGCTCTTCGCGCTGTACAGACAGAACCCGATGAAGGGAACGACGAGCGTCAGGAAGTAGGTCAACAGCCATTCGGGGCTGGCCGCGGCGAGGTCGAAGGCGTCGACGAAGACGTAGATGAGCAGCACCGCCAGCGCGACGAGGCCAACGACCGAGGCCCCGAGCGAGAGGTACTCGAAGGCGACGCCCTTGGTTCGACTGACCTGTTCGAACTCGGGTGAGGTTTCGGTCGCCATCTCAGTACTCCTCCCGGTAGCGCTGTGCGACGATGTCGCTGATGATGTTCATGATGAGCGTGACCACGAAGAGCGTCAACCCGAGGGCGAACATCGCGTCGTAGGCGATGGAGCCACCGGTGAGGTCACCGCCCGCGATCTGGACCATCGCCACCGTAATCGTCATCCCGGGTTCGAGGAGGACGTCCGCGGGATTGACGTAAGGGATGCCGCTACCAATCGCGATTTCGCGAATCGGCGGCAGGTTCGCCTGCGCGCCCATCGCGACGACGACGATCATCGTCTCGCCGATGGCACGCGAGACCGCGAGAATGTACGAGGAGGCGATGCCCGAAATCGATGCGGGGACGACGATACCGGTCGAGACCTCGAATTTCGTGGCGCCGAGGCCGTAGCCCGCCTGTCGGAGTTCGTCGGGGACCGCACTCATCGCGTCCTCGCTGATGGAGGAGACCATCGGGATAGTCATGATACCGACCATCAGCGACGCCGAGAGGGCGTTGAACGTGCTGATGTTCGGGAACAGCGTCGCCTCCAGTACGGGCGTCACGTAGACCAGCGCGAAGTAGCCGTAGACGACCGTCGGGATGCCGGCGAGGATTTCAAGCATCGGCTTGAGAATCGACCGTGCGCGCGGGGTGGCGTACTCGCTGAGGTAGATGGCCGTTAGCGTCCCGATGGGCAGCGCCACGAACGCGGCGGTTATCGTGACGACGATGGTCCCGATTAAAAGCGGGATAATGCCGAAGATGTAGCCGTCACCACGGGGGTTCGGACTCCACTCCAGGCCCGTCAGGAACTCGATGACGTTGTATTCGATGAAGAAGGCCACCGCGTCCGAAAGCAGGGTCAGGAAAATCGCCAGCGTCGTCAACAGCGTCACCGTCGCACACGCGAGGAAGAAGCCGCTATAGGACCGCTCTCTGAGTCTGTCGATGGTACCGGAGCGCTGCAGGTCCGGCCCGTCCGCTTGGCTCACGGTCGGCTCCACCTCCGGTCAGTCGGCCTGCACGCGAAAAGCGGCCGGCCGGCGTCGTTCGTTTTCTGGGTCATGTGGTTAGCTCTGGGCGTCCTCGATCGCCGATTCCAGTTTGTTCATCTCTTCTTCCTGCCGTGAGTCGTTCAGGGGCACGTAGCCGACATCCTGTGCGACGAGTTCCTCGTTGGTGGTCTGTTCGACGACGAAGCGGGCGAACTCGGCGACGTGGTCTTTGGCCAGCGACGACATCGACGGATACGTGTAGAGTCTCCGCGAGAGCGGCTGGTACTCGCCGGAAGAGGCAGTATCGAGGCTCGGCTTGACACAGCCGTCGCCGTTGTCGATGCCGAGGGCTTTCACCTCATCCGGGTTGTTGTAGTAGTAGGAAAAGCCGAAGTAACCGATGGCGTATTCACTGCCGGCGACGCCCTGTGCAATGGTATCGTCGCGTTCGGTCGCCTGATAATCGTCGGTGTGGCCGGCCTCCGCGCCCTGCACGTTCTCGATGAAGTAGTCGTAGGTGCCGGACGTGTCGGCCGCACCGTACCGCTCGATCGGTTCGTTAGGGAACTCGTCGCGGACCTCGTCCCACGTCTCGACGGCATCCGACTCCCAGATGCTCGCCAGTTCCTCGACGGTCAGGCAGTCCACGAAATCCGCCTCGTTGTTGACGACGACGGTCAGCGCGTCCGTCGCCACGGTCAGTTCTATATAGTCGACGTTATTGTCGGCACACAGTTCCTCCTCTTCCGGCATGATTTCCCGACTGGCGTTGTTGAAGTCGGTGTTGGCCGGACAGAAGTGGTTCGAGAAGCCACCGCCGGTGCCGGTCGAGGAGATGTCGATGTTGACACCGGAGTAGTCGCTGCTGAACTCCTCCGCCATCGCGCTCATTAGCGGGAACACGGTGCTCGATCCAGCGATATTGATATTCCCGGAGAGGCCTCCCGAGTCGCCGTTTTCGGTTTCGGTACAGCCGGCCACCGCGACCGCACCGGCCCCGCCGAATGCCTTTAGTGCGTCACGTCGAGTCAGGTCGCCGAATCGGCTCGCTTCCATCATTGTCGCGTATCCGAGGGGCACATATAGGAGGTACTATGATTGTTGTAGATATCGCTGTAACCCACCCCTGAGCAATACACTCGTATATAGTGCTATATAGAATAAAGCGACAGCGACTCGTCGATACGGCAGTCGTCCGAAGAAGACCGGGAGAACAGCGGCAGAACCGGTTAGAGACCCTCGACGGCGTCCAGTGCGATACGAATCGCACGGCCGACGTTGTCCTTGGCCTTGTCGGGCAGTTCCTCGTCCTCGGTTTCGCCCTTCTGGGTTCCCTCGACGAGGTTGCCGTCGACGGTACAGATGGCGCCGGCGCTGAGCCCCTTCCGACGGGCGAGCGTGAAGAGCGCGGCGGCCTCCATCTCGACACAGAGCAGCTCGGCGGCCTCCCAGTCATCGACGACCGCCTCGGTTTCGGCGTAGAAGGCGTCGTCGGTAGCGATGGGGCCGACGTGGACCGGCGCGTCGCGGTGTTTGGCGGCCTCGACGAGCGCGTCCAGCGTCTCGTAGTCGGGCACTGCGGGTACCTCGACGTTCTCGTAGCGTTTCGTCGTCCCCTCGTCCTTGGCGGCACCGGTGGCGACGATCATGTCCCCGATTTCGATGCCGGACTGGAGGGCGCCGGTCGTCCCGACTCGGACGAACCGCTCGACGCCGACGGCCGCCATCTCCTCGACGGCGATGGCAGTCGACGGCGACCCGATACCGGTCGAACAGATTGTCAACTCCGTCCCCTCGTAGGTGGCGTTGACGACCTTGTATTCGCGGTTCTCCGCGACGGTTTCGGCGTCGTCACAGTGGTCGGCGATGCGGTCGACGCGCCCGGGATCGCCGGGCACGAGCGCGACGTCGGCGAGGTCACCCTCCTCGACGAGCAGGTGCGGCTGTTTTGCCATGCCGGAATCGTCGGCGGGCCGCCCCAAAAGTCGCGCGGGTTCGACGCGGCCGGGGCGACCCGGACGATGGCAGACAGCCCGACAGCCACCCTATACCGGCAGCGACTGATGAATCGCCGTCATCGCGGCGAAGAGCAGACAGACGTAGACGGCCGCCGAAAGCGCCCACTGTCGTCGGACCGTCCCGGCGCCGGAATCGTAGGCAGTTCCGCCGTACCGGGGGAAGACGACCCACGCGAAGAAGCCGTAGAGGAACGCGGCGACGACGGCGAGGGCGAGCAGTTCGAGGACCGAGACGACCCCGAGGACGAGAAACTCGACGGTGATACCCAGGGCGGAGCGGAGCCGTTCACCGCCGACGACGAGCGCCTCGAAGAGTACGCCGGCGAGCATTCCGGCGACCAGGTGGACCGCATTAGCGGCCGACCACGAGACCCGTTCGGGCGGCTGTCGCCACAGGGCGCTCGCGGCGACGTACGTCGGGACATCGCCGTGGGACTGCAGGCGCATCGCGACGGTCATCCCGAGGGTTGCAAGCAGCCCCGCGACGGCGGCCACCACGAGTCGGACGTCCAGCGGCGTCGTGGCAGCCACGCCGTGGAGCGGGACAGAGAGGGCGTCCATCACCGCACCTCCGAAAGGGGGTCCGACGGGAGGTCGGGCCGCGGCCCGTAGGTCGAGGCCGCCAGCGCGCCGGCCGCGTTGCCGACCGAGAGGGCGTGTTCGGGGTCGCGTTCCGCGAGCCACGACGAGAGGAAACCGGCAGCGAACGCATCGCCCGCTCCGGTCGTGTCGACGACCGACTCGACGCCGAACCCGGCGTGGCTGTACTCGCCCTCGGGGCCTGCGTAGGTCGCGCCGCCGACCCCGTGTTTGGTCACCTGTCGCGGGACGGCCGCCTCGATGGCTTCTGCCTCGCGGTCGGTGACGAAGAGGAGGTCCGTCCGGTCCAGAACGTCGGCGTAATCCCGGTCCGGGAGTCGCCGGCCGGGGTCGAAACTGACGAAGACGTCACGGTCGACTGCGAGGTCCGCAATGTGGCGGGCGGTGTCCGGCCGCTGTCCGGTGAGGTGGACGAGTTCGGCGCCATCGAAGAGTTCGGGAGAGACGTCCGCCGGACCGAGCGCCTCGTTGGCGCCGTCGGTTCCCAGCAGCGCGACTTCCCCGTCGACGTCGATGAGGATGTATTTCGTCGTCGTTTCGGCGTCCTCGACGACGGTCACCGACGGGTCCACTCCCGCCGCCCGGATGTCCGCGAGCGCCTCGCGGCCGGTGTCGTCGTCGCCGACGCTGCCTAACAGTCGCGTATCGATGCCGAGACGGGAGAGACAGACCGCGACGTTGGCCGCGCTCCCGCCGCCCGAGGCCGACCGGTCGCGAACGCGAGCCTCGTCGTCGGGGTCGGGCAGTCGGTCGACGCGGAGGCGGACGTCCCAGTTGATGTGGCCCGCACAGACGACGCGCATACCCCGAGTGGGAGCGGCGCCGTTATAAAAACCGTCAGTTATCTGTCGTCCGCTTAGACGATAGCGAAGAGAACGACGTTGTGTGCGCCGGGGCCGAGGCCGACTGCTGCGATGAGGCCCAAAAACAGGTAGCCCTCGGAGGGTTCCTCGCGAACGTAGTCCTCGAACGCAGCCACGACGACGGCCGCGAGGGCCAGTTTCACGAGGACGAAGAGCCACCCCGAGCCGATGAGTTCCGCGGTGGGCAACGCCCCCGCTGCCTCGATGATGATTCGGGACAGCGGCGTCTGCTCGCCGAACCCGAGCAGGTCGTAGCCGACGGCCGTCGACACCCCGTCGAGCGCGTGGCCGAACACCGCGGCCAGACCCACGGTGCCCGTCGCCTCGACGGCGCGGCCGCGCGTGCGAAACAGGGCAAACCAGACGACGGCGGTCAGGACGACAGCCCCAAGGAGAATGCCGACCGCGATGCCGCCGTTGAAGCCGTCGCCGCTGTTGACGCTGCTGGCGTACGCCGCCGTCAGCGCCGAAAGCAGGACGGCCGTGCCGGTAATCGCCAGCAGACCGGGCGCCGTCGTCGGCTGCCACCCCTCGGGAGCGCGGTCAGCGATGGCGGCCCACACCAACCCCGCGAGGATGCCGGTCGTGACGTAGACCGCGGGCGACCCGAAAAGCGGCGCCACGCCGGGCGGGACGACGCCGTCCTGATACAGCGCGTAGAGCGCGCCGCCGCCGGCCATCCACGGCGTGAGCGCAGCCACCGTATCCTCGGTGACGGGCGGGCGACGCAGATACAGCAGGACCCCCGTCGCCACACCGGCGACGAGCAATCCGAGCAGGTACGGAAGCGCGGGTAGCGCGAAACCGGACGGAAGTATCGGCACTACCGGAAGCGGCGTGGCGGTGACTCGAAAACGTTGCGATTCCGCCGGTCTCCCGGGAACGCAATCCCTTTTATCGCACCTGCCGAACCGGAAGCCATGACCGTGGACCTCTCCGACGAGAAGTTCGAGAAACATCGGGAAGCCGGCGAAATCCTCGCGCAGGTCCGCGAGGAGGCCGCCGAGCGGGTCGAAGTCGGCGTCAGCCACCTCGAAATCGCCGAGTTCGCCGAGGACCGCATCCGCGAACTCGGCGGCGAACCCGCCTTCCCCGTCAACATCAGCATCGACGAGGAGGCCGCCCACGCCACGCCGGAACCCGGCGACGACACCACCTTCGGCGAGGAGATGGTCAACCTCGACATCGGGGTCCACGTCGACGGCTGGCTGGCCGACACCGCCGTCACCGTCGACCTCTCGGGGCATACAGAACTGGCCGAAGCGCCCGCCGAGGCGCTGGATGCCGCTCTCGATATCGTCGAACCCGGCGTCCACACGGGCGAAATCGGCGCCGAAATCGAGGACGTCATCGACGGCTACGGTTACAACCCCGTCGTCAACCTCTCGGGGCACGGCCTCGGCCACTGGGAACAGCACACCGACCCGAACATCCCGAACCGCGGCGTCAAGCAGGGCGTCGAACTCGAAGTCGGCGACGTCGTCGCCATCGAACCGTTCGCCACCGACGGCGGTGGCAAGGTCAACGAGGGTGCCGACGAGGAGATTTTCGCGCTCGAACGCGAGGCCAGCGTCCGCAACCGCGCGGCCCGCGACGCGCTCGAACAGATCGTCGACGAGTTCAAGACGCTGCCCTTCGCTCGCCGGTGGCTCGAAACCCAGCGCGCGGAGATGGCGCTCCGGCGTCTCAAACAGCAGAACGTCGTCCACGGCTACCCCGTCCTCAAAGAACAGGACGGCTATCTCGTCAGCCAGAAGGAACACACCATCATCGTCACTGAAGACGGCTGTGAAGTGACGACGCGGCTCGATTAATCGGCCACCAATCGACCGGCATCGTCGACGCCGCGTTTCGCTGCCGATTCGTCTTAAAAACAGCCGCTCATCTAGCGAAGGCAGTAGTCAGCGGCGAACGGGATCGAAAATCAGGCGTTGTTCATCCGGACGGTTTCCTCGGTACCGCACACGCGACACGTGGCGACGCGGTAGGGCTCTCGGGAGAACTCCGCGTTCTCCTCCTTCCGACTCTCGGTCAGGAGCTGGATACTCACCTCGTGGGGGGTCTCACGACCACACTCGGTACAGGTCTCCGACATTCCCTCGTCGTCGATTCGGGTTGCCATGGTCACCTCTTCCTACCCCGGGTATCTGCATAAAAACACAACTCGGTTAACCACCGTTTAATCCGTCCAAGCGGCAACAGAGAGATGTCACTGAGAACGCCTCTTTGCCACCTATACTGTTTATAGAATCCTCTTAGAGGGTTTCGAGAATTTAGCGACTCTGTAAACCGACGAAACCATTATATAGTATGAATCGGAGTGAGCAGCGTTAACAGCGCGCCGTTCTGAGGGGTGATATGGACCAGTTGTTCGCCCCGTGGCGAATCGAGTGGGTCGAGCGCGACGACGAAGAAGACGAAATCGAGGGCTGTCCCTTCTGTGTCCTCCCCGACAGAGCGGACGCCCGGGAGGCACGCGTCGTCGCCGAATCCGAACACGCCTTCGTCCTGTTGAACAACTACCCCTACAACCCCGGCCACGCGATGGTCATCCCCCGGGAACACACGGGCGAGTACACCGAATTGGACGACGAAGTGTTGCTTGACCACGCCCGACTCAAGCAGCGAACTATCGACGCTATCGAGTCGGGACTCGGTGCCGACGGTGTCAACGCCGGGCTGAATCTCGGCAACGCCTCCGGCGGCTCCATCGACGACCACCTCCACACCCACGTCGTTCCCCGCTGGCACGGCGATACCAATTTCATGCCGGTGCTCTCCGATACGAAGGTCATCGTCGAAGCCGTCGACGACACCTACGAGACGCTCCATGATGCGTTCGCTGCCCAATCCGACGCATCGGTTTCCGACAGTGACTCGGTCCGATTCGATTTTTAGCCACGACGAACCGCCGCGTTCGCTCCCGCTAATCCTATCACTTATCCGGGCGGTCACGCTACGGTCGGTATGAGCGACGCGGCGCTGACCGAGGCGGGTGTCGAATCCGGCACCGAGCGGCGTGATTTCATCCGCGCCAGCGTCGTCAACGTCCTCGGTAACGCCGTCAAAATCGCGGTCGAAGCGGCCGCCGGCCTCACCTTCGGTTCGCTCGCGCTTTTGGCCGACGCCGCCCACTCCGTCGCCGACCTCGTCGCCAGCATCGTCGTGTTGGTGTGGGGTCGCAGCGTCTACGCCGACCCCGACGAAACCCACCCGCACGGCCACCAGCGCGTCGAACCACTGGCCGCGCTGTTCGTCGGTAGCGTCGTCGTCCTGCTCGGCCTGAACTTCTTTTATGAATCCGTCCGGGGGTTCGTCGTCGGCGTCGACGTGCGCTTCAGTCCGATACTGGTCGGCGCGCTCCTCTTTGCGATGGCCGATATGTACGTCCTCTACCGGTATACGACGTGGGTCAACGAGACGGTCGATTCCGCGGCGCTGGACGCGCTGGCCGTCGATTGTCTCAACGATATCTACACGACCATCGCCGCGCTGGTCGGCATCGCCGGCGTCTTCCTCGGCTATCCGCTCCTCGACGCCGGGGCCGGCGCGGTCGTCAGCGTCCTCGTCATTTATCAGGGGTTCGAAATCAGCCGCGAGAACGTCACGTATCTGGTCGGGGGCGCACCCTCCGACGCCGAACGGCGGCGCGTCGTCGAGGCGCTCCGGAACCACTCCGCGGTCGAGGGCGTCCACGACCTGGTGGTCTTCTACGACGGTACCGACCTCGAAGTCGAGGCCCACGTCGAGGTCGACGGCGAACTGACGCTCGTCGAGGCCCACGACCTCGAAACGGAACTGATGGACCGTCTCCGCGAACTGGACAACGTCGGCGACGTCCACCTGCATCTCGACCCGGCGGGTATCGGGGAGTGGAAAGACGCCGAAGAAAGCCGAGAATAGGCCGACTCAGACCGGTTCGCCGAAGCAGTAGACGTTCTCGTTGGTCGTGATTTCGACCTCGACGAAATCGCCGATTTCGAGGTCCTTCTCCGAGGCGTTCGTGACGATGACCTGCCGGTAGGCCTCGTCACGGCACTTCACCGAATCACCGGTCCCGTCCTCGACGACCAGTGCCTCGTGGGTTTCGCCGACCATCGATTCGTGGGCCTCCCGACAGACGTCCATCTTCAGGTCGGTCATCTCCTTGGACCGCTCCTTCTTGATGGTCCCGCCGAGGCCCTTCATGTCCGCGGCGTCGGTGCCGGGCCGCTTCGAGAAGCGCGTGATGTTGATTTTCTCGGGACGGACATCAGCGAGCAGTTCCATGGACTTCTCGTGGTCCTCGGGGTCCTCGGTGGGGAAGCCGACGATGAAGTCCGTCGACAGCGTCCAGTGGTCGAGGCGGTCGTCGAAGGTGTCGACGATTTCCTCGAACTTCTCGACGCGGTGCTGGCGGCGCATGTCTTCGAGGACGTCGTCGCTTCCGGACTGGACCGGCGCGTGGATGAAGTTGTAGAGTTTCTCGTTTTCGGCGAAGACGTCCGCGAGTTCGTCGTGAATTCCGTGGATACCGCCGGGGTTGGCCATCCCGAGACGAACCCGGAAATCGCCCTCGATATCACAGATGCGGTCGAGCAACTCGGGGAGTTTCCGGTCGCCCTTGTCCCAGCCGTAGACGCCGGTGTCCTGACCCGTGATTCGGATTTCCTTCGCGCCCGCGTGAACCAGCGCCCGTGCCTTCTCGACGTTCTCCTCGACGGGCGGGGAGTCGACTCGTCCCGTCGCGAACTTCGTGATGCAGTAGGAGCAGTTGGACATACAGCCGCGGGCGATGGGCAGGATGCCGACGACGCCATCGAGAATCGGCTCGGCGTCGGGCGTCGTCGTCGGACACTCGCCGTTGGTGACGGCTGTCGGGACGTCCTCCCAGTGGAGGACCTGTGCGTCGACGCCGTCGAACTCCTCGCCCTGCGCGAGGGCCATACAACCGGTGACGATGAGGTCCGAGGTTTCGTCCTCTAACTCCTCGGCCCGCCGGAGCATGTTGCGTTCGGTCTTCTCGACGACGGTACAGGTGTTGAGAATGGCCACGTCGGCTTTCTCGGGGCCGTCGACGCGGTAGTGGCCCGCGTCGCGGAGCTTGCGCTCTATCTGACGGCTCTCACCCCGGTTTGACGTACAGCCGTACGTCTCGATGTGATACGTGGCCATCGTATACCTGCAGTTACGTACGGGCGCTCAAAAGGGCGACGTTTCGGGTCCCAAAGACACTTGTCGGTTCGCGGGCATGCGTTGATGATGCCCTCCAGACGACGCCTTCTCTGCGGTTTCGGGAGCCTCGCGGCAGCGGGGCTTGCCGGCTGTACCGACGGTCCGTCCGGGAACGACGTTTCCCCTGGAACCGAGACCGACACCGAATGGCCCCAACCCGGCGGTACCGACCGCTTCGATTGCTACCGCGCCGACGCCGCCGCTCCGCGGGAGGCCCCCGACGAACGATGGGCCGTTCCGAGCATCTGGCCAGCCGGCCGACCCATCGTCGCCAGTGGACGGGTGATGCTCCCGACACAGGGCGGCCTCGTCGCCTACGACGTGACGTCGGGCGACGAGCAGTGGCGGTTCGGCTTCGGCGAGGACGGACCCGACCTCCGAACGCCGCCGATTGTCGTCGACGGCCTCGCTTACCTCGGGACACGGACGGGGCTGGTCGCTGTCAACGTCACCGACGGGACCGAGGCGTGGACGGTCGAGTTCGAAACGTCGGCCACCGCTCCGCCGGTAGTCGGCATCGACCGGGAGCGACTCGCGGTGGGAACCGATTTCGGCCTCGTGGGTCTCGATATGGACGGCGAGCAACTGTGGCGGCGCGAGACGTTCACCGAAGTCACCGCGCTGGCATCGTGGGGCGACGTCCTCTACGCCGGCACCTCGGGCGGCGAACTGTTCGCGTACGCGGGAATGGGCGACCCCAACGGCATGTGGCGCCGACAACTGGACGGACGCGTGGTGCAGGTGACCCTGCTCGACGGCGACGGCATCGTCGTCTCGGTGTTCGGCGGCCCGACGACCCGGCGGGACGACACCGCAGCAGGGGCGGAACGCTGGTCGCACGACACCGGCTCGCATGGGTTCGTCGTCGCGGGCGACACGTACGCGGTCGGTGGGGGACTCACCGCGGTACATACCCGGACCGGCGAACGGCGCTGGACGGTCGACGACCGCCTCCGTGCGCCGCCGGCGGGCGCGGGCGATACGGTCTATACCGGCGGCGACGGCTTCGTCGCCGGCTACGCGATGGGCGGCGGTACCGGCGTCGGCGAGTACCGAGTGAACACGGAACGCTGGCGACACGAGGTCGACGGCACCGTCACGACGGGATTGGCGGTCGCTGATGGAGCGGTGTTCGCGGCTGCCATGAACGACGACGGCGACGTGACGCTGTACGCCCTCGAGTAATCAGAACGCCTCGGCGTCGTAGCCGTCGACGATTTCGACGCCCGAGGAGGCGCCGATACGCTCCGCGCCCGCTTCGAGCATCCCGACGGCTTCCTCGAAACTCCCGATGCCGCCGCTGGCCTTGACCGGGAGGTATTCGGCCATGATTTCGACGTCTTCGACGGTCGCACCACCGTCCGAGAAGCCGGTTGCAGTCTTGACGAACGCCGCGCCCGCGTCTTCAGCGAGTTCGCAGGCGGTTCGGAGTTCGCCAACCCCGAGCAGCGGCGCCTCGACGATGACTTTCACCGGCAAGGGAACTGCCGCGACGACGCGTTCGAGTTCGTCCGCGATGGCGTCGCCGTCGGCGTCGTGGAGACGGCCGACGTTGAGGACCACATCTATCTCGTCGGCGCCATCTTCCCACGCGCGCTCGGCCTCGTCTTCCTTGGCACCCGGCGCCTCCTGTCCGTGGGGGAACCCACAGACGGTGACGAGAGTGACGTCCGGGGCGTATTCGGCGGCCTCGGCGACGTAACACGGCGGGATACACGCGTTCATCCCGTGCTCGGCCGCGGCATCGAGGACCTGTTCGACGTCGCTCCAGGTGGTCTCCGGCCCGAGAACGGTGTGGTCGATACGCGCGGCGAACTCGGCGCGGTCCATACCGGACCCTCACGAGGAGGCGTTATAAATCCCGCCGGGCGCGGGGCTTTTGCCCGTTCCGTGCCAAGAGGAGACATGGTCGATTCCTCGGGGCTTCACCCCGAACTCGAACGGACGGCCGACGACATCGCCGAGATGGAAATCCGAGGCGCGGCCACCATCGCCGACGCGGCAGCGGCGGCCCTCGGCGCACAGGCCGCCGATAGCGATGCCGAAACCCCCGAGGCGTTCCGAAGGGAAATGCGCGATGCGGCCCGTCGGCTTCACGAGACCCGGCCGACTGCGGTTAGCCTCCCGAACGCGCTCCGATACGTCCTTACGGGCATGGAGGGAGAGACAGTAGCCGAACTCCGGAAATCGGTCGAGGAACAGGCAGCGCGATTCCGCGCGGACCTCGACGCCGCACAGGACCGCCTCGGCCGCATCGGCGCCGGCCGCCTCAACGACGGCGACGTGGTGATGACCCACTGTCACTCGACGGACGCCTTGGCCTGTATCGAGGCTGCCGTCGAGGACGGCACCGACCTCGAAGCTATCGTCAAGGAGACGCGCCCGCGCAATCAGGGTCATATCACCGCCGAACGCCTCTCTGAGTTAGGCGTGCCGGTCACGCTCATCGTCGACAACGCCGCCCACCGATTTATGAACGACGTCGACCACCTGCTTGTCGGCGCCGACAGCATCGCCGCCGACGGCAGCGTCGTCAACAAGATCGGAACCGCCGGCCTCGCCGTCTCGGCCCGTGACCGTGGCGTCCCCGTCATGGTCGCCGCCCAATCCATCAAACTCCATCCACGGACGCTGACCGGTGCGGCCGTCGAAATCGAACAGCGGGACGCCATGGAGGTCATCGACGACGAAACACGCGAGGAAGTGGGCGACATCGACGTGGCGAACCCGGCCTTCGACGTGACTCCACCCCGTCACGTCGACGCCATCGTCACCGAGCACGGGCAGTTCCCGCCCGAAAGCGTGGTCGTGCTGATGCGGGAGTTGTTCGGCGAAAGCGTCGAGGAGCCGTGGAGCGAGTAATCCCTCTCAGTAACTGGGAGCACGGTTTCTTTATTCAGCATCGGTTGAAATAGCTGTAAGAACGAGCGTGGGAATTGACCGAAGTTTGTTAGTGGGCGAACGTGAAAATCGCCGCATGGAATTAGTCAGCGCAATCGTCGGCATCGGCATTTTCGTCGGGGTTGGGTACCTGACGCTCCGCTGGTACTGGAGCGATGACACTGGATTAAATAGCGAGTTTCGCTGAAGTCGCACCTCGACTGATTCATGCGTGAACGCTCTCTATCGGCCGAATCGGGATTTAGATATTTTTAGGTCGATATAACTGAATCAACCGCGAAAACGCGCGGGAATGTAGCAATCGAGAAAGGTTAGAATCATAGAATATCTTATTAGTATACGTCAGGATATGTTGAATGTATAATGAGTGTCGTTGGGCATCCCTCCCACGGGTTCGTTCCGATTGCGGTGTTGTTCTTCGCTCACGTATTCGCCGCAGCGATACCCGCATGGCTCGTTTGGGCACTCATCCCGCGACCACTCCTGGCGATACTCGTCTTTCTCGGCATTGTTGGGCTTCTCGCGCCGCCGTTGCTTCCGTGGTATCGTCGGCTCCATCCCCAACCGGCATCCGTCGAAGACTGAGTATCGGCTGTTCCATCCTGCTTGACTCGATAGGTCTGCGCACTCCATCGGCCGATTCTGTCACACACTGGGTCGAGACCGAGACTGGATAAAATCGCGTTACCAACTACTGCCGAACGCCTGTGTGACACTCTGTAACACCCACCAACGTCTCTAAACACTTATCCGCCCGCCTTGGCTTAACTCGGGCATGAGCGATATCGTTGTCACGCTGCCGGACGGCTCCGAACTCGAACTCGAGGAGGGGTCGACCGTCGAGGACGCGGCCTACGAAATCGGACCGGGCCTCGGCAAGGACACCGTCGCGGGCGTCGTCGACGGCGACCTCGTCTCGAAATACGACGAACTCGACGACGGCGCGGAACTCGTCATCGTCACCGACCAGAGCGACGAATACCTGCAGGTACTGCGCCACTCCGCGGCCCACGTCTTCGCGCAGGCCCTCCAGCGCATCCACCCCGAAGCGAAACTCGCCATCGGCCCGCCGACCGAGGACGGCTTCTACTACGACGTGACGAACGTCGACCTCGACGCCGACGACCTCGAGGACATCGAGGCCGAGATGTACGACATCATCGAGGCCGACTACGACATCGAGCGCGTCGAGCGCTCCCACGAGGAGGCCCTCGATATCTACGACGATAACGACTACAAGCAGGAGATCCTCCAGGAGGAGGCCAGCGGCGAGGAGACCGTCACCTTCTACGTGCAGGACGACTGGCAGGACCTCTGTCAGGGCCCCCACGTCGAATCGACGGGCGAAATCGGCGCCGTCGAACTGCTCAACATCGCCTCAGCCTACTGGCGCGGCGACGAGGAAAACGAACAGTTGACCCGCGTCTACGGGACGGCCTTCGAGAGCGAGAAGGACCTCGAGACGTTCCTCGAACGACGGCAGGAGGCCAAGAAGCGCGACCACCGGAAACTCGGCCAGGAACTCGACCTGTTCTCGATTCCCGACGTGACGGGGCCCGGTCTCCCGCTGTATCACCCCAACGGCAAGCGCATCCTCCGGGAACTGGAGCAGTTCGTCGACCAACTGAACGACGACGAGGGCTACGAGTTCGTCGAGACGCCGCATCTCTTCCGGACGGAACTCTGGAAGAAGTCCGGCCACTACGACAACTACGTCGACGACATGTTCCTCCTCGACGTCAACGAGGAGGAATACGGCCTCAAGCCGATGAACTGCCCCGGTCACGCGACCATCTTCGACCAGGGCAACTGGTCCTACCGCGACCTGCCGGTTCGCTACGCCGAGAACGGGAAGGTCTACCGCAAGGAACAGCGCGGCGAACTCTCGGGGCTCTCGCGAGTCTGGGCGTTCACCATCGACGACGGCCACCTGTTCGTCAAGCCGGAATCGATCGAGCGGGAGGTCAACACCATCATGGAGCAAATTAACGAGGTCCTCGAAACGTTCGACCTCGATTACGAGGTGGCCCTCGCGACGCGCCCCGAGAAGTCCGTCGGCAGCGACGAAATCTGGGAGCAGGCCGAAAACCAGCTCCGTTCGGTCCTCCAGGACAGCGGCATGGACTACGACATCGAGTCGGGCGACGGCGCCTTTTACGGCCCGAAAATCGACTTCGCCTTCGAGGACGCGCTTGGGCGCAAGTGGGACGGCCCGACGGTCCAACTCGACTTCAACATGCCCGAGCGGTTCGACCTCTCGTATACGGGCGAGGACAACGAGGAACACCGCCCGGTCATGATTCACCGCGCGCTCTACGGCAGTTACGAGCGCTTCTTCATGGTGCTCGTCGAGCACTTCAACGGCAACTTCCCGACGTGGCTGGCGCCCGAGCAAGTGCGCATCCTGCCCGTCTCCGACGACAACATCGGCTACGCCAAGCAACTCAAGAACCGCTACCTCGGCGACTTCCGCGTCGAAATCGAGGACCGCTCGTGGACGGTCGGAAAGAAGATTCAGACCGCCCACGACGACCGCGTGCCCTACATGCTCGTCGTCGGCGACGACGAGGAGGAAGCAGGCACCGTCTCGGTCCGGGACCGCTTCGAGAACGAGGCAAAGGACGTGGAAGTCGAGGCCTTCCGCGAGCACCTCGAATCGGAAGTCGACGACAAGCGGGTTGAACCCGACTTCATCGACGAATAAATGTCGGGCGCGAATTTCCAGCACGAACTCGTCGCCGGGAGTCGCGACGTCGGCAACGAGCACGTCGACAACACCGTCTTCCCGGCCTATATCGCGCAGGTCCGGGAGGCGTTCCTCCGGGAGACGGTCCCCCGGTTCGAGGAGTACGGTCGGCCGGTCGCTCGACTCGAACTCGACTACCACGCCGAACTGTTCGCCGGCGACCGTATCGTCGGCGAAATCGAGGTGCTCGATATCGGGACGACGAGCCTCACGACCGAAGTGACGCTGTGGCGCGGCGAGGAGAAAGCCGCGACCGGAAAAACGATTCAGGTCATCGTCGGGGAGGCCGACGAACCGATACCGGTGCCCGAAGACTGGCGGGCGGCGTTGCGGGAAACGGCGACGCTGTCGGCGTAACTACTCCTCTTTGTCCTCGTCTTCCTCTTTGAGTTCCTCGAGTTCGGCCTCGATGTCGGGGTCCGCGGAGGGGGTGTCGGTGTCCGGTTCGGCTTCGGATGCTGCGGCCTCGGTGTCGCCGTCCGTCCCGGTTTCGGACTTCAGCGTCTCCAGTTCGGCCTCGACTTCGCCCTCGCGGCGCATCTCTTCGAGTTCCTTGTCGATGTCGTCCCCGTCCGAGAGCGCGCTCTCGAAGGCGCCGCTTTCCTCGAGTTCGTCCATCGCGGCCGACCGGGCTTCCATCTCCTCGGTCTGCTCGCGAGCGCGTTCGATGGAGCGGTTGATGTTCTCCATCTCGTCGCCGGCGCCGGTCATGGCCTCGCTGACGCGGGCGCTTGCTTCGGCGGCGTCGTGGCGGGCCTTCATCGTCTCCTTCTCGGTTCGGAACTGCTGAATCTGGCTCTGGAGTTCGTTCTTCTTCTCGACGAGATTGTCCTGCGTGTTCTGGAGGTCCGCAATCTGGGCCTCCAGGTCCTCTATCTGGGACATCTTCTGTTTCTTCTTTTCGAGGGCCTTCCGCGCGAGGTCGTCACGGCCCTGCTCGACGGCCTGTCTGGCCTGCTGGTTGTGCTTGTCGACGTTTTCTTCGAGGCGACGCTTCTGGATTTCCAGCCGTTTTTTCTGTGTCGTCAAATCGGCGATGCCCTGCTTGACGTTCTGTAGTTCGTCCCGTAATTGCTCGTAGGAGTAATCGAGCGTCTCGTGGGGGTCTTCCGCACGGTTCAGGACGGCGTTTACTTTCGACCGGATGACGTAGGAGGCCCGCGAGAGGATACCCATACCGGGGTATTGTGGGGCCCAACCCTTAAAACGCTACGCGCGTTCGGCGGCCGACCGGACACGCTCAAGTCCGCGGGCCGCAAAGCCGGCCCATGAGCGAGTCAATCGTCGTCCCCTCGGACCGTGATGTGCGCGGGACGCTGGATACACCGGAGAGCGACACCTGCGTCGTCGCCTGTCCGCCGCATCCACAGATGGGCGGCAGTCGCACCGATTCGCGGTTGCAGGCGGTCAGCGACGCGCTGGACTGTGCCTGTCTCCGCTTCGATTACGGCGCGTGGGACGAGGGTCGCGGCGAACTGGTCGACACCAGGGACGCCTACGCGTGGGCGCGGG
Organism: Natronomonas halophila; assembly: GCF_013391085.1. NCBI lineage: Archaea > Methanobacteriati > Methanobacteriota > Halobacteria > Halobacteriales > Natronomonadaceae > Natronomonas > Natronomonas halophila. The sequence continues at coordinate 2,761,254 of NZ_CP058334.1, read as the reverse complement.
ACCGATACGACCGGGTGGGCCTGTTCGGCTACAGTTTCGGCGGTTGTCTCGCGCTGGTGGCGGCGGCCCGCGAGAGCGATGCGGGGACCCCACCCTTTGCCGTGGCCGCGCTCGCGCCCGCGGCCAGCCTCACCGAGGACATCGATGCCGTCGCGGCCATCGACGATATCGACTGTCCGGTCGGTATCGTCTACGGCGAGCGGGACACCACCGTCGACGCGGCGGCCGTCGCAGAGCGAGTGGGCGCCACCGGGGGGATGGTCGAAGCCATCGGAGCCGACCACTTCTTCGTCGGTCAAACAGTCAAAGTCGCCGACACGATAGCGAATTTGCTTATTTAGGCACGAAGTCTTTAAGTACGAATACCGTCCTTCCGGTATGCTCGATGTCGACTGGGATTCCGCTAAACCCGGGAGAGACGACGTAAATCGTGTCTGGGAGACCAACACGTTCGACGCCGTCGACCCGGAGGTGGACGCGGTCGACAGATATGTCCAGTCTATGTCAGATACGCGGCCGAGAGGTGACGCTCGGCACTGTTGTGTCCGGATTCCCGACTCGGAGACGATAGACTGGTATCTTGCCAACAACGTGCTCGCGGAGGCGAATTTCTTCACCGAACTGCTGACCTCGAAGGCCGTCACGGCGGCACTCGGCATCGACGCCGACGACGACGCGGACCCGACGTTTACCGTCGAATCGGCGCTGTCACTGGACGGCGTCCTCGCCGAACAGCTCGTCCACGGTGGGTCGAAGCCGTACGTCGATACCATCGAACAGCAGTACGGGAGCTGTGCGAGCGCGAAGCGACTCGCGCGCGGGTTCACCGACGGGATCGTCGAGGACCGCTACGAGGAGATGACCGTCTATCGTACTCGCGACCCATGGAGCGACTGGTTCGGCGACCCGTGGTGGAACTTCACGCTTGTCGTCGTCGACCGGCGCTACCGCTGGGCGTGGGTGCTCGTCGCCACCGACGAGGGACTGATGGAAGCCGCGAAAGAGGAAGCTCATTCCTGACTCGGCCGACCTCGACCGCCACTCGCTGGCGTGACAGACCGGGCCGCACCGGGTGGGTGTCGAAACCGTTTTGTCCGACGCTCGCGGACCGTCGGTATGCCGACGGAGCTTACTGATTACGACCCCACACTGGGGAACAAGTTCATCTTCGTCACCGGTGGCGTGATGTCCGGCCTGGGCAAAGGCATCACAGCGGCGAGTACGGGACGCTTGCTCGCCAACGCCGGTTTCGACGTGACGGCCGTGAAAATCGACCCGTATCTCAACGTCGACGCGGGGACGATGAACCCCTACCAGCACGGGGAAGTCTACGTGCTGAAGGACGGCGGGGAGGTCGACCTCGACTTGGGGAACTACGAGCGGTTCCTCGATATCGACATGACCTTCGACCACAACATCACGACGGGCAAGACCTATCGCCACGTCATCGAGAAGGAACGGGCCGGGGACTACCTCGGTAACACCGTCCAGATTATCCCCCACATCACCGACGACATCAAACGCCGGATTCGGGAGGCCGCCGAGGGTCACGACGTCTGTCTCATCGAGGTCGGCGGGACCGTCGGGGACATCGAGGGGATGCCCTACCTCGAAGCACTCCGACAGTTCGCCCACGAGGAAGACGACGAGGACATCCTCTTTACCCACGTCACGTTGGTCCCCTACTCGAAGAACGGCGAGCAGAAGACCAAGCCGACCCAGCACTCCGTCAAGGAACTCCGTTCTATCGGCCTCCAGCCCGACATTCTCGTCGGCCGCTGTGAGGACAAACTCGACCCCAAGACCAAGGAGAAAATCGCGCTGTTCTGCGACGTCCCGACCGACGCCGTCTTCTCGAATCCCGACGTCGAGGACATCTATCACGTCCCCCTGATGGTCGAGGAAGAGGGCCTCGACGAGTACGTCATGGAGCGGCTGAATCTGGCCGACGAGGCCATCCCGGCGGACGAACGCGAAAACGAGTGGCGCGACATCGTCACACAGGAGACGACCGACGAGGTCGACATCGCCTTGGTCGGCAAGTACGCCCTCGAGGACGCCTACCTCTCGATTCACGAATCGCTCAAACACGCCGGCTTCGAGACCAACACCGACGTGAACGTCCTCTGGGTCGACGCCGACGAGATGGACGACGCCCACGCCGACCGCCTCGAACAGGCCGACGGCATCATCGTCCCCGGCGGCTTCGGCGCCCGCGGCACCGAGGGGAAAATCGAGGCCGTCCAGTACGCCCGGGAGAACGACGTCCCGTTCCTCGGGTTGTGTCTCGGCTTCCAGATGGGCGTCGTGGAGTTCGCCCGCAACGTCTGTGGCTTCGAGGGCGCCCACTCCGCGGAGATGGAGGAGGACACGCCGCATCCGGTCATCGACATCCTGCCCGAACAGTACGAAATCGAGGACATGGGCGGGACGATGCGGCTCGGCGCCCACGAGACCGACATCGAACCCGGAACGATGGCCCACGACATCTACGAGGATACGTCGTGTACCGAACGCCACCGCCACCGCTACGAGGTCAATCCCGAATACATCGACGACCTCGAAGACGCCGGCCTCGTCTTCTCCGGCCGCGCCGGCAACCGGATGGAAATCCTCGAATTGCCGGACCATCCGTTCTTCTTCGGGACGCAGTTCCACCCCGAGTTCCGCTCCCGTCCGGGACGGGCCTCCCCGCCCTTCCTCGCGATGGTCGAAACGATTCTTGCAGAATCCGAATCCACCGAAGAGGTGACCGCCTAATGGTCGATACAGACGAATTCATCGAGGAGAAAATCGAGGAGATCAGCGACGCAATCGGCGACAAGAACGCAGTCATCGCCCTTTCCGGCGGCGTCGACTCATCGACGGCCGCCGCCTTGGCCTACGAGGCCGTCGGCGACCAGTTGACTCCGGTCTACGTCGACACCGGTCTGATGCGGAAGGGCGAAACCGAGAGCGTCCGTGAGACGTTCGACTACATGGAGAGTCTCCGCATCGTCGACGCCCGCGACCGCTTCCTCGATGCGCTGTCGGGCATCACAGACCCCGAGGAGAAGCGCCACGCCATCGGCGAACAGTTCATCCGCGAGTTCGAGACGGTCGCCAACGAGGTCGACGCCGACTATCTCGTTCAGGGGACCATCTACCCGGACCGCATCGAGAGCGAGGGGACCATCAAATCCCACCACAACGTCGGTGGTCTCCCCGACGTCGTCGACTTCGAGGGCATCGTCGAGCCGATGCGTGACCTCTACAAGGACGAGGTTCGCGAGGTCGCCCGCGCGCTGGACCTCGAAGAAGTCGTCTCCGAGCGGATGCCGTTCCCCGGTCCCGGTCTCGCTATCCGCGTCCTCGGCGAAGTGACCGAGGAGAAACTCGAAGTCGCCCGCGAGTCCAACCACATCATCGAGGAGGAACTCGAAGAGTACGACCCTTGGCAGGCCCTCGCAGCGGTTCTCGGCAAGGCGACGGGCGTCAAGGGCGACAACCGCGTCCACGGGTGGGTCGTTTCGGTTCGCTCCGTCGAATCCCGCGACGGCATGACCGCCCGCGCACAGGAAATCGACTGGGAGACCCTCCAGCGCATCCAGTCCCGCATCACGGGCACGCTGGATAACGTCTCCCGCGTCGTCTACGACGTGACCCACAAACCCCCGGCAACCATCGAATATGAGTAAGGTAATCATCGCGGGCGAGGACCCCGACAATCTCGGCGAAGCGCTCGAAGACCACGGTGCGGACGTCTCCTACGCCGAGGGGACGGCCAACCGGCCCGCCCTCGAAGAGGCGGGCATCGTCGAGGCCGACGTCATCGTCATCACCGACGCCGGCCTCGCGACTTCGGTCCCCATCGCGACGGACCTCAACCCCGACGTGCGCGTGGTCTTCTACACGCGCGATTCCGTCCCGGAGTTCGTCAAGGGACAGGCCGGCCACATCATCGACCCCGAACTGCTCGACGCCGAGGCCGTGGCCGAAGAACTCACCGCATAACCACCGGATTCCGCGCTATTCGTCGGATTCCGGCGCCTCTTTGACCGGGTTCGTTCCGTCTTCGAGCGCCTGCTCGATATGGGCCATCCCCTGCTCGTTGAACGCCTCCATCAACTCGCGGGCCTCTTGGAGTGCTTCCTGTCGGCCGCGAATCCCGCGTTCGACCGTCTCGACGGCCTCCATATCCGTCTTCTCGCCCAGTATCACGCCGACCCGCCAGATGCCGCTTTCCAGCGGGTCGTCCGGCAGGACCTGCACGCCGAGGGGTTCCTCGTCGTGTTCGAACAGCGCGGGGTTTTCGGCCTGATACTTCTCGATTGGTTGCGGCGTCTCCTCGACTTCGCCCCATCCCTCGGGAGCGGGCAGAGAGGTGTCAGCCATACACACGATTTCGGTCGGCAGTTTGAAAAGAGTACGCCTACCGGGAATCGGCCAGTTGACGCAGGTGCTCGCTCCCACCGCGCTTGAAGGGGGTTCCGTGGCCCATCGCGGCGACTTCGAAGTCGGGGGCCGCAGCGGCAAACGACCGGATGCTCCGGTCGACGGTATCCGCGTCGTCGCAGATGAACCACGGCGCTGGCCGCAACGCGCCGTCGCGTTCGATGACCAAATCGCCGAGGAAGGCCACCTCCAGATTCTCGTGGACGTAGGCGGTATGGCCGGGCGTATGCCCCGGTGTGTGATACGCGGCGAAGCCACCGATGGCATCGCCGTCATCCACGCGACGGACGCGCGCTTCGGGAACGTCGGGAACGAACGGCCCCGAAACGAACTGGGTGAATCCCTTGAATCGTAGCGGCGAGGGGCGCTTTTCGCCCGTCAGGAACGGTGCGTCCTTCCGGCCGACGAAGATGGGCGCATCGACGGCCAGTTTGGCTATCGACCCCACGTGGTCGACGTCGTAGTGGGTAACGAGAATCCGCTCGACGTCGCCGAGGCCGAAGCCGGCTTCCTCGACGGCCCGCTCGACCGTCGACGTGTCGAAGGGCGTCCCCGCGTCCACAAGTGTGACGCCGTCGTCGTCGGCGACGAAGTAGGCGTTGACGCCGCTGGCCTCGTACCACCACACCCCATCCCGCAGTTCCGTGACCATACGGTCTTCAGGGCCCGCTAATAGTTAAAAGACGACGGCAGCGCGGCTTACGGCTTCGGGGCGGCCTTCTGGAGGGCGGTTTCGGCGATGTTGCCGCCGTAGTCGGCGCTTCGAGAAAGGGAGTCGACCACGAGGCCGAGCAGTTGGGCCTGCTGGGGTTCCAGTTGGCGAATCTCGTCGTCGACCCGCCGGGAGAGTTCGTCGATTTTCGTCACGCGCTGGCGGGCGTCGTTGGCGAGGCGGGTCGCGCGGTCGGAATCCTCCTCGAGAAGGGCGTCCATCGCCATCTCGATGATTTCGGTCGCCTCGTCGTGGAGGTCCTGCAGCGCCTCGGCGGCGTCCTCGGGCGGCGACCCGAGGGTTTCGGCGTGGGTCGCGATTTTGGCGGCGTGGTCGCCGACCCGTTCGAGTTGGCGGGCACTGGAGTGGTAATCGAAACACGTCTCGCGGTCGAGGCCGATGGTCGCGGCCGCGGAGGGGTCCCGGAGGACCGACCGGAACACCCGGGAAACCATCGACCACAGGCGGTCGACGTCGTCGTCTCGCTGGACCACGTCCGCGGCGAGGTCGTCGTCGTCCTTCAGGAGGGCATCGACGGCGTCGGCGAGCATCGTCGTCGAGACGAGTCGCATCCGGGTGATGGCGTTGTGAATCGACAGTTCCGAGGAGTCCAGGAGGTCCTGCAGCTTGACCCGTTCGGCGGTCTCGCCGATGACTTCGAGGCCGACCAGTCCCTGGGTGGCCTCGCGAATCGTTCGCCGCTGGGCGGCGGTGACCTGCTGGGTCTCCAGGGTGATGATGTCGAAACCGCTGACGTACATCGTCACGACCGCACGCATCAATTCGTCGTCTTCGAGTCCCGTGATGTTGAGCGTCCCTTCGACCTTCTCCTCGTCACGGCGGGGTGTCAGGAGTAGCGAGTCCTCCTCGGGATAGAACTCGACGACGCTGCCCCCGCTGATATCGTTGTCAGTCGCCCACTCCTTGGGCAGCGAGACGGTATACGTCGACCCCCCCGTAACCTGCACCTTCCGGGTTTCCATACCCCGGATATAGACTGAAGATATAAATTACTACTGGAATATATAGACAACTATCGGCATTGATACCAACATACCTGGTAGATGGCGTGTTTCTGATACGGTCCGCGCCGAAAATAGCCGCCCGAAACTCCCCAAAAATATAGAACTATATAGAAATCATAGATGGGTATTTAGGGACGCGGATACCCGTTGGGGATAACGACGCACGGGTAGGCGCGTGACTCGGGGTCAACGCGTAGCAGCCGTGGCCCGCGCGGAGACGAAATCAACTGACAATGAGTTCGGACAACACGTTCACCGAGACGGAATCGACGTCGGAATCGGAATCGCTCGCCGACTCCCCCGTCGCAGGCCTCGAAGAGGCGGGGCGTGACGGCACCGGCAGAACGATCGTCGAAGCCGAGAACATCAGCGTCTGGTACGACGAGACGCAGGCGCTCAACGACATCTCGATGGAGATACCCGAACAGCAGGTAACGGCCCTCATCGGCCCCTCCGGCTGTGGGAAATCGACGTTCCTCCGGTGTATCAACCGGATGAACGACCTCATCGACGCCGCCCGCGTCGAGGGGAACCTCCGACTGTACGACAAGAACGTCTACGACGACGACGTCGACCCGGTCGCCCTCCGACGGAAGGTCGGCATGGTGTTCCAGAAGCCGAACCCCTTCCCGAAATCCATCCGCGACAACGTCGCTTACGGCCTGAAAATTCAGGGCTACGAGGGCGACATCGACGAACGCGTCGAGGAGGCTCTGAAAAGCGCGGCGCTGTGGGACGAGGTCAAAGACCAGCTCGATTCCTCGGGGCTCGACCTCTCGGGCGGCCAACAACAGCGGCTCTGTATCGCGCGGGCCATCGCGGCGGACCCCGAAGTCATCCTGATGGACGAACCGGCCTCGGCGCTTGACCCGGTCGCGACCTCGAAAATCGAGGACCTCATCGACGACCTCGCGGAGGAGTACACGGTCGTTATCGTCACCCACAACATGCAGCAGGCGGCGCGTATCTCCGATAAGACGGCCGTCTTCCTCACCGGTGGCGAACTGGTGGAGTTCGACGACACCGACAAGGTCTTCGAGAACCCCTCCAGCCAGCGCGTCGAGGACTACATCACCGGGAAGTTCGGGTAATCGGCAGACAGGCGTCAGACGAACCGCCGGAAGAAACACATCGGAGACGCGACTACACGCTACCAATGGCACGAAAGGGATTTCAGGAGCAACTCGACGAACTCCGGGAGAACGTCCTCTACATGAGCGAGGTCGTTCTCGAACGGGTTCGTATGGGATTGCGCGCGCTCGAATCGAAAGACGAAGACCTCGCCCGCGAAGTCATCGAGGGCGACCACGAGATCAACGAACTGTATCTGGAACTCGAACAGGACTGTATCGACCTCTTTGCCCTCCAGCAGCCGGTCGCGGGCGACCTCCGCTTTATCGCCGCCTCGTTCAAGATCATCACCGACCTCGAACGGGTCGCCGACCTCGCGACGAACCTCGGCGATTACACCCTGCAGGCCGAGCGGGACCTCTATCCCGACGTCGACATTCAGGGCATCGGTGACCGCGTCGTCGACATGATCGACGATTCGATGGAAGCCTACGCCGACAAGGACGTCGAGGCCTGCTACGAAATCGACGACCGCGACGACGAAATCGACGCGCTCTGTGAACGGGCCTCCAGTACCGTCGTCCGGGACCTCATCGAGACGGAACTGGGCGATGATTCCTCCGACGAGGAAATCGAGGACCTGATGGGCGAGGTTTCGCGCCTCCTGCTGACGATCCGGGACCTCGAACGGATGGGCGACCACGCCGTCAATATCGCCGCCCGCACTCTCTATATGGTCGACAACAGCGACGAACTAATTTACTGATATTCTCCTCTGGCGGCCGTTTCAGGATTCCTCCCACACGATTATCGGACGAGAAACACGCATAACGATTAATTCAAGGCCGGTCGAACGGCGGGTAGTGGTTCCCGGATTCGTTCAACTCGGCCTAATTGCCCTGCTGTTCCAACTCACGATTATCGGGGGGTTCTACGGTTATCTCCGGTATCGGCATCCGGTCGCCGACTCGTCGACTCGGCGGCGCGTGATGAAAGTCCTCGCCGGAGGCGCCTGTCTGCTCGCGATTGGGCAGGCCGCCGCACTGGGTGCACTCGGTTCCCTCATGGTGACGCCACTCCTCTCCTTCGAGCAAGCCTTGTTCATTCAGGATGCTGGCCTATTCCTAACGCTGGTCGGCTATATCGTGGTGTTCGCTGGCTTCGTACTCCACAGCAGAGCGAGCGTCTCTTAAGTAAAGATTTCTGATAGCATCCGCGAGCGCCCGCAGGGCGCGAGCGGTTTGCTCAAAAGAGCGCGGGGCGCTCTTTTGGCATGACGAAAGACGCCGTTGGCGTCTTTCGAACCACACCGCGCCGAACGAAGTCGTTCGAGAGAGCGAAGCTCTCTCGTGATGACGAAAGACGTCGAAGGCGTCTTTCGAACCATGAGGCGCGGGACCAAGGCCTGACCGTAGGTCCCGCGAACGGAGTGAGCGGGAGCGTTGGAAGACGAGCGGTGCGTGGTTCGGAGCGACCGCAGGGAGCGAGAACCACGAGAAGCGAACGGCGAAGCCGTGAGCGAAGCGAGTCTTCCTGAGGGAAGGCCGCCGTGTCTTTTTCATGAACGTTTTTGCCGCGAGGGCGCCGCAGGCGCCCGAGCGTGCAAAAAGGTTCTATTGGAAACCGATACGGCCGCCGCCCTGCCGGTGTCCGGCCTCGGCACCGCCGCCGCGGAACTCCTCTTCGATCTGCTCGTAGTACTCACGGATGTCGTCGGAGATGGTCGGGCGGACCGAATCGAGCGCCTGCCGGAAGTGGCTCATCCCGACTTCCTCGGCGTCGTCGTCCTCGCGGAGGGCCTCGATGGCCGCCTCTCGCGCGATGGATTCGAGGTCCGAACCGACGTAGCCACCGGTGATTTCGGCGAGTTCACGGAGGCTGACGTCCGGCGACAGCGGCATGTCCTCGGTGTGGATGCGGAGAATCTGCTCGCGGCCGTCGACGTCGGGTTCGCCGATCATGACGAGGCGGTCGAACCGCCCGGAACGGATGAGCGCGGGGTCGATCATGTCGGGGCGGTTGGTCGCACCGATGACCATCACCTCGCCCATCTCCTCGAGGCCGTCGAGTTCGGTCAACAGTTGGTTGACGACCCGCTCGGAGACGTTCGAGCCGGTTTCGCCGCCGCGGCCCGGCGCGAGGCTGTCGAGCTCGTCGAAGAAGATGACCGTCGGCGAAACCTGCCGGGCCTTCCGGAAGGTCTGGCGGATGGCCTTCTCGCTTTCGCCGACCCACTTCGAGAGGAGTTGCGGGCCGCGCACCGAGATGAAGTTAGCGTTGGTCTCGTTGGCGACGGCCTTGGCCATCAGCGTCTTCCCGGTACCGGGCGGGCCATAGAGTAGGACGCCCGCGGGCGGTTCGATACCGAAACGGTCGAACTTCTCCGGTTGGTTCATCGGCCACTCGACGGACTCCTGTACCTGCTCTTTGGGTTCGGTGAGGCCGCCGACGTCGTCCCAGGAAACCTTGGGGAGTTCGACCAGCACCTCCCGCATCGCCGAGGGGTCGACCTCGTTGAGCGCGCCGCGGAAGTCCGACCGCTTGATTATCATACGGTCGATGAGACTCGGCGGAACGTCCTCCTCGTCGAGGTCGATTTCCGGGAGGTAACGCCGCAGGGCCTTCATCGCGGCTTCTTTGGTTAGGCTCTCGATGTCGGCACCGACGAAGCCGTGGGTCTCGTCGGCCATGTGGTCCAGCGAGACGTCGTCGGCCAGCGGCATCCCGCGGGTGTGAATCTGGAGGATTTCCTTGCGGCCGGTCTCGTCGGGGACGCCGATTTCGATTTCGCGGTCGAAGCGGCCGGGACGGCGGAGCGCGGGGTCGACCGAGTCGACCCGGTTGGTCGCAGCGATGACGACGACCTGCCCGCGCTCTTCGAGGCCGTCCATCATCGTCAGCAGTTGGGCGACGACACGGCGTTCGACCTCGCCGGTGACGTCCTCGCGTTTGGGCGCGATGGAGTCCAACTCGTCGATGAAGATGATAGACGGTGACTCCTCGGTCGCGTCCTCGAAGATTTCACGGAGTTGCTGTTCGGATTCGCCGTAGTACTTCGAGATAATCTCGGGGCCGGCGATGGAGAAGAACGACGCCGACGTCTCGTTGGCGACGGCCTTCGCCAGCAGGGTCTTGCCGGTCCCGGGCGGGCCGTGGAGCAACACCCCCGCGGGCGGCTCGATGCCGAGTTTCTTGAATATCTGGGGGTGTTTCATCGGCAACTCGACCATCTCGCGGACCCGCTGAATCTCGTTTTGCAGGCCGCCGATGTCCTCGTAGGTAATTCCCCCACCGGTCTTCTCGAAGCCGCTGATTGGCTCCTCGCGGAGTTCGACCTCGGTGTCCTCGGTGATGAGACAGACCCCGTCCGGTTCCGTCTCGACGGCGATGAGCGGAATCGCCTGTCCGGGCGACCGCATGAACGGGTGGTTCGTCGAACTCATTACGGGTACGATGTCGCGTTCGACGACCGGCCGCTTGAGAATCTGGCGTTTGACCATGCCGGCGGCGTCGGAGCCGAACTGGACCGACGCCTCCTCGGGCGGCGCGAGGACGAGTTTGTCCGCTTTCGTCGCCTCGGCCTTCCGAATCGTCACGCGCTCGCCGATACCGACATCGGCGTTCTGGCGCGTGAACCCGTCGATGCGGACCGTATCGGTGTTCCAGTCCTGCCGGTCGGCCCGCCAGACCTTCGCCGCGGTCGTGTCTGCACCCTCAATTTCGATGATGTCTCCCGGAGACAGCTTCAGATGCAGAAGCGTGTCGGGGTCGAGGCGCGCGATGCCCCGGCCCGAGTCGTTCGGGTAGGCCTTCGCGACCTCTAGTTGAACCTCGTTCATCCTGATACATAGTATCGGGACGCGCCGGAGATATGCTTTTTGCTGCCGGGGGTCGGCCTACCGCTGTGGCTTCACCAGCACCTTGATGGCTTCACGTTCGTCCATAGCGCGGTAGCCCGCCGGAACGCCGTCCAAATCGACCGTCTTCGTGAAAATCGGCGACGGGTCGAGCGTCCCCTGCAGGACGTCGGCCATCAACTCCTCGGCGTAGGCCCGAACCGGCGCGATGCCGCCCCGCAGCGTGATGTTGTCGCCGAACATCGAATAGACGTCCAGCCCTTCCTCGTCGACGCCGTGGGGGACGCCGACGTAGCCGACGGTGCCGCCGGGGCGACAGACCTCGATGGCCGTCTCCATCGCCGACGCCGCGCCGACACATTCCAGTACGTGATTCGCGCCGCCGTAGGTGAGGTCCTGCGCGCGCTCGACAGCCTCTTCGCCGCGGGCAGCGACCGTCTCCGTGGCGCCGAACTCCTCGGCAAGTTCGAGTCGGTCCTCGTGGTGGCCCATCGCGATGATGCGCTCGGCGCCGAGCCGGCGGGCCGCGAGCACACCACAGAGGCCGACCGCGCCGTCGCCGACGACGATACAGGTGTCGCCTTCGTCGACGCCCGCGCTGACCGCCGCGTGGTGGCCCGTCCCCATCACGTCGGTCAGCGGCAGCAGCGACCGCAGGGTATCCTCGTCGTCGGCGTGTCGGTCCGGCACCCGAACAAGCGTGCCGTCGGCATGTGGCGACCGGACGTACTCACCCTGTGCGCCGCCGTTGTCGCCGCTCCACGACCCGCCGTTGACACACGAGGTGTGCAGTCCCTTCCGGCAGAACTCGCATTGCCCGCAACTGACGACGAAGGGCGCGAACACGCGGTCACCCGGCTTGACGGAGGTAACCTCGTCGCCGACGTCTTCGACGATGCCCATCGGTTCGTGGCCGACGCGAGAACCCTCCTCGCGGTCGCTCAGGCCCCGGTAGAACCAGAGGTCTGACCCGCAGATCGCGGTGTGGGTGACCCGGACGATGGCGTCCGTCGGGTCCTCGATGTCCGGTTTCGGTACCTCCTCGATGCCGATTTCTTCCGGTGATTCGAAGATGGCGGCACGCATACCCGACCCGACGGGCGGACGGGGGTTAAACCTCGGCCCTGCCACCGTGTCACTTTTCGCGCCGGCCACCCGATTCGCGGGTATGCAGACGCTCGCCTTCGACGGCCGGACCGGCGCCAGCGGCGACATGATACTCGGCGCGCTGGTCGCGGCCGGCGCCAACCCCGACCGACTGTCGGTCGTCGAGGACGTCCTCGATGTCGAGTATCGTATCGGCGAAACCACGAAGAACGGTATCGTGGCGACGGACGTGGACGTGCTGGTGGCCGACGAAGAAAGCGACGAGGGACACGCCCACGAACACAGCCATGACCACGAGCATGGGCACAGTCACGACCACGACCATACTCACGACCACAGCCACGATGACGGCCACGCCGAGGGCCACGGTCCCCATCGGACCTACGCCGAGTGTCGTGACCTCGTCGGCAAGATGGACCTCTCCGAGGAAGTCACCGCGGACGCGCAGGCGGTCTTCCGCATCCTCGGCGAGGCCGAATCGCGCGTGCACGGCACCGACCTCGAAGCAACCCACTTCCACGAGGTCGGCGCCGACGACGCCATCGCCGACATCGTCGGCGCGGCGCTCCTGTTCGACGACCTGGACCTCGACCGCATCGTGACGACGCCCGTCTCCGTGGGTGGCGGCGAGGTGTCGATGAGCCACGGGGTCTATCCCGTACCGACGCCCGCCGTCTCCTACATCGTCGAGACGGCGTCGTGGGAGGTCGAAGGCGGCCCGATAGACGAAGAACTGCTGACGCCGACCGGCGCGGCACTGCTCGCCCACTTCGCCGAGGGCGTTTCCTCGCTGCCCGAGATGCAAATCGAGGCTTCAGGCTACGGTGCTGGCACCAAATCCTTCGCGGAGTACCCGAACGTCCTGCGAGCGACCCGCGGCGAGGCAAAAGCCGGCCTCACGCGCGACGGGATTCGCGTCCTAGAGACGAACCTCGACGACGCGACGCCCGAGGTTCTGGGTGGCCTCCAAAAGCGACTCACGGACGCCGGCGCACGCGATGTGACAATCCTTCCGGCAACGATGAAGAAATCCCGGCCGGGGCACCTCATCAAGGTCATCGTCAAACCCGAGGACGTGCAGGCGGTCGCGCGCCGCCTCGCCGAGGAAACGGGCACGCTCGGCATCCGCGAGACGGCAGCGAGTCACCGCTGGATTGCCGACCGGCGTTTCGAGACGGTCGAACTCGACATCGACGGCGAGACTTACGAGATTACCGTCAAAGTCGCGAGCGACGAAGACGGCGGCGTCTACGACGTCAGCGCGGAGTACGACGACGCCCTCGCGGTTGCGGAGGAAACGGACCTCGCAGTTAGAGAAATCGTCCGGCGGGCCGAAGCGGCGTATCTGGACGAATAAGGCGCGCGACGGTCAGACCTCTTCTTCGACGCCTTCGAGGCCGCTGTCGGTGATACGGAACCGGGCCGTCTCCCCGGCGGCTTTCGCGCGGTGTTTTTCGAGAGTTGCGCGGCGGTTGCCGGCCCGGAATCGTTCGAGTCGGAGGACGGTCCCCGACCAGTGGGTCAGGGTGTGACCGCCGAGCGGGCGCGCCCGCGAGGAGTCCGAATCGGGGTCCGAGTAGACCTGATTCGTGATGACGACCGCGAGGTCGTGACGGCGGGCCAGCGACAGCAGGTGGGTCACTTGACTGGCGACCTGTCGGAGGGTGTCGCCTTCGTCCTCGTTGTGCCGCTCCAGTCGGTAGAAGCCGGTAGCGCTGTCGAGGACCACGAGGTCGGCCTGTTCGGCGAAGTCCGCGGCGTCCTTGACGGCCTCCTGCTGTTCGGCGAAATCCAGGGCATCGGTGATGATAACCCGCGAAGCGATGTCCTCAACGGATTCCTCGCCGGCCTTCGCGCGGGCCAGTTGCTCGAAGCGGTCGACGGAGATCCCCTCCGTGTCGATGTAGAGGGCGGTCCCGCCGTCGGCGGCGACTTCGATGGCTGCCGACAGCGCGAGGTTCGTCTTGCCCGCGGCCGGCGGGCCGTAAATCTGTGTGACGGTGCCCCGCTCGAAGCCGCCGTTCAGGAGGTCGTCGACGGTTTCACACCCCGTCGGAATCGGCTCGCTCACGTGTGTCCGTTCGCCGCGTTCGGTTAAAAACCTCCAGTTCCGTGTCGGCGGCCGAAACTGTTGGCTATGGCCGACGGCGATGCCGACACCGACACCCAAATGCCTCGCCGCGGCGAGGCCCCGATATGGAGCACTACCGGAAACTCGAACGGATGTACCACGATGCGCCCTGTAACGAGGGCGTCGAGCCGACCCTTTCGATTACGGGCGAGGGAACCGCCGAAGTGCGTATCGAAGCCGACGAGAGCCAACACCACGCCGCGGGCGCGGTTCACGGCTCCTATTACTTCAAGGCGCTCGACGACGCCACCTTCTTCGCCGCCAACTCCATCGTCGAGGACGTCTTCGTGCTGACGACCGATTTCCACCTCCAGTTGACCCGGCCGGTCTCGACGGGCGAACTCGTCGCGACCGCGGAAGTCGTCAACGACCACCCGAAACAACTCATCGCCGACGGCGTGCTACGCGACGGCGAGGGCAACCAGTTGGCCCGCGGCACCGGCACCTTCCTCAAAAGCGACGTGGAACTGGGCCCCGACGTGGGCTACGAGTAAGCCATCGCCGTCGTCCGGTTCGGTCATCCCTTTAAGTCGGCACAGAACAGAGGGCGAAGCCTTTTGATAACACGCCACAAGGACGTGTCCGATGAAGTTCTATCAGCAGGAACCGCTCCGGCATCTCGGCGACCTGCCGTCGATGGGTGCCGAACGGTACGGGGACAAACTCGCCTTCGAATACCGCGGTGAGGAGTACAGTTACGAGGACCTCGACGCGCGGTCGAATCAGGTGGCGAACGCGCTGGTCGAAGCGGGCATCGAACCCGGCGACCGCGTCGCGCTGTATCTGGAGAACTCCCTGCAGTTCCCCGAATCCTTCTTCGGCGTCATCAAGGCCGGTGCCGTCGCCGTTCCGCTGAACCACCGCATGGACACCGACAGCCTCCGCTACATCCTCTCGGACGCCGACGCGGCGGCGCTTCTCACCTCGCCGGTCTTCCCGAGTGTCGGCACCGACCTCGCCGAGGAGGTGCCGCTCGCGTTCATCCCCGGTGGCGCCGAGGGACTGGAGGACTACGACGAACACGTCGACAACGCCTCGACAGAGTTCGACAGGCCCGACCGAGACTTCGAGGACGTCGCTGTTCAGTGCTACACTTCGGGGACGACGGGCGACCCGAAGGGCGTCCTGACGACCCACGAGAACCTGCTGTCGACCGTCCAGTCCTACTCCTCCCGCGGCGGCTCCGACCCCGAAGAGGACGTTTCGCTGTGTTTCCTCCCGCTGTTCCACATGTACGGCCTCAGTACTGTCATGCTCACCAGCGTCTACAACGGCGTAACCGTCGTCCTCCGGACGACGCCCGTGGCCTCCGAGTTGCTGTCGGCCATCACCGAATTCGAGGTGACCTCCTTCGCGGGCATCCCCGCCGTCTACATCGAGATGCTCGAAGAGATGGAGGCGAACCCCGACGAATACGACGTCTCCAGCATCACGACGCTGGGCAGCGGCGCCGCACCCCTCGCGGACGACACGCGCCGCCGAATCGAGCAGGCCTTCGATACCCCCATCACGGAGGGGTGGGGCATGACCGAAACCTCGCCCGCCGGCACCACCGAATCGACCTACGGCGTCACGAAAGGCGCCGGCTGTATCGGTCAACCGCTGCCGAACGTCGAAATCAAACTCGTCGACCCGATAAGTCGCGAGACGCGCGTGCCGCCGGAGGCACTGGACCCGACGGCCGCCAAGACGCTCGAGGACCACGGCATCGACCCCGACGACGAAGAGCAGGCCACCGGCGAAATCGCGATTCGCGGCCCGCAGGTCTTCGAGGGCTATCATAACCTGCCGAAGAAGACCGCCCAAGTCTTCGACGAGGAAGGCTGGTTCTACACCGACGACATCGCTCGCATCGACGAGGACCGCTTCCTCTGGATGGTCGACCGCGCCGACGACATGCTCATCGTCGGCGGCGAGAACGTCTACCCGGCCGAAGTCGAGGACGCGCTCTTCGAGCACCCGGACATACAGGCTGCCGCCGTCGTCGGCGCGCCCCACGAACGGAAGGGCGAGGCGCCGGTCGCCTTCGTCGTCCTCGAACCGACCGTCGAAGAGTCGCTGAGCGAGCGGGAGGTTCGGGAGTTCGCGCTGGACCACGTCGCCTCGTATGCGCACCCACGGCGGGTCTTCTTCGTGGACGAACTCCCCCGAAGCGGGACCCGGAAAGTTCAACGGTACAAACTGGAGGAGGACGTCGAAGAGCGACTCGACGGGCCGCTGGAATCCAGCGAGCAACTGTAGTGCGACGGCCCACGCGGGGGCCTGTCCCACGACCGGAGACCGATAGAAACGCCTTTCCGCCATCGCAGGCACCCACACAGTAATGACCAGCGTCAAGGAGTTCCGTATCGAGGAAGCCGCAACGGCGGACGAACTCGGTGCGGGCGCCTTCGTGTTCACGGACGATTACTCGGTGTTCGACTGGGGGAAGATGCCCGACTCGATTCCGAACAAGGGCGCGTCGCTGTGTGCGATGGGGGCGGCGAACTTCGAGGCCCTGGAGGCCGAGGGGATTCCGACCCACTACCGTGGCGTCGTCGCCAACAGCGGCGAGGTCGTGCCGCTCGAAGAGACGGCTGCCCCGCCGCGGGAGATGGCCATCGACCTGACGCGCGTACCCGACCTGCCCCACGAGGGCCGGGAATACGACTACACCGTGTTCCACGAGGAAGCCGGCGAGAACTACCTGATTCCGCTGGAAATCGTTTTCCGAAACACGGTCCCGGTCGGCTCGTCGCTCCGCTCGCGGGCCGACCCCGCCGACTTCGACCTCGAGTACGAGGAATGGCCCGACGAACCCATCGACCTGCCCGAACCGGTCGTCGAGTTCTCGACGAAATACGAGGAATCGGACCGATACCTGACGCGTGACAACGCCGATTACATCGCCGGCGAGGCCGACGTCGATGACCTCGAAGCGGTCGCTCGCGATGTCAACGACATCGTTACCGAGAAGGCTGCCGAGGACGGCCTGAAACACGAGGACGGCAAAATCGAGTGTCTCTACTTCGACGGCGAAATCCGGGTCGCCGACGTGGTTGGCACCTTCGACGAGAACCGCTTTTCCTACGAGGGCCAGCAACTCTCCAAGGAGGTCGTCCGACAGTACCACAAGCGCACCCAGCCCGAGTGGGTCGAAGCCGTCAACGAGGCCAAGGACCGCGCCAAGGAGGCGGACGTCGCCGACTGGCGCGAACTCTGCGAGGTCGACCCCGAACCGCTCGATGACCACGTCATCGACGCCGTCCGTGACATGTACACCGCGGGCACCAACGCCTACCTCGACCGGGAGTTGTTCAGCGCGCCACCGCTCTCGGAGGCCGTCGAGACCGTTCAGAACCTCTGAGACGGGCGACACCGCTGTCCGACCGACCCGCCGCATCGAATCCCCGCCGTTTTTATCTCCCTGACGCGAACCGCCGGATATGATACCGCTACAGACGTTCTCGGACCCGGCGATGCCAGTCGTCCTCCTGAGTGTCTTCGCGACGCTCGCCATCTTGGGCGGCTTCATCTGGACGTTCAAGAAAATCAGCGAACCGCCGGAGAGCCACGAGGAAGACGAGGAATCGAACGGCGTCCACGCGTAATCGGCTTTTTCGCTACGCGTCGACTGCTGCAGGAAGGGACAGACGCGGAACGGTATGCCACGATTCCGGTTGATGCCCACGGTGTGGCCGGAATCCCGGATGGCGTCGGGACGAACCGAGCAGTCGTTCGTCCCTGCTCCGCATTCTGTTTTAGGCTGGCCTAAAACAAAAAGCTAGGGGTTAGTCGCCGTCGGCGTTCCGGGAGACGACGCCCCCGAGACCGTCGACCGGCCGGTCCGGTTGGCGCTCCTCGAACGATTCGGGAAGGCCCAGTTGATACTCCTCGGGGTCGACGTCATCGCGGTACTCCGTGCGGCCGTGATAGACGTGGACGGCGTTGTCGAGATGCAGTCGGACGGCCTCAAGGAGTGCCTCGGCTTCGAGCGGTTGCCCGCGGCGCTCTATCTCGTCGACGTCGGCTTTCGCCGGGACGTTGAACGCCCGCTGGGTGATGATGGGTCCCTGGTCGAGGTCGGTCGTCACGTAGTGGGCCGTGACGCCGCCGATGCGGACGCCCTCTTCGCGGGCCTGCCGGTAGGCTTCGGCGCCGGGGAAAGCCGGCAGCAGGCTCGGGTGGATGTTGATGATACGGTCCTCGTATCGGAAGACGACGTTCGGGCTGAGGATGCGCATGTAGCGCGCGAGGACGATGAGGTCCGTATCGTAGTCGTCCAGCACCTCCAGCAGGCGCTCCTCGTCGGGACTGCCCTTCTCGTCGCCGATATCGTGGAAATCGACGCCGTAGTGGTCGGCCAGCGGTTCGAGGTCGTCGTGGTTGCCGATGATAACGCTGATTTCGGCGCCCAACTCGCCGTCGGCCCACGCCTCGAAGAGGGCTTCGAGACAGTGGGATTCCTTCGTGACGAGGACGGCGATGGTCTGGGTTTCGCGGTCGGCGGGGAAGCGGACCTGCACCTCGACGCCGAGGTCGTCGCCGAGGTCGCCGAGGGCCTCGCGGAGTTCGGCCTCCGTGCAGGTCATCCCCGACGTGTCGACCGACATCGTCATCCGGAAGACGCCGTCGCGGACCGCCTGGTCGAGGTCCTCGATGTTGATGTCCCGCTCGAAGAGCAGGGTCGTCACCCGGGCGATGAGTCCGGTGTCGTCCTCCCCGATGACCGTGATTTCGGTGTATTCGCGACTCACAGCCGACACCTCCGGGGGGACGTACTGAATGCCATACTACCCGGTGAGCGGCGCGTCTTGAAAAGCGACACGTTCCGTCTCCATTTCGAGTCGGGGATAGTTATCCGCGAACCACGGACTGGACGCTTGGCTGCGGAGAAAACCCTTCGAGAGCCACGCTGACGGCCCTAAAACCAAGCCAACATTTAACAGTCGATTGAACGACATTCTGGCATGGAAAATCACCGGCTCGTTCCGATAGTGTTGGCCGTCGCTGGGTGTGTGGCCATCGTGGTCGGTGTGTACCAAGGATTAGTCCACGTCGCGCCGGGATACGAGGGAACGGTTATGTCCGGCTGGGGTGGCGACCTGAATCACGAGGAGGTGCTGCTCGCACAGTTGGGGATAGTCGGTGTCGGAGGGACGGTTGCCGCCCTTCGCTGGAAACGTTTGGCAAGCGTCCCGGTCGTGATGGGGAGTATCGTCCTGTTCTACGCGCTCCGAGCGATGTTCAGCTGGGTCGTGTCATCACGGAGGCCCCTCTATCAGGAGTACTCGCCACAGGCTCCCGGCTTCGATGGAGAACCGATTATGCTCATCTTCGGGGCAGAGCCGTTCCTGCTCGCTGCTGGCGGGCTGTTGCTCATCGGTGCGGGTATCGCACGGGTGAAATTACGCACGCCCGGCGAGGAAAGCGACGAGATGACACACCCATCGTCGCAAGCATAGAGTTCTCGGAGACGGGGTTATCGGGGGCTCAACCGGCTGTTTAGAGTCAAAAAGCTACCACATCCGATTTATAAAAACGAATCACGGGACCCGACCGAGAACCGATGAACAATTACGGAGCGACGGCCGAAAGGGAGTCATGACCGACTATTTCGAAGTTCACGCGCGCGACGCCGCCGCTCGTCGGGGCGAGTTGCGCCTCTCGGAGCCGGTTTCGACGCCGGCACTCGTCGACGATATCGTCGAGGACGCCGGCAGTCGCTGGCACGAGGCCTCGGAGATGCCGGAGGGCGACGAATCGACGCTAACGGTACTGCCCCACCGCGCCTTCCCGCCGGGCACCGAGGAACCGGTCGAGGAGGCTTTCGCAGTCGATTACCCAGACGTCGACTTCCCGAGCGCCGCCGTCGTCTCGCCGGGGACGGCCGACGATTACGGCGCCGACGCCTACGTGCTGGCCGGCGCGCCGGGCTATGCGGGCCACGCCGAGGCGTTCGTGGAGGCGCTCTTGGAGACGAAGGAGGCCATTCCCGACGACACTGCGCTCTATCTCTCCGGTGTCGCGACGCCCGCGAACGCGGCGACGCTCGTTTACGCCGGCGTCGACCTACTGGACGAGACACGCGCCCGGACGCGCGGCCTCGATGGGTTCTATCTGACCACCGACGGCGAGGAGTTCCTCGAAGACCTCGACGAACTGCCGTGCGCCTGTGAGGCCTGCCAGCAGCCGGTCTCGGAGTTCTCGCGGGCGGACTGTGCCGAGCACAACGCCAACGCCCTCCGTGCTGAGATGGCCCGCGTTCGCCACCGAATCTCCGAGGGTCGCCTCCGGGATTACATCGAGGGCCAGGCCCGCCACGAGGCGTGGCTGACCGCGACGTTCCGCCGTCTCGACCAGCAGTACGCCTACGTCGAGGAACGGACGCCGGTTTTCCGCCGGAGCGAGTTGCTGGCCGCCACCGACGACAGCATCCGACGTGCCGAGATTCAGCGGTTCGCCGACCGGGTGACGAGTCGGTATCAGCGCCGCCTCAAGGGCCCGCTCGTTCTCGTACCGTGTTCGGCGCGGAAGCCCTACAGCGATTCCCAGAGCCACCGGCAGTTCATGGATGCCATCCAGTATCGGGGCCACGTCGTCTCGATGACCTCGCCCATCGGCGTCGTCCCGAGCGAACTGGAGACCACCTATCCCGCCCAACACTACGACAGCGTGGTGACCGGCGAGTGGACCGCGACCGAAATCGAGTTCGTCGCCGCGGTGCTGGAACGCTACCTCGAACGCGCCGACTACGACCGCCATATCGCCCACGTACCCGGCGAGGGCTACCGCGAAATCTGCGAGCGCGTCGAGGACTCGCTCGGCATCGAGTTCGAATACACGGTCGAAGACCACCCGACGACGACCGAGTCGCTCGGCAACCTCGCGAAGGCGCTGCAGGGCGAGGAGAGCTATTATAAAAGCGAGCGCGAGCAGTCCATCGTCCGGGCCATCGCCGACTACCAGTTCGGCGAGGGTGCGGGCGACGAGGTCTTCGGCGAGAACATCTCGACCGAGGGCCGGTATCCGAAACTCCGGGTTCGCGATGCCGACGGCGAACTGCTGGCGACGCAGGTCGCCCAGTACGGCACGTTGTCGCTGACCGGCGCCGGCGCCCACGCATGGCAGGAAAGCGCCGCGCCGACCAAAACGGTCGAAATCGACGGTTTCGTCCCGAGCGGGAGCGTCCTCGCGCCGGGCGTCATCGACGCCGACGAGTCGATTCGGCCGGGCGACGAGGTGCTCTTCGAGGGACCGAAGGCCTTCGGCGTCGGCCGCGCGAGTTGTCACGGCCGGGCGATGGTCGAGGCGACCCGTGGGTCGGCCGTCGACGTGCGGCACTGCGAGGAGCGATAACGGTCACAGAGCGGTAGCTTTTTTCAGTGGTTCGGCTGAACGGCCATGTATGGACCGCCCTGCCCTCCTCGCAGTCCCAACCCTCTGTATCGCCGCCATCGTGGTCCCGTTGCGGTCGCTGCCGACGTTCCGCGTCGTCAGGGAATCCCTCGACATGGCGATGCTGTCGCTGTCGACGAAACTCCTGTGGACGACCGTCGCCGTGGTCGGCTTCGCCGCCGTCGGCTACGCCTACGGTTCGACCGCGAACGACGACCCGCCGTCGGTGCTCGGCGTCGCCGCCATCGCGGCGTTCGTCGGCGTGGTCGCCGGGTATCTCTTCCTGTGGTCGCTCCCAAGTACCAGTATGGCCACCACGTCCGTTTACCTGGAGGCGCTGACCGTCGGGACGTATTCGCTGGTCGACGCGCTCATGTTCGGCCTGCTGGTGCTCGGCGGCTACGCGCTCCCGTTCGGAGCCCGGAATCGCTGACGCCGCGCCATCGCCGGCCACCTTTTTGGTCGGGTAGTGCCACTACAACCCATGGACGAAATCGAGTTGGGCGTTCCCGGACCGCTCCTGGAGTCGCTCCCCGAAGAGGACGGGGGCGCCGCACAGGACATGCAGCGTGCCGTCGAAGGGTACAATCAGCAACTGAAGGCGATGCTGGAGGATGCCGACGACGACGCCGAGGCCGCAAGCGCCGTCCTCGACGTCATCGAACACTTCGAGGCCCGCGGCGAGCGACACGACGAGTTCGTCCCCGAGTTGCGCGCGTGGGGGCAATCACCCATCTTCGCTATCGCCTGGCGGAACCTGTATGCGGACCTCATCGCCCAACTGTACGAACACGACTGGCTCGCCGCCCAACTGGACCGCGAGCGCAACGCCCGCCTCGTCGAGGACGGCGTCCGACTCTCCGATTTATGACGGGGGCGGACCAACAGGGGACCATGGAACTGGAGTTGCGGTTCTTCGCGACGTTCCGCGCGGCGGTCGGCCAGAAAACCGTCACCTGGGAGGTCGACGACGATTCGACCATCGGCGACATCCTGTGGGCCATCGAGGACGAATATCCGGAACTCGTCGGCGAACTGCTCGACGAGGACGGCGATATCCAGCCGCAACTGACCGTCCTCAAGAACGGTCGCGAGGTCGTCCATCTGGAGGGGACCGAGACCGAACTCGACGACGGCGACCGTGTCAGCGTCTTCCCGCCGGTGGCCGGAGGATAGATGCAAGAGACACGCGAGTTCCGCGCCATCTCCCAACGGCTTGCCGTCCAGTACCTCGAAAACCTCGGCGGCGAGGCCAAAAACGGTGGCAACCGCGTCGAGGGGGACGGCTGGAGTGCCACCCTCGAAGAGCGGAAAGTCAACCCCGTCGGTTCCATCACACTGAACGAAGTGACCGTCGAGTTCGAGGGGGAGGCCGAGACGCTCGAACCGCTCATCGAGAAGTTCGCCCAGAAGGCGATTCGTGCCGGAGGCTGAGATGGCGGGCGGGCCACTGAAAGGCAACGCGCTGGTGCTCGCCGCCACGAAGGCGTCCGTCTCCGGCGAGCGCCTGCCGGACCTCGCGGACCGCGCCCAAGAGCACCTCACGTCTCGTCTGCCGGAGTACGCTCGTACCTACGAGTGTGTCTACGAGGACGAAGCCGAGGCCGTCTTCCTCGCCGAAGAGGGCCACTGGGCGGACCTCGGCGAGGAGATGGCCCTCGAGGAACGGGAGTGGCAGGCCCTGCGGCGTGCCCACGCCGAACACCTGAAGCAACTCGGCGGCGAACTCGATCGCCGCGCGGAGTTCGAAAGCGCGCTCGAACTGCGCGAGCCGGTCGTCATCGGGAAGAATTCGGCCTGAGTCGACCACTCTTTGCGAACGCCCCGCAGGCCACGATAAGGCTCATGTCGAAGCCACCGCATGCACGAGTATGTTCCCGGCGGAACTCGAAACCGACAGGCTCCGACTCGTTCGGTGCTGTCGGGAGAACATCTCGGCGCTGGGCCTCTACGAGCATATGCGCGTCGACGCGCCGCATATGGACGAGGTGAGCCAGCACGTGATGTGGGACCCCCACGAGCATCCCAAGGAGACCGCCGAGTACCTCGACGAACTCGAAGACGAGTGGGAAAGCCGCAAGCAGGCGACCTACATCATCTACCCGCGCGAGGGCGAGGACGACGCCGGCGAGTTCGCCGGTCTGACGAACATGCGTTTCGCGTGGGACCGCAAAACGGGCGGCCTCGGTATCTGGCTCCGCAAGCCGTTCTGGGGCCGCGGCTACTCCGGCGAGCGCGCCGCCGCCCTCATCGAGTGGGCCTTCGAGGACCTCGATTTGGAAGTCGTCGGCGCCTCCCACCAACCGGGTAACGAGCAATCCCGCCATGCCATCGAGAAGTACATCGAGGCCCACGGCGGCCAGTACGATGGCCTTCTGCGAAACTGGATTACGAAGGCTAACGAGGTGCGTGACCTCCGACGGTACACAGTCACGCGAGAGCAGTACGAAGAAGCGACGGCGTAGCTATACCAGCATCCAACCTACTAAACGATTACACAAAAATAGGTAGCTAGCATCCGCCGAGCGGGGCCTTCGAAGAAGGCCCCCGAGGCGGTTCCCGGCGCCGACCGCAGGGAGGCGCCGTAGCGACGAGCGACCACCGCGCGCCGAAGGCGCGCGACGGGAACGAGTCGCGCATATTTTCACCACGTTTTTGCCGGGGCGCCGCAGGCGCCCCGTGCAAAAAGTGGTCGCTAGTCGTCGGCGGGCGCCGCGCCTTCGCCTGCAGTCACGCCGGTACCGGGGCCGACGTCGATGTCGAGTTCGTCGAGTTTCTCGTCGGTGACGACGCCGTCGACCCAGCCGCGGTGGTCGTAGTAGGCGTCTTTCATCTGGTCGAGTTCGACGAGGCTGCCCTCGACGCCGCCCTGACCGGGCATGGCGTGTTCATCGCCTTCGACGAAGCGGTTCGGTAGGGAGTCGTCGGCACCGTCGAAGCCGACGAGGTTGTTGTAGTAGCGTTCGAGGTTCCAGATGCGCTCGCCGGCCTTCATCAGTTCCTCCTCGCTGACGTCACGGCCGGTCATGCCGTTGTACTGGAGGACGTACTCCTCGACGCCTTCCGCGAAGGCGTTGAACTTGCAGATGTCGAAGGAGTCGCTGATGGCGTGCATGTCCTGGAAAGTGGCGGTCAGTTCCGCCTTGCCCTCCCATTCGACGGGGTCGACCTTCTCGGGGATGCCGAGGATTTCTGCGGCCGGCGTGTAGCCGCGCAGGTGGCAGGCGCCACGGTTCGAGGTGGCGTAGGCGATGCCCATGCCCTTCATACAGCGGGGGTCGTAGGCGGCCATGGTCTGGCCCTTGACGGCCAGGGAGTTCTCGTGGCCGTCGAATTCGTCGGCGAAGCGGTCGGGGCCTTCCGCGAGGTGGTCGGCGAGTTCGGTCTCGCGGTTGGCGATTTTGGTGAGCATCTCGACCATCTCCTCGGTGTCGCCCCACTCGATGCCGTCGCCGAGGTCGTCGAGTTTGCCTTCCTCGGTCATCTCCATGGCCATCGCGAGCATGTTCCCGCCGTCGATGGTGTCGATGCCGTGGTCGTTACAGCGCTGGAGCATCAGCGCGATTTCGTCGCGCTCGGTGTGGCCGGAGTTGGGGCCGAGCGCCCACGCCGATTCGTACTCGTAGGACTCGGTGCGGACGTTCAACTCCTCGCCTTTGTGCATCACGTCGACTTCGACTTCCTTCTTGCAGGCGACCGGACAGGAGTGACAGGTCGGTTCGTCGACGAGGATGTTCTCCCGGACGTTCTCCCCGGAGACCTTCTCGGCGTCGAACTCCTCGCCGGCCCAACCGTCGTTGCGGGCGTCGCCGGTCGAGGTGTATTTGGCGTTCCGTGAGGGGAGGCCAGACATCTCCTCGGTGGCGTTCATCAGGACGTTGGTCCCGTACATCGAGAGGCCGCCCTCGTTGGGTGCGGTGACGTCCGATTCCTGAATGACCTCCATGGCCTGTTTGTGGCCCTGCTTGAACGTCTCGGGGTCGGCGGGCTTCTGCATCTCCGTGCCGGATTTGACGACGACCGCCTTGAGGTTCTTCGACCCCATGACGGCGCCGGTACCGCCGCGGCCCGAGGCCCGGTCGTCCTCGTTCATGATGCAGGCAAAGCGAACGCCGTTCTCGCCGGCCTCGCCGATGCCCATCACCGAGAGGTTCTTGCCGTACTCACCCTCGACTTCCTCCTCGATGGCGTCTCGGGTGTCGTGGAAGCCCTCGCCCCAGAGGTGGGAGGCGTCCCGGAGTTCGACTTCGCCGTCCTCGACGTAGGCGTAGACCGGACTATCGGCCTCGCCCTCGAACAGCAGGCCATCGAACCCGGCCCATTTCAGGCGCGCGCCGGACCACCCGCCGTGGTGGCTGTCCGTGACGGTGCCGGTGAGCGGCGATTTCGTACAGACCGCGATTCGGCCACTCATCGTCGTCTGGGTCCCCGTCAGCGGCCCGTTCATGAACGCCAGCAGGTTGTCGGGTCCGAGCGGGTCGACGTCCGGCCCCTGATCGAATACGTACTTGACGCCGAGCCCCCGCGCACCGATATACTTCCGTGCGTCCTCGTCGTCGACGCTCTCGTAGGCTACATCGCCATCCGAGAGGTCCACGCGAGCGACGTGGTCGTGGAATCCGCCTAAATCTGTCATGGTAACTTATCCCACTAGTTACTTGGTTGCAAAGGTCGTAATAGTTGCCACCATCGTGTAACTGATACCAGTTACATCACGGCCATCGCCTCGACCGTGTCCAGGCCCAGAGAAGCGTAGCCGGGCGATAGAACGAACGCGTCACTGGCGTTGGCCCGCCGCTAGGGAGTAGTAGGTCTCCGGCTCGAACCAGTTATTTAAATACGACAGGCCGGCAGCCGTCGGGTGTGAACCGTACGCTACCGGTCGCGCCCCGACCGCTCCGCTATGCCGGCGTCCTCGCCTGTGCGGTCGTCATCCTCTATGCGTCGGTGACGGCCGTCGACGACGGCGTTCCGACGACGCTGTTCGGTATCGGGACGACCGTCTATCTCCACGTCATCGCTTATGCGGGATTCACCGGCGCCATCGGTTACGCGCGACTATCGGCCGACCGGCGCGTCCTCCTGCTCGCGGCCGGGCTGTCGACCCTCTACGGCATCGGCATCGAACTCCTGCAGGGAACCATCCCGTATCGGACAATGACGCTCCTCGACGTCGGTATCAACGCCTTCGGGGCGCTTCTCGGTGCGACGCTGTGGCGACTGACTGCGCCCGTCTTCGGGGCTGAACGATAGACGACTGCCGCAACGTTCTCGGAACGACACGGCTATCCGCGCTCGTATATTAGGGCCGCCAATGAGTCAACCGAGTCCCGACGCCTACGAACAGGGCCGAGGGATGGACGCGCACAACGAGGTGATGCGCGACATCCGGGCCCGCAACGACGAGACCTACGACCCCACCGAACCGACGCGGGTCTGGCTCGACGAGGACAACACCCCCGACGGCGTCTACCAGTCGCTCACCATCATCCTCAACACCGGCGGGTGTCGGTGGGCCCGCGCGGGCGGGTGTACGATGTGTGGCTACGTCGCCGAATCGGTCGACGGCGGCAGCGTCGGCCACGAGAACCTGATGACCCAGATCGAGGCCTGTCTGGAACACGAACGCGAGAACGCCGACGACGGTGAGAAGGCCGGCCTCATCAAAATCTACACCTCCGGCTCGTTCCTCGACGAGCGGGAGGTCCCCGCCGAGACGCGCGAGGCCATCGCCGAGACATTCTCGGACCGCGACCGCATGGTCGTGGAGTCCCTGCCTGACTTCGTCGACCGTGAGAAGGTCCGTGATTACACCGACCGCGGCCTCGAAACCGACGTCGCCATCGGCCTCGAAACCGCGACCGACCGGGTGCGCCACGACGCCGTCAACAAGTACTTCGATTTCGAGGATTTCGAGGACGCCTGCGAGGAAGCAAAGGCCGCCGGCGCCGGCGTCAAGGCCTACCTGCTCATGAAGCCGCCCTTCCTCGCCGAACCCGACGCCGTCGAGGATATGAAACGGTCGATTCGGAAGTGTGCAGCCGTCGACGGCTGTCACACCGTCTCGATGAACCCCTGTAACGTCCAGCGGCACACGATGGTCGAGGAACTGTACCACGACGGCGGCTACCGGCCGCCGTGGCTGTGGTCGGTCGCCGACATCCTCGAATCGACCGCCGACGCCGACGCCATCGTCGTTTCCGACCCCGTCGGTCACGGCTCGGACCGCGGCCCCCACAACTGCGGGGAGTGTGACGACCTCGTCCAGAAGGCCATCAAGGACTTCGACCTCCGGCAGGACCCCTCGGTCTTCGAGGAAGTTTCCTGTGAGTGCGAGGCGACGTGGGAGTACGTGATGGCCGAGGAAACGTCGTACAACCAGCCGCTCGTCAACTAAATACCCGCCGCCGGACGGCAATCGTCGTCGGCGGCCGTGGACTTATATTACGGCGGACGCTGCCCTTATGTAATGGATAGAGGGGGTGAGGTAGTTTCGCTCGCGCTCCGGCGTCGGAACGTGCTCGACGCCCTCCGGGAGCCACGGACGAAGCGAGAACTCGTGGACGAACTCGACGTCTCCCGGTCGACCGTCGACCGTGCCGTCCGGGAGTTGGAGACTGCTGGCCTCGTCGACTGGGACGAAGGGTCCTACCGCCTGACGGCCGTCGGGTCTGCGCTCCGAGCGGCCGTCGACCGGCTGCTCGCGGTCGGCGAGGGCGTGGCGGCCATCGCCGACGCGTTGCCGGCGCTCCCGCCCGACATCGACCCCCCGGCGGCGTTGCTCGCTGACGGGACGCTCCATACCGCATCCGCCGAAGACCACCGGTTGCCTGGCCCCATCCGGACGTACCTCGGAGAGGCCGAAGCGGTTCAGATAGTCACACCGCCAGCGACGGGGCCACCCGTTCTTTCGGCCACGCGCGAACTCGGGAGCGGGTCCGTCGACGTCGTCCTCGATACGGCGGCGGTCGATTCGCTCCCCGAGCGACTCCCCGGTATCACGCGGTGGCTGGCGGCCGCCGACAGAGCCAGCGCGTTCGCGGGCGATACCCCGCCGGTCGCCGTCCTCGTGGTCGAAACGGACGACGCCGAGGCGGTACTGCTCGTCGGTGAGGACGTCGATGGACTGGTAGCCGTCGAAGCCACCGACCCCGAAGCCGTCGCGTGGGGCCGAGAGCTGATTGCGACGGCCATCGAAGGCGCCACTCCCGTTCTGGAGGACGGCCACGTCGAGGAGACGGCACAACCGGAAACCCGCGAGACCCTCGCCAGAGAGGGCATCGTCGAATTGACGCCGGCCTACTTCGCGGCCCGCGAGGCCGCCCCCCTGCCGACGGGCTGGCGGGCGGGCCTCGACCTCGCCGAGGTGGCGGCCGGCCACGCCATCGAACGGACCGTCGAGACCGAGGACGGCGACCGCCGACCGCTCAGCGAACGCCTGCTCGACCGGCTTCGGGACGGCAGCGACGTGGCCCTCGTCGGGCCCGCCGGGTCGGGGAAATCGACGGCTTGCAAGGCGGCCGCCTGCGAGTGGTACCAGTCTGAAGGCCCCGTCTTCTACCGCGAAAGCGGGTCCGGCGAACCGCTCGAATCGTGGCCGGAGTTCGCCGACCGACTCCAATCCGTCGAGGGCAACGCGCTGGTCGTCGTCGAGGACGCGGTTCGGCCGGAAGCCAACGCCGCGTTTCGGCTGATGCAGGCGTTCCCCAACGAGGACGTGCGGTTCCTGCTCGACGCCCGCGAAAGCGAATGGGACGACCCTGCGAGCGACGACCTGCCGGACGACTTCCGGGCGAACGTCGAGGTGGTGTCGATGCCGCCCCTCGACGAACACGACGCCGACCGACTGGTCAAGCGGTTCGAGGCGGCCGTCGACGGCGTCGACACCACGGCCTCGGCCCTGCTCGATGCCGTCGAAACCACCGACGAGCGGCCGGCCCGCCTGCTCTGTGTCCTCCATCGGCTCTCGCTGCTGGCCGACCCGCTCGGCGACGGCGAACCGACGAGCCTCGATGCGGCGGTTCGGGACGTCGCCGAGACGGTGCGTGCCGACGGCGAGTTGACCGACGACGCCGCGCTCTTGGTCTCGCTCTGTACCGTCGCCGGCATCGAGGTGACTGCCGACCTCGTGGCGACGCTTGCACCCGAAGACCCCGAAGCAGTCCGGGAGACGCTGTCGACGCTTTCGGGCCGCATCCTCTTTCCGGACCCCGCCGGTGGCTTCCGGACCGTCCACGAGGCGTGGGCGAGCCAGTACCTCCGTGCGGCGGCCGAACGCGACGGCATCGACGAACGGGTCGGAGAGTGCCTGAGTCGCCTGCTGGCGGTCGCCGACGACGCCGAGGCGCGGGCCGCCATCGTCGAGGCGTTCGACCCGGCCCCGACCATGGAGCGCGTCGAGGCCGACCCGGCCGCCTGGGCGAAAACCACCGTCGACCGGCTCTTTGCGGCCGGCCTCGAACGACCGCATCTCACGCCGCTGTTCGGCGAGAGCGACCCCGACCCGGTCTCGTTCCCATCGGCGCTCGACGCCGAGGCGGTCGTCGAGGTGACCGAAAAACGGGCCCGGATGGCCCGCTATCAGGGCGACCTCGACCGGGCCGAACGGGAGTACGAACGCCTCGCCGAGCGCGCCGAATCCCTGCTCGATGACCCGGCAGCGACCCGGTATGCGGCCGAGCGGTCGAACGGCCTCGGCAGCGTCGCCCGCGAGCGAAGCGACTTCGAGGCCGCCGCCGACCACTACGAGCGCGCCGAATCGCTGTTCCGGGCGGCCGAGGACCCCCACGGCATCGCCGACGCGCGCAAGAACCTCGGCACCGTTGCGTTCCTCCGTGGTGACCTCGATACCGCCGAACGGCAACTGACCCGAAGCTACGAGCGCCTGCAGGAACTCGGCGACGAGAAACTCGCCAGTTACAGCCTCTTCAACCTCGCCGCCATCCGTGAGGAACGCGGCGATATCGAGGGCGCCATCGAGCGCTATCAGGAGTGTCTCGACAAGTATCGCCGGATGGGTCGGCCGGCCGACGAGGCGGACGTCCACCTCAATCTCGGCGTCGCGCTGGTGGTCCGCGGCGACATCGACGCGGCGGCCGACCACTACGCGAGCGCGCTCGGCATCTACCGGGACATCGGCGAGGAAAACGGCATCGCAAACGCCCTTCAGAACCACGGCGAGGTGGCACTGGAACGCGGCAACCTCGACGAGGCCGTCGAATACTACGAGCGCGCCGAGGAGGCCTACGCCGACGTCGGCGAGGAGTGGGGACAGGTCCAGTGTCGCGTCCAGTTGGCGCGTATCGCTCTCGAACGCGGGAACCTCGACGAATCCGAAACGACTGCCTCGGCAGCGCTGGACCAGTTCGACGCCATCGGCGACCCGCGCGGTAGGATGGAGGCCCGGGCCGTTCTGGCCGGCGTCGCCCGCGAGCGTGAGCAGTTCGACCGCGCGGAATCCCACCTCGATG
Source organism: Natronomonas halophila (assembly GCF_013391085.1). Taxonomy (NCBI): domain Archaea; kingdom Methanobacteriati; phylum Methanobacteriota; class Halobacteria; order Halobacteriales; family Natronomonadaceae; genus Natronomonas; species Natronomonas halophila. The sequence continues at coordinate 2,730,070 of NZ_CP058334.1, read as the reverse complement.
CGGCCCTCCGGACGGGCCGCGAGGACGGCTACACCCACCGAACCGGCCGAATTTTGGCCGCCTACGGTGACCTCGAACGCGCCCGCGATGACCTTGAGGCGGCCTGCCAGCGCTACGAGGCGGCCGCCGAGGTGCTGGAAGAGGCCGGCGCTCGCGGCGAGTTAGCGGGAACGCTCTCAAAACTGGCGGACTGTCGAGAAGCAATCGGTGATATCGAGGCCGCGGCAAGCCACCGGGAACGCGCGGCCGAACTCACCACCACGGGCACGAAAGCCGACGATTAGGCGAAGCCGTCGAGGACGCCCTGACCGTCGGTCGCGCCGATATCCGGCAGCGACGCCCGCTCGGGGTGGGGCATCAGCACCGCGACGTGGTCGGTTTCGCCGAGGACGCCCGCGACGTTCTCCTTCGACCCATTGGGATTCGCGGCGTCGGTGACGTTGCCGTCGGCATCACAGTAGCGGAAGAGGACGCGGTTCTCGTCGTTGAGCGTGTCGAGGTGGTCGTCAGGGACCTCGAAGCGCCCCTCGCCGTGTGCGATTGGAACCTCGATGACCTCGCCTTCGTCGTAGGCCGACGTCCACGGCGTGTCGGCGTTCTCGACGCGGAGATACACCGGTTCACACTGGAAGCGGGCGCTCCGGTTGGTGGTGAACGCGCCGGGGGTCAGGCCGCTTTCGGAACCGATTTGGGCGCCGTTGCAGACGCCGAGGACGGGCGTACCGTCGTCGGCCGCCTCGCGAACCTCGCTCATGATGGGCGAACGGGCGGCCATCGCACCGGCACGCAGGTAGTCGCCGTACGAGAAGCCGCCGGGAATCATGACCCCGGTGGTGTCGGCGGGTAGGCCGTCCTCGTGCCAGACGATTTCGGCGTCGATGCCGAGGTACTGTAGCGCGCGAAGGGCGTCGCGGTCGCAGTTGGAGCCGCCGAATCTGATGATGGCGACCGTCATCAGGCTTCGGCGACCTCCACGTCGTAATCGTGGATGGTCGGGTTCGCGAGCAGGCGTTCGGCCATCTCGGTGGCGCGGTCTGCTGCCGCGTCGGCGTCGGCCGCATCGAGGTCGACCTCGAAGCGGTCGGCCGACCGCAGGTCCTCGAGGTCGAAGCCCAGCCGTTCGAGGGCCTGCTGGGTCGTCTCGGCTTCCGGGTCGAGAACGCCGTGCTTCAGCCGCACGGTCACGGTCGCGGTGTAGGCGGGCATACCTGACGTGGCGTGTTCGTGCGTAAAAACGGTTGTGTATTTTGAGTGGTATACACGTTCGTGGTTATCAGTTGGAGCGTCGACCGGCATCCCGGCCACTCTTAAGCGATGGCGACAACGCTCGGATATGCTCATCACGCTGGAGGGCCTCGACGGCAGCGGCAAGTCGACGGTGGCCGAGGCGTTACAGGACACCCTCCCCGAGGAGGAGACGGTGTTCACCCGGGAACCGACGGAGTCGTGGTACGGCGAGGCAGTCAACCGCTCCATCGGCGACGACGAGGCGGACCCGCTGGCGGAGTTGTTCCTGTATACGGCGGACCACGCCGACCACCTCTCGCGGGTGGTTCGGCCGGCCCTGGAGGACGGCAAGGTCGTCATCTCCGACCGGTATTCGGACTCGCGGTACGCCTATCAGGGCGCGACGCTGTCGGGCGTCCTCAAGCGACCGATGGAGTACGTTCGCGGTATCCACCAGCCGTTCACGCGGCCGCCCGATGCGACGCTGTACTTCGAGGTGCCGCCGCACATCGGCGCCGAGCGGGCCGGCGCGACGAACAAGTTCGAGACGGTCGACTACCTGGGACAGGTCGAGGAGAACTACGAACGGCTCATCGAGGCCGAACCCGAGCGGTTCGTCCGCATCGACGCGACGCGGTCGCCCGAGGAGGTCATCGCCGCCGCCGAAGAGGCGGTTCTCGACCTGCTCGAAGCGTAATCAGCGGTCCACCTCGACGCCCGTAATTTCGAAGCGGGCGCCGCCCGCCTCGCTTTCGGTGACGTCGATATCCCAGCCGTGGGCCTCGGTGATTTTCTTGACGATGCTGAGACCGAACCCGGTGCCGTCCGCGGCGGTCGAGTATCCGGATTCGAAGACGCGGGCCCGTTCGGCCTCGGGGATGCCCTCGCCGTCGTCGGCGAGATAGAAGCCGTCGTCGAGTTCGCCGACGGTGATGGTCACGTCGTCGCCGCCGTGGTCGACCGAGTTCCGCAGGAGGTTTTCGAGGAGTTGCCGCAGGCGGTCGTGGTCGGCCTGAATCGTGGCGTCGACGTCGACGTCGAGGGTGGCCTCTTTCGTCTCGACGGTCCGCCAGCAGCGATAGACGAGTTCGGCCAGTGCGACCGATTCGTATTCGGTCGCGGACTTCTCCTCGCGGGCCAGCGTCAGTAGGTCCTCGATGAGGTTCCGCATCCGCTGGTGGGCGGCCGCCACGTCGTCGAGGTGTTCGCTGTCGCAGTCCTCCTGGGCGAGTTCGAGGCGGCCCTGTGCAACGGTCAGGGGGCTTTGCAGGTCGTGGCTGACGAACCGGGTGAACTCGTCGAGGCGCTCGTTTTTCCGCTGGAGTTCCTCGGTCCGCTGTTGGAGTTCCTGTCTCGCCTCCAGTTGTGAGAGGCGGGCACGGGCGTGTTCGGCGAGGAGTTCGGCCATTTCGAGGTCCTGTTCGTCGAAAGCGCCCGGGTCGGTGTCGACCGACTGGAAGACCCCATAATCGCCGATGGTGACGGTCAGCGCCGAGCGGAACTCCGAGTCGGCGGGAACCACATCGAGGTCCCGGAGGTCATCGATGACTGACGCCTTGCCGGTCCGGTAGGCTTCCGCCCCGAGGTTGTTCTCGGCGTCGATGGGTGTCTCCTCGAAGTACTCGTCGACGGACAGTTCCGTGGAGACGGCCCGCGGCACGAGGACGTCCTCGACGGCCGCATCCGCGATGGCGATGTCGAAATCGAGGATGGCTTCGGCAGCCTCGACGACCGCTTCGTAGACGGCATCGCTGCTGTCGCAGGTGCTGATTCGCGTAGCGACCGTATGGAGCGCCCGAACCTTGGCCTGCTGTGCTTCCAGTTCGCGTCCGGGTTCCTGTTCGTCGGCCCGGAAGGTCTCGACGGCATCGACGATGTGCGCCACCAGTTCCGGGAGGTTGTCGCCGCCGTCCTTCCGCAGGTAGTCGGTGACGCCGGCCGAAATCGCCTCGCTGGCGACCGCTTCGCTGCCCGCGTCGGTAAACAGGATGAACGGAAGGTTGGGACGGCGTTCACGAACCGATTCGAGGAAGTCGATGCCGTCCGTCTCCGGCAGGTCGTAGTCCGAAACGATACAGTCGACATCCCCGTCGAGTCGTTCCAATCCCTCGTGTGCGCTCGTGGCCCCATCGACGGTAAGCCGGTCGTCCGCCTCGCGGAGTCGCGTGGCCGCCTGCTCGGTCGCCTCCAGGTCGTCCACGTAGAGCACACGGAAGGAATCGGCCATATACCGGCCCTAGACGATTCGGTAAGAATTATCCTCCGATTTCGTTCGGGAGAACCGGGCGATGGGCCCCGGGAAAACGGACGCCTATAGCGTCTCGGGGACCTCGACTTCGTCGGGTGCCGGCATCCAGAAGTAGTCGAACGCGATGCCGACCGTCATCGGGACGAGAACGGTCAACCCGAAGACCGTCGAGGTATCGCCGAGGTTCGGCCCGAGCGCCTGTCCGATGAAAATCGTTACGATAAGCAACACGACGGGCGTGATAAGGACCGTATAGAGCGCACCACCCCACCGCGTGTTCAGTCGGGTTCGGAACACCCGGGTCAGCACGGCGGCGAGGGCGGTATTGATGCCGAGGAGCACGAGCAAGCCCACGGCGTCGAATACGGAGACCATATCCGCCGTAGGGGGCGGAGCCTCTTTGGTTTGTCCGTCCGGCCGTCCGGTGACGTTTCGACGAGAAACGAGACGAAAACAGCGAGGCGTTATTCGAGACAGACGTACGTTTTGGTGTCGGTGACGTCGTCGGTCGACCGGATGGTCGTCGCGACCGAGTTGATGACGTCGTAGACCTCCTCGCCTTCGGCCTCGACGATGATGTCGAAATCCCCGGCGACGATGTTGGCCTCGATGACGTGTTCGAGGCTGCGAACCGTCTCCAACAACGACTCAGCGTGGCCGGCGCCGGCCTTCACCATGATAAACGCACGGACCATGGTACCAGTTCGCAGACCGAGTCGAAAAAGGTTTGGACCGGCTGCGCTTCGGTGCGTCACGACCCCCACCTGTCCCGACTACCTGAACCCGCTCGTGGCTCAGGCGTCCCCGATGTATCAGGACGGGTTTCGTTCGTCGCTTACTCGCCATTCCGGCAGCGACCCGAATCGAACGAGGCCGAGCAGGAACACCACCGAGAGGAGCAGTCCGGCAACCGACTGCAGCCATGTGTGGGCGCCGGCGAGGGGCCGGGCGAACACCATCCCAACCGCGATGACGGCGACCGGCACGAACCGGACGTTCACGAACAGCAGGTAGCCCGCCGGCACTACCGCGTAGATGACGTGGCTCGAAACGTCCCAGATCGGCGTTATGAGGAGATGCGGAACGGTGACACCCACGAGAAGCAGCGAAAACGCCGGAACGAGGTCACCCCAGTCTCGGCGCCGCCAGACGAACCAGATCACCAGAATGCCGACACCCAATCCGGCACTTCCCGTGAAGTCCGTCCCCCATTCCGGGAGTCCCCCAACCACCAGTGGCACGCCTTGGTAGATGGCGAACGCAACGGCCCATCCGAGACCGAGCACCCCGAGGCGAAGACCGAGCCCCGGGAGTGAACGCTCCGACTCGGTTCGCCATTCGTAGCTGATGACGAGCAGACTACAGAGGAGGACGAAGAACTCGGGGGCGAACACCGCAGAATACGTCCGTGCGAGGTCGGTCAGCATGCAGCCTACCGCGCGTACGTCTCCCTTGTGGCGGTTTCGGTTCGTCGCGACACACGTTTAGACCGACATCGGGAACGTCAACGGATCAGTCCCGACGGACGAGCGTCCGGCCGTGACCCGAGTCGAGTTCGAAGCCGGCGGTTTCGAGCCACCGTCGGGCCCGACCCTCTCCATGGAGGAGCACCTCGGCGAGGTCCCGTTGCTGGTCGATATCCACCGCGAGTCGGAAGGAATCGACCGTCGCCGTCGCGGCACCGATATCCGTGGCGATACGGCGGTGGTCCTCGACGGAGGTACCGTGGTAGTCCACGCGAAAGTCGGGATGGCGGACCGCCAACGCGTTCGTGCCGCCGCCGAGGCCCGGCGCGATGGCGACGTCGGCCGTCGTCTCGAAGAGCCGCCCGACGGCCTCGGATGTCGCCAACGCGAGGTCGGCCATCACGACTGCCGTCGGCGGGTCGAGGCGGGCGTTGACGGCCTCGGTGAGCGGCCGGTCATCGACGACCGCTGGATACGGACAGTCGACGTCGGCGGTCGAAAGTACGGTCGGGTCGCCGCCGGCGTCGCTGACGGCATCACAGACGTCGAGAAGCATCGCGCGAGAGAAGTCGTCCCGTTCGGCCGCCGAAAGCGTGTCGGCGAGTCGGGTTTTCGGCTCGCGGGCCGCGAACGGAACGAGGGTCTCCATCTACTGGAGCCGGCTCGGGGCCTGCTGGCGGGACTTGTAGAGGTAGTAGGCGCCGCCGAGCAGCAGCAGGACGACGACCGCGGCCGCCCCGTAGAGCAGGAAGTTCCGTCGGGTCGTGGTTTCGGTCGCCTCGTTTTCGGCGCGGTCAGCGAGGCTGATGGCGTTCTCGAAGTTGCCGGCCTCGTAGGCGGAGATGGCGCTCTGGAGCGTCTGCTGGGCCTCGTCGCTGCCGGACCCGTTGACGACCTCGCTGGCGTTGTCGATGGCGTTTCGGGCTTCCTTGCTGTCCGGCGTGTAGTGGTGGGCGCTGTGAGAGGCAATCGCCTGCTGGGTACCGCCCTCACGGACCTGCGTGAAGTTCGCGACCGCGAAGCGCTCTTCGGGGTCGTAGGTCAGGTTGCCGATTTCGGGCGTCGTGCCCGTCACGCGGACCTCGACGCGGCTGGTGCCGTCGTCGATGCTGATGTCCTCGTTGAACGTCTGGCCGTCCGCGGAGGTCTGGCCGATCTGGTTGCCGGCCTGGTCGTACTGCACGACGGTCCAGGTGACGTTGGTGAGTTCGGTCTCACCGCGGAGCGTCCACTGTTCGAACTCGTCGAACAGGTTCGTCAGCTCGAAGGTTGCCTCGTAATCGGTGCCGACTTCGGACTCTTCGGGAAGCTCCTGGGGGGCGCTCTCGACGGCCGCCGCTGAGCCAACGGCCAGCGACGAAACGAGCAACCCGGCGACGAGGAGCGACAGTAGCTTGCTACTCTTCATCGTCGCCGTATTCGATAAGGTTCTCTAAGTCCTCTTTGCTTTCGGCCTGGAGCTGTTCGACGTTCTCCTCGGCCTCGATGGCCAGCCGCTGCATTTCCTTGACGCGGGGCACCTCCGTCACGCCCGAGAGGACGACGATGGCGGCGACCCGGTCCTCGTTCGGCAGGGGATAGTCCCCTGCCCGGACCTCCATGCAGCCGGTCTTTTGCTCGAGCCATTTCCGCGCCTTGTCTATGCCCTTGCGGTTGAGAGCGTCCGGGGGGCCAGAGACGAGGAGCAGCGCGCGCTCGGTACTGTCCACCTCGCATTGGAGCGTGAGTTTGCCGAGCGTCGCCCGACGAACCAGCGACGTGATTCGGTTGGTTGCGTCGCCGGAACTTTCGAGGCCGTTATCGTCGTTACCGCCGCGAAGTCGACCGAGAAGTCCCTTTTCTTCGGTTTCAATCTCCTCGCTGGCGTAGCCGACACTGGAGATGCCCTCCTCGCCGAGCGTGTTGATAATCTCGGAGGCGTCGACGACGCTTTCGGCCACGTCGTCGCCGAGGGCCTCGACCTCACCCGCGGAGAACAGCGCGCCGAACCGGGTGACGATCTGGGAGTTGATTTCGCTGTAGCCCTCGCCGAGGCTCTCGCCGCCGGTCTTGAAGGCGTCGTTGTCGAAGCCGAGCAGGTTGTCGACGTTCTTGACGAACTCCTGGAAGGAGCGTGCAGCGTTGCGGTTGTAGATGCCACCTTCGTCGCGAGCGGGAAGCACGCCGAGACCGTAGACGGGTTCGACGTAGAGTCGCTGGAGATGTTCCGCGAGAACGGGTGCGCCACCGCTTCCGGTCCCGCCGCCCAGACCGGCGACGATGAGGAACGCGTCGATCTCGCTGCTGGTCATCTGGTCGATGGCGCTCTGGATTTCCTCCATGTCCTCCCGCGCGCATCGCTCGCCGAGTTCCGGTTCGGTCCCCGCGCCGTGGCCCTTGACCACGGATTGCCCGATGAGAACGCGGTTCTCGTTGGGGACGTAATCCAGACCCATCAGGTCCGCCTTCGCCGTGTTTACCGCGACGGCGTGCCCGATAATCCCGGTGCCGCGAGTAGAGTCGTATTCGAGAAACCGGTCGGTTATTTTCCCGCCGGCTTGCCCGAAGCCGATCATTGCGAGTTTCATACGTTACTTGTCCGGATAGCGTACTACGGGAAGGATAAGCTTTCGGCCCAAATCGAGGCGTAATCGCCTCTCATCCCCGGATTGTCTGACACACGTCAGCGAGTATCAAAGGCGACTCGGATGCGGTCTAAGCGGCCCCGACACCGAGGTATTCGGCGACCGTCATGAGTTCGTCCTCGCTCACTCCGAAGGCAGTCACGTCGTTGTCCGCGACCGTGTTATCGAACTTGAGCGAGCGGAACTGGTCGGACCCCATCCGAGGGAGGCCGGGAATGGCATCGAGGACGGACTCAGGCACGTAATCCAGCGACTTGAGGCCGAGCCCCGCGAGCGGCATCGGAATCGAAACGATATCGACGGGCTTGTCGTCGGCCCCGTGGGCCAGTGTCGCCACCTCCGCAAGCGTCAGCACCTCGGGACCACCGACCTCGTAAACCTCGCCGACATGGGGGTCCGTCCCTTCGTCCTCGTCGTCGCCGACCGTTCGAATCGCGGGCGTCAGTTCCTCATCGAGTTCGGCTTCGGACGTCTCCTCCGGCTCGTCGTCCGTCTCCTGTGCTTTGCCGACGGTCGCGTCGGCGAGCATCGGCACGAGGTCGCCGACCCAGATGGGCTGGAACCGCGTCTTGCCGCCGCCCGGCAGCGGCGTCAGGTAGGGCGTCGCCAGTTGCTTGGTATAGGAGATGAACTCCCCGCCGTCGCCGAAGACGACGGAGGGCCGGAAGACGACCCAATCGAGTGAGGACTCACGGACGATGCCCTCCGCGAGGCCCTTCGATTTGATGTAGGCCGTATTGCCGTCGGGGTCGGCACCGAGGGCGCTCATCTGAACGATTTTCTCGACGCCGTGGTCCTCGGCGGCCCGGACGACGTGGTCGGTACCATCCCGGTGGACGCGGAAGTGCATCTCGTTGCCGCCGCTCGGCCGGAACAGCGGCGACAGCGCCACCAGATTGACGACGGCGTCCTGGCCCTCGAAGGCCGCCTCGATGGACTCGTAGGCCGTCACGTCGCCCATCACCGTCTCGATGCCCTTGGGGAGGTCCGCCTCCTTGGGGTTCCGCGCCAGCGCCGTCACCTCGTGTCCCCGGCCGTCGAGTTCGCGACACAGTTTCTCACCGATGAAGCCCGTACCGCCCACGACAAGGATTCGCATATAAACTACGTACTCGTGGAACCCTGATAAAGCATCGTGGCGAGGCAACGAGCGCGGGCTTCCCGGCTTCGACGTCCGACTCCTCGTTTAAAAGTCGTCGAGGCCGGACTGCTCCGCTGCTGCCAGCACGTCCTCACAGGTCGACCACGACGCACGCGCACACGAGGGCAACTCCCCGTTGGCGTCGACGTAACCCGCGAGAAAGCCGCGAGTCGTCGGGTCGCTCGGATAGCCGCTGCCCACGTCGCCGAACTCCGTTTGCAAGTCGGCAACGTGGGCCTCGCGGGCGCTCTTGGCGACGATGCTGGCGGCGCCGACCAGTTCGTCCGCTGCGTCGGCGCCGTGTTCGGCGGTCACCGTCGCGTCGACTGCGAGGCGACTCTCGACCCGTTCGGCGAAACGGTCGGCATCGACATCGCCGGCATCACAGACGCCCATGTCGCCGGCACGGACGACGCCCGACAGCGCCTCCGCGTGGGCGGCGACGGTCAACTCGTTCATGTTGCCCGCGTCGATACGGGCCGGCGTGATTTCGGCGATGCCGACGTCGATGCGGTCGTCCTCGCGAATCCGCTCGGCCAGCGACTCGCGTTTGGCGTCGGACAACCGCTTCGAGTCGTCGATGCCGTCCGGAAGCGCCGCCCGCGGTGCCCGAACGGCTGCAGCGAACATCGACCCCAGAGCGGGCCCCTTCCCCGCCTCGTCGACGCCGAATTCCATAGCGACGGCTGAGGAGCGATACTCGAAAAGCGTTGCGCTACCACTTTTTGCACGCTCCGGCGGTTCGGCGCGCAAGGCGCCGAACCCGCCTCCGCGGCAAAAACATGGGGAAAATATGCGCGCGTACTCTTTCCGCGCCCTCCGGGCGCGTCATTCCGTGCGCGCTACGGCGACTCGCTTCGCTCGTCGCCGGGTGGTTCGAAAGGCGCTTCGCGCCTTTCGTCATGCCAAAAGAGCGCGTCGCGCTCTTTTGAGCAAACCGCCTTGGGGGCGCTTTTCAAGCGCCCCGCTCGGCGGATGCTGAAAGGGAGGCCCAATCAATAAGCAGTCCTCAGCGGACAGTTCACATCAAGTCTCGTCGAGAGCAGATTTAACTATTTAAGCGAGGACAGCGCCGTCTGGAAGTTCTCGTCGTCGAACTGCTCAGCGAGGTCGGAGGTCTCGTCGCGGAGTTTCTCGATGCGAGCCAGCAGGTACTGGTATTGGGGGTCCTCGGCCAGTTCCTCGGGGTCGTGCTGGTTTTCGAGGGCGATTTGCTTCGAGAGGGCGGCGAAGAGTTTGCGCACGTTGTCGTCGTAGACCCGGCGGTGCAGGAGGTGGTCGACGAGTTCGAAGATGTCGTCCTCGCGAATCGGCTTGGTGATGTAGGCGTCGAAACCCATATCGACGACGTCGACGTCGGGTTCGACGGCGGTCACCATCGCGACCTGACACTCGGGGTCACGGTCGCGGATAAGCGAGAGGACGGCGTCACCGTCCATGCCCGGGAGTTGGCGGTCCAGCAGGACGATTTCGACGTCCTCGTCGAACTTTTCCATGGCCTCCGAGCCGTCGTGAGCGACTCGCACCGGATATTTCTCCGAGAGCCAGCCGCTGTACAGGTCCGCGAGGTCGGGCTCGTCCTCAACGACGAGAATGACGTCTTGACTCATATGATGGGGTCAGCTGTGATTCGTGTGGGAACACGGGGCGTCGATGATAATAAATTCCCGGTTGAAATGGGGAGAAACACACTGGGTTTCAGGACATCAGCGTTCAGCAGCAACCGGCCACCGGAACCACGACCCCGTCCGAGGCAGATTTGGGTCGGAATTCGGGAAACGCCTTATATCACCCTCCCCGGAGCCACGAGTATGTCGAGCGGAAGCAATGCCGAGAGGCACGCGCCGTCGGACCTCGAATCCTGCATCATCGATGACGGCGGGTTCGTCATTTACGACCCCGCCGACGAGGACGCCTGGCTGCGGTCGGACGTCCGCCTCGAAGCGAGCGAGTGCTGTTGAAGGGCCTCAGGAATAGCCCAGATACGCCCGTGCCCGCGCCGCGACGGCCGACCGGAGGCCGTCCATGTCGATACTCGCCGGTCCCTGAACGAGCGGGCGGTACTGCTCGCGGACGATGGCTTCGAAGACCCGGTCGGCGAGCGCATCGACGGTGACCGCCTCGTCGCGCTGCTGGAGGCGCCGTTCGACCGCCGCGAATCGCCGGTCGGTCGCCAGTTTCGCGGCGACTTCCTCCGCGCTCCCCTCGACCACTTCGGACGCCGACGGGTCGAGACCGGGTGCTCGTATCTCGGCCCGTTCGCCGCGTTTGTTCCGGACGGCGACGCCGGCAGCAGGGCCGTCATACCACGCCGACTCGGGAATCGTGTACGAATCGGAGTCGAAATCCCGCGCGGGCAGTTCGCGCTCGAAGGCGTTCACGGCATCGAGGCCGAGGCGTTCGAGGGCGTTCTCGACGGTATCGAAGGTGAGATACCGCTCGTCGCTCGCGGACCAGATATCGCTGCCGAGAAATGACGGAAGCCGCGCCCAGTCGTAGTCGATGTTCCGGCGGTAGGTCGCTGTCCCGAAGAAGACGAAGTCCTCGACGTTTTCGGCGGCGTTTCGGAGGGCTTCCCGGTCGAGGCGCTCGCGAACGTGGCGGACCGTGTGATGGTACTGGACCGGAATCTCGTCGGGATGAAAGACCCGGTTCTCGTCGCCGAAGCGGATGAGGCCCGATTCCTGAACCTGAAACTGAAACGAGGCGCCGTCGACGTATTCGAGGAGCCACAGGTGCCCCGTGTCGGTGAGTTCGTCGGGCGCCTCCGCAAGCGGCGGTGTCGGCGGTGGGACTTTCATACCGGTTCTCGGGAGAGTACGACGGCGGGACCGTAAGCCTGCCGCCGACAGGTTCGAGGTGCGTGTAAAGAAACATCGGTGCCTAAGAAGCCATTCTGCAACTATTATCGCATATGTACATAGGCGTAAGGCGTTGATATGAGTTTACGTCTAACCATTAATCAGTTGGTTGATAAACACTAGTGGTCGTGTGAACCCACGGCGAGTCGCGTCTGTCACGGGGTTCGAATCCTCGGTAGGCAGTGAGGTCCGCATAACAAATTTAACTTTGTTATCTATCTATCTATCTATCCCACCTGTACTGGCTAACACGGTCTCGGGCGACACATCGGTGTTTCGAGTTTCTCGAACCGAATCGAGGTCGCTGTCGGATACTAGCGGCCGGATACGAGACGAGTTCCGGTCGTGAATCCCCGGATACGCTATCCGGCATGGTCGAATCCAACCACTTCGAGATTCCGTTCGTACCGCGCGACGAACCGTTTGTGAGTGGGTATTCTCACAATCGACGGACCAGTTTGAGGAAGGTTATCGGTCGGAGAACCCGGTTTGACTGATTACTAACTTCTTGGCCACCCGGCGAGCTCCCGAATATGTTTTCGATAATCTCGAAAGTGCTTTCAATCAGTAAGGATATCATGTTGGTAACAATGACCAGCGGCTCACGACGGACGGTTGATCGTGCGTTCGAAATCATCGACGTGTTGGCCGAGGAGGGCGGCCTCCGAGGGTCGGCAGTCGCCGACGAACTCGACATGCCCGTAAGCACCACCCACGACTATCTGCAGGCGCTACTCGCGACGGGGTACGTGACGAAAACCGACAACGTGTATCGGACGTCGACGCGATTCCTCGAAGTCGGACAACAGCAGCGACACCGCATGAACGTGTTCACCGCAGCACAGGACGAACTCGAGACGGTGGCCGACGAGACCGGCGAACACGTCACCCTGATGATCGAGGAGAACGGCCAAGGCGTTCTCATCGCGATTAACGAGGGAGAAGACGCCGTGAGCCTCTTTGCGTATCCCGGCGCCCGAATGCCCCTGCACGCGACAGCACCGGGCAAGGCCATCCTCGCGTACCTGCCCGAAGCGCGGGTCGAAGAGGTGCTCGACGAACACGGCCTCGTCGCGGTTACGAACCGGACGATTACCGAACGCGAGGTGCTTTTCGACCAACTCGAAACCGTCCGAGAACGGGGCTATGCGGTCGACGACGGCGAGCGCATCGCGGGGATGGTCTGTATCGCCGCACCGGTGCTGGACAAATCCGATAACGTGCAGGCGGCCATCTGCGTGTGCGGGCCGCGCAGTCGTATCGACGAACAGCGGCGAGCGGAAATAGCGGAGGTCGTCCGCCGGTCGGCGAACGTAGTGCAGGTGAACCTGGACTACGCCTGATCAGTCGACGTATTCGGTCAGATCCATCGGCTCCTCGCGGAACAGTCCGGGGTGCATCTCCGCGAGGTCGTCGGCGACGGCCGGTTCGAACGCCATCTTGTCGATGACGTCGGCCTCCACGTCGACGCCCGGGGCGACCTCGGTCAACACCACCCCGTCGCTGGAGAGTTCGAAGACGGCCCGCTCGGTGACGTAGACGATGGGCTGGTCCGTCTCGACAGCGTACTCGCCGCTGAAGGTGATCTGTTCGACCTCGTCGACGAACTTCGTGCCCTCGCCTTCGGAGACGATATCGAGGGTGCCGTCGCCGACGTCGACCTCCAGTCCGCCCGTGGTGAGGGTTCCGCAGAAGACGACCTTCTCGGCGTTCTGCGTGATGTTGATGAAGCCGCCACAGCCCGGCAGTTGCGAACCGAAGCGGCTCACGTTGATGTTGCCATCGGCGTCGATTTGAGCCATCCCGAGATAGCCGATATCGAGGCCGCCGCCGTCGTAGAAGTCGAACTGCTCTGGTGAGGTGACCAGTGCCTCGTGGTTGATGGCCGTCCCGAAACTGATGCCGCCGGAGGGCGACCCGCCGATGGGGCCCGCCTCGACGGTCTGGGTGATTTCGTCGCTGATACCCCCTTCGTTCGCGACGGCCGGAATCGTCTCCGGCACGCCGACGCCGAGGTTCACGACGGCGTCCGGGACCAGTTCCATCGCCGCCCGGCGCGCGATGACTTTCCGCTCGGTGAGCGGCGTCTGACCGTCGCCGTCGTCTTGCGGAACCCTGATTTCGCCGCTGAAGGCGCCGCTGTAATCCTCGCCGTAGGTCTGCTTGTGGTCGGCGGCCGGCGCCTCAACGACCTTGTCGACGACGACGCCCGGAACGTCGACCTCACGAGCGCTCAGCGACCCCGCCTCGGTAACCCGTTCGACCTGTGCGATGACCGTCCCGCCGGCGTTGTGGGCGGCCTGCGCGGTCGCCAGCATGTTCGAGGTGAGCGCCTCGCGTTCCATCGAGATGTTGCCGTTCTCGTCGGCGGTCGTTCCACGGATGATGGCGACGTCGAGGGACTGTGCGTGGTAGAACAGGTACTCCTCCCCGTCGACGGTGATGACCTCGACGATGTCCTCGGTGGTCTCGTCGTTGGCCTTGGCGCCGTCCTGACGCGGGTCGACGAAGGTCCGCAGGCCGACCGTGGTGATGGTCCCGGGTTTGCCCGCGGCCGTATCACGGAGCAGGTGGTCCATCGCACCGAACGGGAGGTTGTACGCCTCGACGTCGCCCGCGACGATTTTCTCCATCAGGTCCGGGACGAAGCCCCAGTGGCTGCCGATAACCCGCTCTATCATCCCGTCCTGGACGAGGTGGGAGATGCCGTTCCCCTGCCGGTCGCCCTCGGCGGCCGGGTGATAGAGCGTCAGGTTGCCGGGCGCGCCCGACTCGGCGTACCGCTCGCCCAGTCCCTGCAGCACGTACTCCGGAATGCCGACGGCGACGAAGCCCCCGATACCGACGGTATCTCCGTCTTCGATACACTGTACCGCCTCGTCGACGGGTTCTACGAGTACCATGTCGTTCGAACGTCGGTAGCCCCCCGACAAACCTTTTGCTACTCGGGATAGCCGTCGTGAATCACCCGCGAGCGCCGCGTTGCTCCCGCGAGTCCCGGCTTAGCAGTACCGTATTCTTTAGGTCCCCCCGGTACGAAGCCCCTGTCGATGGACCTCACCAGCGAACAGCAGATGATTCGAGAGACGGTACGGGAGTTCGTCGACAACGAAGTCGCCGAGAACGTCGACGAAGCCGACGAAGCCCAGGAGTTCCCCGAAGAGATCTGGGACGGCCTCGCCGACCTCGACCTGACGGGGCTGACCGTGCCCGAAAAGTACGGTGGCTTCGACGCCGACGAGGTCACCTACAGCATCGTCAACGAGGAACTGGCTCGCGGCCACCTGGCCGTTGCGACGGCGCTGTCCGTCCACGGGCTGGCGACGTCGTGTATCCGCCAGTTCGGGACCCAGGAACAGCAGGACGAGTGGCTCTCGGAGATGGTCGATGGCCGCCCAGTCGGTGCCTTCGCGCTCTCGGAGCCACACGCCGGGTCGAACCCCGCCGAGATGACGACCGAAGCCCGCAAGGAGGGCGACGAGTACGTCATCAACGGCAAGAAACAGTGGATTACCAACGGCGAGCGCGCGGGCGTCGTCATCCTCTTCGCCAAGACCGACCGCGACGACCCGAACACGGTCACGCAGTTCCTCGTCCCCAAGGACGTCGACGGGCTGGAGGTCGGCAAGAAGGAGGACAAACTCGGCCTGCGGGCCAGCGACACGACGACACTCATCTTCGATGACGTGCGCATCCCCGCCGAGAACCGCCTGACCGAGGTCGGCGACGGTCTCAAGGCCGCCTTCTCCATTCTGACCGGCGGCCGCATCGCCATCGCCAGCCAGGCCGTCGGCGTAGCACAGGCCGCCCTCGACGACGCCGTCGACTACGCCAACGACCGCGAGCAGTTCGACAAGCCTATCATCGAACATCAGGCCATCGCGCACAAACTCGCCGACATGCAGACCGACGTGCAGGCCGCGCGCCTGCTGACGCGCGATGCCGCCCGCAAGAACGAGGGCGACGTCCACCCCAAATCGGCGAGCATGGCGAAGTACTTCGCCAGCGAGACGGCCGTCGACGTGGCCAACGAGGCCGTGCAGGTCCACGGCGGCTACGGCTACACCAAGGACTTCGACGTCGAACGCTACTACCGCGACGCCAAAATCACGACCATCTACGAGGGGACCTCCGAGATTCAAAAGAAGGTCATCGCGCGACACCTCAAGGAGTAGACCTCCCGTTCAGTCGTACTCGTAGAAGCCTTTGCCCGTCTTTTTCCCGAGGTCGCCGGCTTCGACTTTCCGCTTGAGAAGGTACGCGGGCTTGTAGCGGTCGCCCAACTCCTCGTGGAGCGTCTCGGTGGCGTGGAGACAGACGTCCAGCCCGATATGGTCGGCCAGCGTCAGCGGCCCCATCGGCACGTTCGTCCCCAGCGTCATCCCCTTGTCGAGGTCCTCCTTGGAGGCGACACCCTCGTCGTAGGCCCGAATCCCCTCGTTGATCCACGGCATCAGCACGCGGTTGGTGACGAACCCCGGCTTGTCGTCGGACTCCCAGGTCTCCTTGTCGAGGTCCTCCGAGAAGTCGTGTGCGAGCGCGACCACGTCGTCGTCGGTCTTCTCGCCGACGACGATTTCGACGCCCTTCATGACCGGAACCGGGTTCATGAAGTGGATGCCGACGACCTGTTCGGGGCGGTCGGTCGCCGCGGCGATGGTCGTAATCGACAGCGTCGAGGTGTTGGTCGCCAACACCGCGTCGTCGGTGGTCACCTCATCGAGGTCCGCGAAGATGTCCTGCTTGATGTCGACGTCCTCGACGGCTGCCTCGATGACGAGGTCACAGTCGGCGAGGTCCGCGAGGTCCGTCGTGCCGTCGATGCGGTCCTTGGCCGCCTCAGCCCCCTCGGCGGTCAGTTCGTCGCTGTCGACCAGACTATCGAGGCTGGCATCGATGGTCTCGAAGCCGTCCTCGACGAACGATTGTTCGATGTCACGCATTACGACGTCGTACCCCGCCGTCGCGGCGACCTGTGCGATACCACTACCCATCGTGCCCGCGCCGACGACCCCGACGCGGTCGATTGACTCTAGCTGGAGCGCCATCACCGCCGAATCGGCACACGAGGAACCTAAGTGTGCCGGAACGGAGCGGCAACCGATAGAACGAAGTTCGCCACCCGACCACCGATAGTCATGCGGAAACTTGTCAATCTCCTCGTCCGACAGGACGGACTGAGCCACGAGGCGTTCGTGGACTACTGGTTGAACGAGCACGCGCCGCTGGCGGAGGACCTCCCCGGCGTCGAACGGTACGCCACGTCGGTGCCCGCCGACCCCGAGAAGGCGGCTTACGACGGAATCGCGGAACTGTATCTCGCCGCGGAGACGACCGTTGGCGACGTGTTCGGAAGCGATGCCGGCCAACGGGTCCAAGCGGATACGGAGAACTTCGTCGATGGCGACGCAGGCGAAATTCTCGTCGTCGACGAGACGGTACAGTTCGGTAGCGACTGAAGGCGACCACACCACGCGAGGTATCACCAGCACGCATTGCTGGCGTAGAGATGACGCCGGTCGGGGACCACCCGACCGGTTCGTCGCCTTCGTACGGCCATAGGGGGTTTGGACCAATAACCCATGCGTCTTTTAAGAGCAACTCCATGTGTACACAACCGTTTTAGGTTGTGATAGAAGGCTTTGATTACACAGGGTCGAGTCATTCGAAACCCCAGTCAGTCGGTCGAACCGAATTGCACACCTCTGCTGGCAGAGATGACAATCATATAGCGCATCGTGGACTATGCCGACCGTAGCTCTACGCGTGGCTAACGGATAAATGACGAGCCAGCAACCGACGGCCGTTTCGGGGACTCAGATAAGCTCAGCGGGCGAACTGGTCTGTCGTTTTTCCGGCGTATCCTCTCGGCCCGCCGGAACCCAGACGACGGTCGGCGGTTCATCCGCCTCGCTGGGTTCGACGTCGACGATTTCGACCTCCTTGCCCGTCTTGAGGACTCGACACAGGTCCCCGATTTCGAGGTCCCGCTCGTCCCGCAGGTAGTCGAGGGCCTGCTCGCGCTTTCGCTGTTCTTCCTTGACCGGGCAGTCGTGTCGCATTCGCATCTCCGAGAGCGTCTCGAACTCCGCCCCGCAGGCATCGCAGGTGTGCATACTCCTACTCTCGGGGCGAGGGGTAAATCTCTGCGGTTGCGCCGGTACGGCGAACCCGAACCGATGGCCGTGAAAACGGAAATCCGCTACTCGCCCGAAACCGGCTCGCCGTCCCGCTCCACCCGATACTCGTCGGTGAGGAACTGTTCGTCGACGCCCTGAACCGAAATCACGTCGAGGGCCGAAACTTCCGCGTCGACGCCCAACTCGCCGGCGAGGCTGGGTTCGGTGCGTCCCTCGTCGCTGCTGACGAGTTCCTTGATGTAGAGGCCGCCCTCGCCGTGAACGTCGACGGTTGCGGTGTACTCGTCCTCAAGTTCGCCCTCGATGGAGAGCACCTGTCGCTCGCGGACGAGGTCCGCGCGCCGATGGTCGACGCGATGGGGCGTCCGCTGGTCGATGGTCGCGCCGTCAAGCGCTTCCAGCGCCGCCTCGAAGTCGGCCTCGGAGACGGGGTCGTGGAAGTCGACGGTCGCGCGATACGTCTTCGAGGCGTCGAGTTCCTTGACCCGCTCAACCATGTCGTAGCGGGCGAAGGCGAGGTTCTCGACTTCGACCTTGCCGCCGGTGCCGCCGTTGACCTCGGCTTCGAGTTCGTCGAGGTCGGCATCCCGGCGTCGCGGTTCCTTGACCTCCAGCACGAACGGCCGTCCGGTTCCCAGCATGAGGGCGTCGACGTCCTCGCGGCCGGCGCCGTGGAAGACGGCTTCGGTGCCGCGGAAGGCACTCAGGAAGGGCGGGGCGACCAGTTCCTCGACGCTCTCGTCGAACTTCTCCCACTCCGTCTGAGGGATGTCGCGTTCGAGCTTCCGGTAGCGGCCGTAGATGGCGATGGAGTTGCGCTGGACGTCGATCGTGTCGTCTTCGAGGTCGACGGTGAACTGGACGTCGGGGCGCTCGAAGTCGACTTCGGCATCGAGATTCGCGCCGACGCGGCGGCCCACCTCGCGGTTGACCTCGGTTTTGAGTTGCTCGCCGACGTCCTCTTCGAGACCTGCATCGAGACGGAGCAGGCGGTCGTTTTCCTCGACCAGCGGCGGGACGCGAGTGCCGACCTGATAGGTGTACAGTTCGGTCTCGCCGAGCGCCTCGACGACGCGGTCGGCGAGTTCGTCGAAGCGCTCGCAGATACCTTCACAGACCCAGCATTCCTCATCGCGTTCCTCGAACGGTTCGTCGTCCTCTAGGGCGGCGGTCGTCCGGAGCGCACGGCCCCGTTCGGCGTTCGTCAGGCCGAAACTGCGGTCGGCGAACGGGCGGCCGAGACAGGAATCGCAGAGCGGCCCCGTCGCCAGCAACTCGCGGGCGTCGTCGATGACGGTCATTATCTCTCCTCGCAGGTGCGTGGCCTTCGGTCTTCCGTTCCCCGAAAACGACCCGACGGCACCCACGTCAGGCGGGCGCTGGGATATTAGGGCCCGATTCTTCGGAAAGACGTAAGGGGGACCGGTTGGCAATCCGGGACATGCATCGGGGGTCGGGCGGATGAGTGGCCGAGAGCCGTTTCGTGCGCTGGTGACCGTACTGGCCGTCGTCGCGCTGGTCTTCGCCGCGGGGCTGTTGCCCGCCTTCGGCGGCGCGGCGCCAGCAAGCCAAATCGCCGCCGAGTTACCCGGCAGTGGCGGCGGCGATATGCCGAGCCAACAACCGCAGCAGCAACCGGCCCCACAACAGCAGGGCTCCGGGTCGGGATCGGGAATCAGTCTCTCCGGTGGCCCCGGGTTCGACCTCTCGGGACTCGAAGGCTGGCGACCGCCATCGAACGGCGGCCTACTCAACGGCCTGCTCGACCTGTTTTCCTTCATGGGAGGCGGCAGCGGCGGCCAGACCGCCCCGACCGGCGACGGCAGCGACCCGAGCCAACAGCAGCAAAGCGGGTCCGGAAGCGACTCGGACCAGCAGACCGCCACCGACGGCGAGGGCGGCCAGCAGTCGGATCCGACCGATTCCGAACGGTGCCGACCCGCCAACGACCCCTACGTCATCTGTTTCGGCGAGCAACTCGTCCCCGGTACGACCACGACGCTGCTCGTGTTGGACGACAACGGCGACCCGGTTTCGGGCGTCGGCGTCCGCGTCAACGGCGAACCCGCGGGCACGACCAACGCGGAGGGTCTCGTCGAAGTCGAAGTGCCCTACGCCGAGCAAATGGTTGTGAGCGTGGAATCGAGCAACGTCGCCGCGACGGGCGCGTACTACTCGGTCAGCGCCGCTCAGGACGGCGCCTCGATGTCGGTCGAGTCCGAGGTGACAATCGAGTTCGCCTCGGACCCCGGACCCGGCGAGGAGGTGTCGCTCCGTGCAACCGTCTCCGACCGGCCGCTTCCCGACGCCACCGTGCTAATCGACGGCGAGGAACGGACCCGGACCAACGACGACGGCGTCGCGACGGTGACGATGCCGACGGCGACCGAGACGCAGGTGGCGGTGACCCGCGGCGACCTCGAAGGCCAGCGGAGCCTCACGCTCGCGGCCCCACGTATCGCGCTCGAAGGGTCGGGACCGCTCGGCATCGCGCTTCCCGGACAGGCGGCGACGGTCGTCGTGACCGAATCCGGCGACCCGGTCGCCGATGCCGAGGTGCGTCTCGGCGGCGAGTCGATCGGGACGACCGACGACCAAGGGCGAGTGAACGCGACGCTGCCGACCGCGCCGACCGCGGCGCTCGGAGCGACGTTCCCCTCCGGTATCACCCACGAGCGGACGGCCTACATCGGGCTGATTCCCGGCGTGCTCGGCGTGCTCGGGTTATTCATTATCGCCGGCCTCGCGCTCATCGCCCGACGCTCGAACGCCAGAGGCCCGCGGGAACTCGGGTCGGCTATCGTGGCGACGGCCCAGGGAATCGCCCGCGGCGTCGTCGACCGCGTGGTCGGCCTCGCGGCGACCGTCGAGGCGATTGGGGCCGCCCTGCGGGACGCGCTGGAATCCCTCTGGAACGCCCTGCACTCGAAGGACCCCATCGGAGCACTTCAGGCCCTCTTGGACCGGTTCCGAGCGCGCGTTCGGAACGCCGGGACCAACACCGTCGAACGCGTCACGGCCATCGCCAGTCGCGGTTCCGGCGACGGCGAGACGACGCCGGCCGCCACCGACGACGGCCCGCCCATCGTCGAACGCGCGTGGTGGTCGCTGGTGTCGCTGGTCGGCCTCCGGCGCGTCAGCAGACGAACTCCCGGTGACGTCGCCCGAGAGGCTAAGGCGGCCGGCCTTCCCGACGGCCCGGTCGACCGCCTCACTGAGGCGTTCCGCGCGGTGAAATACGGCGGCCGCGACCCCAAGAAATACGCCGACGAAGCAAGTGAGGCCGAAGCCGAACTCGACGGAGGTGACGCCGAATGACCGGAGTGAGCCGGTTCCGAATCGGCGTCATCGCGGTCAGCCTGCTCGCACTCGCCGGCGCGGGCGTGGCCGTCTTCGCGCCCGGGATGGTGCCGTCGCCGGTCATCGCCGCGGTCACGAGTCCGTCGCCGGGCGTCCTCATCGCGATGCTAGCGGCCTTCGGCGGCCTCCTGTGGCTGGTCTCGCTTCAGGGGCGGACGCCCTACTCGGACGCGCCGATGGTTCCGCGTCGGGAACCGACCCCCGACGCACCGCGACTCGGCGCTGCGGTCGATGCGACCCTCGAACGGGCGACCGACCTCGATGCCGCCCGTGGCCGGCGCGTCTCGACCCGCGAGGACCTCCGCGAAACGCTGTTCGACCTCGCGGTCGACACCTACGCGGGCGCGGCCGCCTGCTCCCCGGAGATGGCCGAGCGAGCGGTCGAGACGGGCGCCTGGACCGACGACCGGCGAGCGGCCGCGACCCTGAGCGACGACGAGGGGCCGGACCTGCCGCTGTGGCTCTGGCTCATCGACCTCTTCCGCGGCGAATCGGCCTTCCGCCGGCGCGTCCGTCACACGCTGAGCGCCATCGACGAACTGAGTCGTGCCGACCCCGGGACCGTTGAGGCGCTCGCCGAGGAGGGAGACACATGATGCGCTGGCGTGCGGCCGGCGTGGCTGCACTCGGCGCCGGCACGCTTGGCCTGCTGTTCGGGAACCCACTCTTCCTCGTCGTCGCGACGGTACCGACGGTCTACGCGGTGTACGGCTTCCTGAGCGGCGTTCCCTCGCCGGGGTTGGCCGTCGAGCGGTCAGTCGAACCCGAGGCCCCGGAACCGGGCGAGGCGGTGACCGTCCGCCTGACCGTCGAGAACGTCGGCGACTCGCCGCTGCCGGACATCCGGGTCGCTGATGACCCGCCGCCGGTACCCGTCGATGGGTCAACGGAGGCCGCCAGCGCCCTCCGATCCGGCGAGTCGCTGATCGTCGAGTACGAACTCTCCCTACCCCGCGGCACCCACGAGTTCGGCGACCCGACGCTGACCGTCCGTGGCGTGGCCGGCCGGGCCGGTGAGAAGACCGTCCACGACGTCGACGGCGCGACCGAAATCACCTGCTGGACGCTCTTGGACGAGGTGCCGCTTCGGGACCGGACCATCCACTTCGTCGGCCGGACGCCGACTGACACCGGCGGCAGCGGCGTCGAGTTCTTCAGTACCCGCGAGTACCAGCGCGGCGATCCCGTCAACCGCATCAACTGGCGGCGCTTCGCCCGCACCGGCGAGTTGACCACCGTCGACATGCGCGTCGAGCGGGCGATAACCGTCGTTTTCGTCATCGACGACCGCGCAGGCGCTCAGCGGTCCTGGCCCGGTTACGGCCCCGACACGCTGGATTTGACGACCTACGCGGTCTCGCGGGCGCTGCCCTCACTGCTCGAATCGAACCACCGCGTCGGCGTCGCCGCCTGCAGCGGCCTCGCGTCGGATGACCTCGCGAGCTACACCGAACCCGGACGCGACGCGGCGACCCGGTCGGCAGCCGACGAGACCATCGACTACGCGCAGGCCGACGGCGGCAGCGTCTCGGCGGAACGGGCGATTCGCGCCCTTCGGGAGCGCCTGCCCGCGAACGCACAGGTCGTCTGCTGTACGCCGCTGACCGATGGCTTCGCCGAGGACCTCGTCGAGGAACTGGAAGCCGGCTCCCATGGTGTGACGATACTCTCGCCGGACCTGACGACCGCGGGCGGGGACCCCTCCCTCGGCGCGGCAACCGAGGCGCTCCAACGGCGGGCACGCGCCGACCGCCTGCAACGGCGCGGCGTCCCCGTCGTCGACTGGTCGCTGTCCGAGCCGCTTGCGCTGACGCTTTCCCGTGTCTTCGAAACGTGGGGTGAGACGCGATGAGTTCGTCCACCACTTCGCCGCTGGTCGATACCGGACGACCGACGCTCCGCCAGCGCGTGGCCGACGTCATCGCCGATGCTCGCCATCGCCTGACTGCGCCGCGACTCAGCGACGCCGTCGCCGCCGGGGTCGCGCTGGTGGCTACCGCGCTGGTCGCCAGCCTCGTCCTCGGGCGGACGGCCTTCGTCGGCCTCGCGGGTGGCGTGGCCGTCGCCGTCTCGCTGTACCTGCTCAACAGCGACCGAACGCCTGTCCGCTTCCTCGGCGGTATCGCGGTCTTCGTCGCGGGACTGGCGTGTGCGCTCACGCTGGAGGCGGCCTTCCGGGCGCTCCAGACGTCGCCGGTCGCCGCCCTCGTCACGCTGGTGGTGACGGGCGCGACCGTCGCCGTCGGCGTCGCCGCACCGCTTGCTGCAACCCGCTCACCGGACCGCGGCCGGTTCCTCGTCGCGACAAAGCGGTCCTTTCTCGCCCTGCTTGGTGCGGCCGCCTTGCTCGCGGTCTTCATCTCGCCGGACATCAGCCTGCTGACGACGGCGGTGGACCTCGCGGTCGGCGCCATCGAAGCGATTCTCGGCCATCTGCTCGGGTCACCGCCGACGTTCACCGTCCTGACCGCGCCCTTCGTCGTCCTCGCGGCGACGCTGTCGGTGCTGTGGGCGGTTCGGGTCGTCCCCATCGACACGCTGGTGCCGCCCTCCTCGCGAGACGCCGTCGTCGACGCGCTGGACGGGGCCGAACGGGGGCTCGGCTACCTCTTTTTGGCCTGTATCGTCTGGATTATCGGCGTCGTCGGCGCCGTCGCCTCATTCGGAACCGCGCAATTCGGGCAACTCATCGTTGCCGCGCCGCCGAACGTCTCGCAGGTGCTCGTCCTCCTGTCGCTGTCGCCCGGCATCCGCCTCGCGCTACTCGGCCTCACGGCGGTCGCACTCGGCAGCGGCCTCGTGACGCGAACGATACAGCGGATCCGCCGGATGAACGCCCAGTGGCTCGCCCGCGCGCTCGCGCCGGCCCTCGGCGGGGCGGCGATTACCGCCGCCCTCGGCTGGTATCTGTCGGCAGGCGACGGCCTGGCGACCTTCCGCCGCGGTCTCCGGGCCGTGAACAACCCCGTCGCCGAGTTCCTCGCGACGCTCGGGCCATACCGCCTTGCCGTCGCGCTGCTTTTGGCCTGCGGCGTCATCGCGCTCGTGACGCTGTTCGGCTTCTCCGTGCTGACGGTACTCGTCTTGCCGAACCGGCTCACCGGCCCGGCGCTGGCTGCCTTCGGCGTGTTCACCTGCGCGCTCGTGGCCGCGCTCATCGGGGCAGCCCTGCCCGCCTTGGTCGGCGCCGTCGCGGCCGTCGTCGTCTGGGACACCAACACCTTCGGCCGGGAACTCCGCGACCAGTTGCCGTCGGGGCCGTCGAGCGCGCGGACGGAACTGGTCCACCTCGCCGGCAGCCTCGCGGTCGGCGCGGTCGCAATCGGCGTGGCCGTCCTCGTCGCCGGCTCGGTCGGGTCGGTGGCCGCACCGACGTCGACGGGTCTTATCGCGCTCGTACTCGCGGCCGGCGCCGGCCTGACGCTACTCAGCGTCTCGTAGCGTCTCGGCACCGAATTCGGCCTTGGAGTTTATACCGCAGTATCCGTTATGCGGAGGTATGGCACGCCCCATTCGGGTCCTGCACGTCGACGACGACTCGGCGTTCGGGGACCTGGTCTCGGACGCCCTCGAACGCGAGGGCGACCGGATATCGGTCGTCACCGAGACGAGCGCCGAGGCCGCGCTGGGGCGTATCGAAACCGACACGCCGGACTGTATCGTCAGCGACTACGAGATGCCGCGGACCGACGGCATCGAATTCCTCGAATCCGTCCGCGACAAATACCCCGACCTCCCCTTCATCCTTTTTACCGGGAAGGGCAGCGAGGAGGTTGCCAGCGAGGCGATTTCGGCCGGCGCGACCGACTACCTCCAGAAGGGCACCGGCAGCAACCAGTACGAACTGCTCGCCAACCGGGTTCGCAACGCGGTCGGCCAGCACCGCTCGCGGAAACGACTGGAACGGGAACGTTCCCGGATGAAGTTCGCCCTGGAATCCGCCAACGCCGCCATCTGGACCCGCGACATCGAGACCGACGCGATGGAGATTCACCCGAACGTCTGTCCGGTGTTCGACGCCCCCATCGAATCCTTCGACGACTTCCTCACGGAGGTCCATCCGGCCGACCGCGATGCCGCCGAGGAGACGGTCCGGTCGGCCGCGGCGGCCGGCGAATCCTACTCCATCCAGTTTCGCTTCCCGGGCGACGACGGCACCCGCTGGGGCGAGATGAACGGCCGGACCATCCACGAGGACGGCGACCCGATTTTCCAGACCGGTATCACGCGCGACATTACGCCCCAGAAGGAGCGGAAGCGCCGCTTCGAGACCCTGACCAGCAACCTGCCGGGGATGGTCTATCGCTGCCGCAACGAACCGAACTGGCCGATGGAGGACGTCCGCGGCGACGTCGCTTCCTTTACCGGCTACACCGCCGCCGAACTGGAGTCCGGAGAAGTCCGATGGGGCGAGGATGTCCTCCACCCCGGCGACCGCGAGTGGATCTGGAAAGACGTCCAGTCGTCGCTGGAGGAACGCGGTTCGTTCGAAGTCACCTATCGGATTCGAACTCGTGAAGGCGAGACGCGGTGGGCCTGGGAACGCGGTCGGGGCATCTACGGTCCCGACGGCGACCTGGAGGCCCTCGAAGGGTTCATCACCGAGATTACCGACCAGAAGGAGCGGGAGCGTCGCCTTGAACGCCAGAACGAGCGGTTCGACGAACTGGCGAGCGTCGTCTCCCACGACCTTCGAACGCCGCTTGCGACCGCCCGCGGTCGGCTCGATATGGCGGCCGACACCGGCGAGATGTCCCATATCGAGGCAGCACAGTCGGCGTTGGACCGCCTTGACGACCTCCGGGAGGACCTCGCCGAGATGCTCCGAACGGGCGAAGTCGTCGGCGAAACCGAACCAGTCGACGTAGCGGCAGTCGCCGAGGAGGCATGGGAGCGGGTCAACGCGCCCGAGGGAACACGGCTTGAGACGGTCGATTCGCCCGAAGTCGAGGGCGACCCGGATGCCGTGCGCCGACTCCTGCAGAACCTGCTTTCGAACGCCGTCGAGCATAGCACCACGGACGCCGCTTCGCAGGGTCAGAAGGATACCGTCGGACGTGGCAACGCCGGAACAAAGATTCGAATCGGCGCCCTTGACGACGGCTTTTACGTCGAAGACGACGGTCCCGGCATCCCGCCCGAGGACCGCGAAAACGTCTTCACGCCCGGCTTTTCGACCAAGCCCGGCGGCACCGGCATGGGGATGGCGAGCGTCGCCGGCGTCGTCGACGCCCACGGCTGGAGCATCGAGATTGTGGATGCCGAAGAACTCGGCGGCGCCCGGTTCGAGATTCGGGAGTGAGTAGATACACTCCGCTGAGATGATTTCTATTCTTTAGTTGAACTGTTATACATCTCTTCGAACGCCTGTTCGCCGCGGATTAACTCATCGACACCGTCTGTGAGTGTCACCTCGCCGAATACGGTCGCCCGATAGTACGTGTACAGACCATCTTGGCCCCGTTCCGTTCGCTGTCGCTTTTCAACGAGGCCGACATCGACGAGCTCGTTGAGGTGGTAGTGGAGTGTGCTATCGTCGATTTCGATTTCGTCTTCGAGTTCTTTCGGACTCATCTCTCCACTATGGACGAGGCGATAGAGGATCTCGTAACGGGTTCGGTGGCCGACCGCGGCATGCATCGCGAGGTACTCGTCCAGACTAAGAACACTCTCCTCGGGAAGCAGGTCTTCCGGGTCATCCGGAGGTTCCCCACCGAGAGGCCGAGTTTGATCGGTAGCCATCGTGTATAAATCGAGGAGTCGTGGATCCTTAGTCGTTGTCAAGCCAATATTTCTCAAAAACACCGTTTTTTAAATACCATAGCCGAGTACCGAGAGTTATGACTGTAGAGATTACACGCGATGTGATCACCAGCCGCCTTGGGGACGTAACGTATGACCGTTTCCTCTTCTACCTAATGGGGCCATATAAATCGTTCAACCTCAATTACGTACTCAGCGAAGAGGAACGCAACGAGATAGAGATCGACGACCTCCCTGGGCCGTTACGCCGACTATTTCGGAACAAAGACGACATCAACGCCGCACAGGCGCTCCTGCGGCGGGTGCAAGGAGAACTCCGAACCAACCCCGGCGTGAATGCGTTTCTCGCACTCGATATCGACATCGAAACCGACGACGTGGATGCCGTAACACAAAGTATCGAGTACGCGCAGTGTAGTAATGCAACTGCATTCGTCGTTCCCTTTCTCGGCCACAATTTCGGCGTGGGTGAAGAGGCAGGTAGCATCCTCGAAAATATCGCAGACACACATGGCGAACGGCTGATTTTCATGCATGAAGACGACGTGACTAGTGCGATGATTCGATCTGCATCAGTTCGATGGGATTTGCGGGTCGAAACCTACGAGACCGAGGCCGAACTCGTCGCCAAGCTTCGGCGGTTCGCGGGCGGTATCATGCATCGTGAACGGCGTGGGGAACTCCAGCATCTGGACTGATACGGTATCGGCCACCGCGGCGAACCGTTGCCATGACGTTACTCGTCCATCTCCGGGACGGCGACCCGGTCGAGGACGTCCTCGATGATCTCCGATTTCTCGGTATCCCGAACTTGTGCCTCTCCCGTCAGGACGAGCCGGTGGGCCAACACAGGCTGGACGACAGCCTGTACGTCGTCGGGGGCGACGAACGAGCGCCCCGAAAGCACCGCTCGCGCACGGGAGGCCTCGAAGAAACGCTGGACGCCACGTGGGGAGACGCCGACATCGACCCGACTGTCCTGCCGCGTCTCGCGACCGAGGTCGACGATGTACTCCCGAACGTTCTGCTGGACGTCGACAGTTTCGGGGACGGCCTGAAAGTCCACGACAGTCTCGCGGTCGACCATCGCCTCGGCGACGGGGGCCTTGGCGGTTCGGTCGGCACGCCGATTGATGAGTTCGAGTTCGCCGTCGCGGTCCGGATACCCCATCGACGTCTTGACCGTGAAGCGGTCGACCTGCGCTTCGGGCAACTGGAAGGTCCCCTCCTGTTCGACGGGATTCTGCGTGGCGAGGACGAAGAACGGCGACGGCAACTCGTGGGTTTCGCCATCGACGGTGACCTGTTCTTCCTCCATCGCTTCGAGCAGCGCGGCCTGGGTTTTCGGCGGCGCGCGGTTGATTTCGTCCGCGAGCACGACGTTGGCGAAGATGGGGCCCTCCGAGAACTCGAACTCTCGGTCCTTCTCGTTGAAGACGTGTGTTCCGGTGATGTCCGCCGGCAGAAGGTCCGGCGTGAACTGGATGCGATTGAACTCCAGTCCGAGCGCGGTCGACAGCGTTCGCGCGGTCAGCGTCTTGCCGGTCCCCGGCACGTCCTCCAGCAGCGCGTGGCCGTCGGCCAGCACTGCCGTCAGCACGGTTTCGAAGAAGTTGCGGTCCCCGATGACGGTTCGTTCGACCTCGTCGAGAACCTCCCCACACACCTGCGATGCTTCCGCGTGATCCATATTCCAGAGGGGTGGAGGGAGATACAAATAGCTACGCCTCGGGGCGGCGGTCGATAATCGTCAAGCGTCCCACCGCCTGCCGATACTTTGATTCGGCGGCAGGTCAACCGAGTGATTATGGACGTTTCAACAGGGGTCGTTCTCGCGGCAGGGGAAGGGACTCGGCTTCGTCCTCTGACGCACAACCGCCCGAAGACGATGCTGCCGGCGGCCGACCGGCCGATCCTCGAACACGTCCTCGACGTCCTCGTCGAGGCCGGTATCGAGCGGCTCTGTCTCGTCGTCGGCTATCAGCGCGAACGCGTACAGGAACACTTCGGCCACGCCTACCGCGACGTGCCGATTACCTACGCCCACCAAGAGAAACAACTCGGCAGTGGCCACGCCCTCCAGCAGGCCGCTGATGAAGTCGACGAGCCGATTCTGGTCGTCAACGGCGACCGAACCATCGACGAAGGAATCGTCACGGACACGCTCGATACCTTCGATGGCCGGCCGGCCGTCGCGGTGCTCGAACATCCGACGCCCTCCGAGTACGGCGCCGTCGAAGTCGACGGCGACCGACTCGTTGAGCTGGTCGAGAAACCGGAGTCCGACGAATACCGGCTTATCAACGCCGGCGTCTACGCCTTCGACACCGACGTCTTCGACGCGATCGAACGGACGCCGCGACGCGAAGGCGAACTCCATCTGCCCGACGTCATCGGGACGCTGATGGACGACGGCGAGGTGCTAGCAGCCCGGACAGATGGCCTCTGGGTCGACGCCACCTACCCGTGGGACCTGCTGTATCTGACCCGAAAGCTCCTCGCTGAAGGCCGAGTCGGCCTTCCGGAACAGGAGGAAAAGCCGGATGTCTGGGTCGCCGAGAGCGCTCACGTCCACGAGGACGCGACACTACAGGGGCCGGTCGTGGTTGGCCCGGACGCAGAAATCGCCGCGGGGGCCGTTCTTGGACCGTACGTCGCTGTGGGTCGAAACGCGACTATCGGCTCGAACGCCACCGTCGAGGACACACTCCTGGATTCCGACACCCGCGTTGGGCCAGGGACGACGCTAATCGATTGTGTCGCCGGCCAGAGCGTCACGATCGGCGCCGGAACCGTCGTCTCCGGCGGGACCGCGGACGTCCGGGTCGGTACCTCGGTCTTCGAGGAGCAGCGACTCGGTGCGGTGCTGGCCGACCGCGTTGACGTCGGCGGCGGCGTCACTTTCGCGCCCGGAACGCTCGTCGGTGCGGACGCGACGGTCGGCGGCGGTGCGACCATCTCCGGCTGGATCGAGAACGGCGTCGAGGTGGTCCGCTGATGTGCGGCATCATCGGCTGTGTCGGCTGTGATGACACGCTGGATACGCTGATGCACGGCCTCTCGAAGTTGGAGTATCGTGGCTACGATTCGGCGGGTGTCGCACTCGTCGGTGATGGTGGTCTCGACGTCGTCAAGAAGGCCGGCGAACTCGACGCGCTTCGAGAAGAACTGGAAACCCGTACCGTCTCCGGGACGGTCGGTATCGGCCATACGCGCTGGAGCACCCACGGCCCGCCGACGGACGCCAACGCGCACCCGCACCAAGACTGTACCGAGCGTGTCGCCGTCGTGCATAACGGCATCATCGAGAACTACCAGAAGCTACGAGACGAACTCACCGAGGAAGGTCACACCTTCGACAGCGAAACGGACACGGAAGTCGTCCCGCATCTGGTCGAGGCTGGGCTCGACTCGGGGCTGGACGCTGAGGCCGCCTTCCGACGTACAATCGAGCGACTGGAGGGCAGTTTCGCCATCGCCTGTGTCATCAAGGGGACCGAGACGGTCTTCGTCGCACGCAACGATTCGCCACTCGTTCTCGGCATCGACGACGACGCGACCTACCTCGCTAGCGACGTCCCCGCATTCCGAGAGTTCACCGACAAGGTCGTCTATCTCGAAGACGGCGAAATTGCGCGTCTGACCGCCGACGGCTGGAGCGTCTCGACGCTCGACGGGACGCCCGTCGACAAATCCATCGAGACCGTCGAGTGGGACGCCGAGGACACGGGCAAGAGCGGCTACGACCACTTCATGCTCAAGGAGATTCACGAACAGCCGCGAGCGCTCCGGCAGTGCCTCCAGGGCCGGGTCGACGAACTCGCCGGGGAGGTAACGCTCGAAGAGTTGGGTGACCTCTCGCTGAATCGCGTGCACCTCGTGGCGGCGGGGACGAGCTATCACGCTGCTGTATATGGTGCGCAGTTGCTGCAAGCCGAGGGCGTCCCCGCGCAAGCATTCTTCTCCCACGAATACGCAACCTCGTCACCGCCGGCAGAGGACGCCCTCGTTGTCGGCGTCTCTCAGAGCGGAGAGACGGCAGACACGTTAGCGGCGACGCGCGCCGCGCGTCGGCGTGGCGCCGAGACGCTTGCGCTCACCAACACCGTCGGCTCGACGATGGCTCGCGAATGTGACCACGTCTGCTACATCCGGTCGGGACCGGAGATCGGCGTCGCGGCGACCAAGACCTTCGCCGGCCAGCAGGTCGCGCTGAACCTGCTGACGCTGGTGACGACTGATGGGGAAGCAGACCGGGACGTCATCGCTGCGCTTCGGGACCTGCCAAGTGACGTTCAAGAGGTGCTCGATACGTCCGATGCGGAGACCGTCGCCAAGGAACTGCTGGACAGCGACGCCTACTTCTTCATCGGTCGGGACCACAACTACCCCGTCGCGCTGGAGGGGGCGTTGAAGATGAAGGAAATCACGTACAAGCACGCTGAAGGCTTCGCTGCAGGGGAGTTGAAGCACGGCCCGCTGGCGTTGGTGACCTCGAAGACGCCAATCTTCGCGACGGTAATCGGCGACGGCGAGCTAGCTCGGAAGACCGTTGGTAACGTAAAGGAGGTTGAAGCGCGGGATGCGCCGGTGGTTGCGGTGACAGATGGGCAGAGCGATGTGGAGCGGTACGCCGATTACGTGTTAGAGATTCCGGAGACGCACCCGCGAGCGGCGGCGGTGCTGGCGAACGTGCAGTTGCAGTTAGTGTCGTATCACACCGCTGCTGAGTTAGGAAGGTCGATAGACAAGCCACGAAATCTGGCGAAGAGTGTTACTGTAGAGTAATTACTCGTCTTTTTCCGGTGGCTCGGGCGGTTCGAAGGCTGCAATTAGCGCGCGACCGATTCGTGTTTCCGTGAGTTCTGAGGCCGACCGTCGTTCTCGGGTGAGCAGTAGCGCTATACCTGAGAGGAGGAGCCAGCCGCCCGAGAGGTTCCCCGATACGATGCTGGCGAGCAGTCCGCCGAGTGCGCACGTAAACAGAAACCAGCCCGTAAGATAGAGGGGTTCGGACTCGATTCGCCGGGTGGTTCTTTCGGCGACTGCGCTGAGGCCCGTACGTTCAGCCAGTTGATTGCTACGGTCGGTCGCCCAGTCCAGAACGCGAATAATCGGCCCGATAGTGTAGGTTTCCCGCAGGTCTATGACGATGACCTCCGGGTCCGGTTCAGCTAGGAACCATTGGACGATATGCGAGTTGCGGGTCCATCGTGTTAGCGTCGACTCGACGCGACGGATGATCCTGACGAACCGGGAATTGTCGGCCGCTTCGTTGATTCGGTCCCGGAGCGCTTCGATATCGTTAGATTGGGACATTACTCTCGTTCGATGACGTCGGCTTCGAATTCGTAATCGGACGTTCTGACGTGAATGGTCTGACCAAGCCGTATCGGCGCGCCCCCGTAGTAGGGCGTTCCCTCGACGACGCGGGTTTCGAAGTCGACTCTGACCCGGAGACGCGTATGGGTTTCGTTGACGGCAGTTCGGTCGACACCGGTAATCGTGGCGACTGGCATGTCACCGACAAACTGCTGGTCGCCTTCGGAGATCGCGTCGGCGACCGGGGTTCGGATTGTGGCTGCGAGGGTGGCGGTCGTCGTTCGGTTGTCGAAGGACGAGGACGTACCGCGTTCGATAATGAACGCGGCTGTCCTAGTGGTGTTGTCGGAAATCGTGAATCGGTCACCGACTCGAACGCTGTTGCCCCCGAACCGGAATCCTTCCTCGGTTTCGACGCCGTCTAACGCGATGCGGAAATAGACGCGTTGGGCCGGCGTTCGGTGAACGTCCGTGATGCTGGCTGATGTGCCATCGACGTCGATCTCGGTGGGGTCGAACTGCACCGCTGCGTTGCCGGTGGCTACCGCCGTGACGTGGAGCGTTTGCTTCTCCGGGGCTTCGGCATCCCTGGTGCTGTCACGGTTGTCAGTACCGCCGAACACTAGCGCAGCGCCAGCGACAACGATGGCCAGCGCGAAGACGACGACCAGCACGTCGACGATGTTGACTCGCCCGAAGAGGCGACCTTGCTCGTCGATGAGTTCCATTTGTCCGGAGTGGTTGCGGCATTTATATACCAGTTGTGTTCGTGGTCGACGTCACCCTTCGGAAGAGATACGCGTCGCAGATCGTACATCAAGGGGCTGTCGAGGCGTCTCAGATCGCCGAACCCGGCAGCGTCCCTACGACTTCGCCTCGACTCGCTCACGGAATCAGTTCTTAGTTGCCTCACAGCAGTCTTTGAGGTCTCGTTTTCGCATCGCTTCGGCGCTACAGGCTCGACAGCGGTAATACTCCTCGCCAGTCCACTCACCATAGGCGTCGAATTCAGAGATTGGACCGCGAATCCGGTCGATAGCGTTTTGATCCTGGACCTAAGATCCAGCGGTCACGTCGCCGTCAGAGGCGACTCGCTCGGGAATCCGACCATCCGGTGTCGGAATGCGCTTTGCCCGAATCTCCATCCCGACGCGACGTCGATGTTTGTACCCATTCTTCGGGTCGTTTTCATGATAATCCGCGCAGGTGCAGGGATCTTCGACGATGTCGACGGTGTAGGTGTTCCCGGACTCAGAATAAACATTATACTGACCGCCACTCCGTTCGAGTGTGACCTGCATTAATTCCTTGTAAGCACGCCGTGTCCTCGATTTGAGTTCGTCAATACTGTCCGGTTGTGGGGTAAAGACATCTCGTCTATCCATGGTCGGGCGAGAGCGACGAGATACAACGCCCCCGCTGCGGCCCCAAGGGGATTTCGCCCGTTCGCAATCTGGTCATCGCCTGCAGTATCGAGGAATGACCGTGCTCGTCGCTGGGTTCCTGCGAAGCGTCGACCGCCTCGGAGGCCCGCTGCAGGAGGCCCGTGACGACGAGCAGCGCGCTAATGAGGGCGACGAAGAGGCCGCCGGCGAGATCCGCGTCGGCCTCCCGGAGCGTGAAGTACAGCGGGATGCCAACCACCTGAGACTAGCGTTTCAGATTTATGAACCCGAGATAACGGATGGCTAAGAAAGGGTTTCTAAGGGTATGAGTTCTATGCCGTCGAGATAACCTCGGAACGCGGGCTCCGCTCAATCGTCGGTACCGTCAGGAACCAACGAGACTCTGTTCGATGGTGGTGGGAGCAGTCAGTTGCGCTGGCCATCCCACCTCGTATATCGACTTTGACACGCCACTATATACCTGCGCCCACTTCTGGGAAAATGATGCATTCGATGAGGTCGGGACCATCTACACGGTCAACGTAGTCTATCGGACCACCGTCTTAACGCCTGAGGCAATCGTCTTGGACCAACCGTAGGATGCAATACAGTTCATTGAGTAGCCGGACGGGTCGTTTAATAAATACGTGACCCAGTATCTCCGTGATGCAGGCTACACTCAAGAAGAGGGAATAAGAACCGATCAGGCCTCGGAGACGAGTGAACTGTACAGGTCCTCGTGTCGGTCGACGCAAGCCGTCAGAGAGAACTCTGACACTACACGTTCATACGCGTTGGCGGCTCGCCGCCGGCGCTCATTTGGTTCGTTTAATGCCTCACCTATTGCATCCGCGAGGGCGTCGTCGTCCTCCGGTGGCACTACCCAGCCGTGGTCCGCATCAGGAAGTTGTTCTGGGACGCCACCGACAGCCGTTGCAACCACCGGACATTGCATCGCCATCGCTTCGAGGACGACTATTGGGCAAGCCTCAGCGACTGACGGAAGCACAAAGACGTCGAACAGTGAGAGGAGTTGAGGTATATCGGAACGGAACCCCAGGAATCGCACCGTCTCACTAAGACCCAGCGAGTCACGAAGCGACCGGAGCCTTTCCAGGTACTGACGCCTCGTTGCGAGTTCGGCACCTACTATCGGCACCGCAACCTCGTATTCCCTCTCGTCAAGAGTGGCGATTGCACGGAGGAGATACTCGTGTCCCTTGATCGGGTTGAGATTCCCGACCGTCCCGACGATAGTCAGGTCAGGTTTGATTCCCAGATTTGACCGGAGCGCGGTTTCGTCGATATCAATTCGATCGGGATCGAAGGTGTCCAGGTCGACCGGCGCGTATATCGTCCGTGACGGAGTCGCTTCATCGAAGTAATAGTCGTGTACGGCGTCAGCCGCGACGACGATTTCGTCCGCCCAACGGCCCCCCGCGTACGCTGCGATTTGTTTGATGGGAGTCGGTGTGAGCGTGTCGTTGAAGTGCCAAGCAAGCGGCGTATCCGACCTTACTGCCGCTAGTGCGGTCTGGAAATTTACTGGCATATTGGCGTGGACCACATCGTAGTCCCGAGTGTCAATCAGGGATCCGATACGAGTCACCGTCCTCCGGAACGAGAGAACGAACCGGCTATTGGCCCGGAGGTTCGGCGGTGAACGGGGCCGCGGGAGGGGTAATCGGTGAGTAGTGAACCCCTCCTCGGCCGCCACCTCGTCGAAAGCGTCGTCCCCCTCCGGGATCAGAAACTCCGTCTCGATGTCGCGCTTTCTGAGGCTACCGGCGACCTGCAGCGACCGTCGTTGGGGACCACCCATTCTGGGATCGGTAACGCTGTTGAGGACCCGAATCACTCGTCCTCCATCGACACGCACCCTGATGTTCGATCGCTCATCTTTGCTCGTGTACATTTTGAAGCAGTCTAATGAAGACCACTTGTATCTATGGGCAGGCGCGGGTTCGTTGGACAAGGTTGAAAAACGACAGGGAATTAAATCAAGACTCTCTTTACAACCTTATCGAGATGGTTGGCCGGAGAGATTCATGAACGACTACGATATCTCGGTGCTACTACCCGTTTACAATGACTCGGCTCATCTAGAGACGGCTATAGAGAGCGTTATAGGCCAAGAGGGTGCCTCGTTTGAATTGATAGTGGTGGACGATGGTTCGACGGACGACTCCGCGAACGTCCTCGCGACCTATGAGGACCGTCAAGACGTGGAAATCCTCGAACACGATGAGAACCGAGGCCTCGCTTCGGCGTTGAATACAGCTTTGGACGCTGCAAACGGCCGCTTTGTGGCTCGACAAGACGCCGACGACAGGTCGCTTCCCGGACGGTTACGTTCGCAGGTTGAATACCTTCGAGCGAATCCAGAGACCGACGTGGTTGCTGCTGGCGTGAACGTGATCTCCGATTCCGGTGACGTCCTCGGGGGGTTCGCGGCACCCGCGAATCCGGCGGAGAAACTCGACCGATACAATCCAATCGTTCACGGCTCTATTATGGCCCGTAAAGCCGCAATCCGGGACAGCGGGGGCTACGATCCGTTCTTCAGGTATCGACAGGACTACGAACTCTGGGTCCGCCTCACACGGCGTGGCTACTGCATCGACGGGATGGACGAGACGCTATACGAACTACGTCGGAGCAGCGGTCTCGTTCTACTGGACGAACGACGAGAGAAAATCGGCTACTCGCTCATCGCGCGTGCACCCGAGGACACGAAAACGCGACTCAAATCGATCGCAAAGGAGGACGGGATTCGTGCGGTGTTTTCTCACCTCGATTCAGACGAACGCGCCGCGTACCACCGGCGGATGGTCCGCGCGTACGTCGAGCATGGCCACCGAATCGATGCAATCCGGTCCGGGATATTAGCTCTCAGATTGGCGCCCGACGATGGTGAATCGTATCGTCACCTTCTTCTAGCCCTCATTCCACGTCGTATCGGCACACGAATACTGTCAGCAGTCTCAGGACGGGAAGGCGGACGATGAGACGAACTTGGCTACCAAAATATCACGAGGATGAGCGGGAGGTCGAGAGAGCCACGAGGGGTGTTCGATCCAGATGTCATTAATCAGGTGGCTCGGAATCCACGTACTCGGACTCGCGGTCTTCTCTATGATCTTCGACGTGCTGTACCTGTTCCCGGGCGTCTCACTAAGTGAACCGCTATCACTACTGGCCGGGTTGCTGCTGGTTACCGACACGCTCCGCCAGGCAACTCAGAGCACTACGAAGGTACGTATCCGAAAACAGACGATGTTCGTCATCGTCACGTTTCTTCCGTTCATAGCGTTCGCTGTTCTGAGAACAGAGCCCTTCTACTCGGGATACGGCGCAGCTATCTCTTCAGGCTACCTCCGGAAGATCGCATTCGCTTCCTTCGTCGCCATCTTCGTGAGACGCCGTCGTGACCTGAATGTATTGTTGAGTTACGCCGTTGCAGCCGCTGTCATCTCTGCGATCCTTACGCTCCACGCGGAGAACTCTCGCGGAACTGTGCTCAACATCAACGAGAATCTCATGGGTTTCTCTCTCGTCGTTGGGTTCGTCCTCCTACTGGCTCTCTCAATAGACATAACCCATGACCGTAGAAGGTACGGGCTCCTAGGTCTTTCGATTCCCCTCATCGCAGGTGTGATCGTGAGCGGCTCGCGGGGCGCTTATCTCGTTCTTGCCGCGGTGCTGTGTTGTTCAGTAGCGGTCTTCCTGTACGATGATGGCTTACCCACACTCGCGCCGCGGCGACTGATTCTCGGCGTCGTTGGCGTCGGTGCCATCGTCGTCGCCGTGTTCAAGATGGGGGACCCGGCGTATTACCTCGAACGTTTCGGGCGATTGGTCTACATCCTCGACCCGGATGGGAATTCATCCGCACGGTCCATCTCCATAAGACTCGGACTCTACCGGACTGGATTACGGATGTTCGTCGAACGACCGTTGTTCGGTTACGGATTCGGCACGTTTCCGGAGTACGCCGCCAACCATCCCCCGCTTTTCCTCCGTCGTGGCCCCCACGGTCTTTACATCTCCGTTCTCGCACAGCTCGGTGCCGTCGGCGTAGCACTGCTGACGGCCTGGATACTGCATCTCTGTCGCCTGGTCGTGAATGGTTATCGGGGCTACGAAGACCTCGAACGCCGGGAACGCATCCGGTTCGGAGTCCTCGGTGCGGGGGTTGTCGGTGTACT
Organism: Natronomonas halophila; assembly: GCF_013391085.1. Lineage (NCBI taxonomy): Archaea > Methanobacteriati > Methanobacteriota > Halobacteria > Halobacteriales > Natronomonadaceae > Natronomonas > Natronomonas halophila. The sequence goes on along the minus strand of NZ_CP058334.1, from coordinate 2,692,325 downwards.
CGTCCAAGGAGTCGCCGTCGACGTCCTCGCCTGGAAACCAATGTGGCTAATTATCGGGTTCATCCTCGCGCAGTTCGAACTACGGAAGAAGAACCCCACCGACGACGAATTCTTGAACTGACTGTCGCTGGTAGCACAGCCTTTGTATATGACCCAAGAGTACCTGACACTAACCCCACCTGAATGAAGAACGTATTACGAAACATCCGCCAGAAGTACAACGAAGACGGGGCCGTCCCTCTGCTCCGAAGCGTCTGGCGAAACGTCCGAGTGTTCACTGAAAAACGTCTGTACGGACTGCAAATCGAGATGGGTGGGAACCGAGTCGAGTACTACGGCATCACGCTTGATCTCTCGTCCGATCAGATAGACAGGACCCAGAAGGCGTCTTTCGTCTACGAAACCTACGAGGAGCCAGAACGAGAACTGATCGACGAGTTCGTCCCCGAGGATCGCGACGTGCTGGAACTCGGTGCGTCGATCGGCTTCATCTCGTGCTATCTCGACGCGCATCTCTCGGCCAGCAGTCAGCAGTACGTTGTCGAGGCCAATCCACGGCTATTGTCCACACTAGAGCGGAACAGGGGACTCAACGACGCGGATTTCGAGATCTGTCACGCCGCATACGCGGCAACCGACGAGGAGGTCTCATTCACGATCGTGGAGAACTTCCTCGCGAGCAGCGTCCAGCGAACGGACGGGAAAGCGGTCGACATCCCTGCGCTGTCGCTCCGCGATGCGATCGACCGGTGGGACCTCGACGGGTTCGTCCTCGTTGCTGACGTCGAGGGAGCGGAGTACGAGCTCGTAGAACACGAGATAGACGACCTCGCGTCCCACTGTGCCTACATCCTCATCGAGTTCCACACGCACGGAGCGGAATCTATCGGACCTGCAAAACAGATGCTCAAGGAGGCCGGTTTCGAGCTACTCGCGGCAAAGCAGGGTGGAACGGTCTGTCTCTTTCAGAACCGCCGGCAGTGAGGGTGACGGGCACCACGACTACGATAAACGATAAATAGCTACCCACGAACGTCACAGTATGTGCGGCATTGTAGGGGTCTATGGACGGACCAATGACGAGCAACTCGGCCGGATGCTGGCGGACATCCACCACCGGGGCCCCGACGACGAGGGGCGGTTCCACTCGTCCGACCCTCCGCTGATGATGGGTGCGCGCCGGTTGTCCATCGTCGATCTTGAAGGGGGTGATCAGCCGATATCGAACGAAGACGGGACGATTACTGTCGTCTTCAACGGCGAGATTTACAACTTCCCAGACCTCAAAGACCGATTGGAGTCGAAGGGCCACACGTTCCAGACGGACTGTGATACAGAGATTCTAGTACACCTGTGGGAGGAGTACGGAACCGACCTGCCGACCCATCTCAACGGGATGTTCGCATTCTCGCTTTGGGACGCCCAGCAGGAACAACTGTTTCTCGCCCGTGACAGATTGGGCATCAAGCCGCTGTATTACGCCGATACCGACGACGAGTTTATCTGGGGCAGCGAGGTCGCCTCACTGCTCACCGCTGGCGTAGAGCGACGGATCGATCCCCGGGCGCTGTACAACTACCTCTGGCTCAAGTATACACCCTGGCCACAGACCCTTTTTCGCGATATCCGGAAGGTCCCTCCAGGGGCCTCTCTGCTGATCGAGGACGGAGAAACCCATCTCGAACACTACTGGGAAATAGCGTCGGAACCGGTCGACGACGATCCGGCGACAGTCCACGAACGGATCAGAGACGGGCTCCGTGAATCTGTTGAACGACGGTTGATGGCCGATGTGCCGGTTGGTGCGTTCCTGTCTGGCGGTGTCGACTCGTCCGCAATCGTTGCGATGCTGGACGACATCGGGGTCGACGACATTATGACGTTCTCCATCGCGTTCGAGTCGGCGCCACACGACGAGAGCGACGAGGCCAGGTTCGTGGCGGAGTACTTCGGCACGGACCATCACGAGATAACCGTCGACCTCGAGTCGATGACGAGTTTCGATGACCTCATCAGACGGTACGGAGAGCCGCTCGCGGACCCTGCCGTCTTGCCGACGATGCTACTCGCAGAGCACGCGAGCGAGGAGGTCAAAGTCGTCCTTTCGGGAGAAGGCGCCGATGAACTGTTCGCCGGCTACCGCCACTACCGGAAGTTGACGGATCATCGGGACCGATACGGATCGCTACCGAATCGCATCTACGATGTCGCGGCGCTGGCTGCAAACGTCAGTCCCGTCGGTCAGCGCTACCTCCAGTACTTTTCAGATCTGAGTACGGGAGACCGAGCGTTCCGACACTGGGCACGTAGCTTCGACGAGTACCCGGATCGATACGCCACGACGGGTCACGGGCCGGTTTCGAGCGGTCTCGTCGACATCATTAGTGATTCGTTCGCCGGCCACCCCGACGATACCGTCAAATCCATCTCGACGTTCGAGGTCGACTACTGGCTCCCGGACGACTTGCTTTACAAGGTCGACCATGCGACGATGGCGGCCTCGCTCGAAGCCCGCGTCCCCTTCCTCGATCACGAGTTTGTGGAGTACGCATACAACCTCCCCTCAGAACAGAAGAACGAGGGTCAGGCGTACAAGCCGCTGCTCAAGCGGGCGGTGGGCGACCTCCTACCCAATCGTATCTTCGAACGCGAGAAACACGGACTATCGGTACCGATCGACGAGTGGTTTCGAGAGGAGCACGAGGCAATCGCCTCACAGCTTACCCGCGAACGGGTCGAGAACGCTGAGTACATCGACGCCGAGGCGGTCTTCGAGATGTGGGACGAACATCGCAGTGGCGAGGCGAACAACGCATTGGCTCTCTGGAAGGTCCTCAACTACGTCGCCTGGTACCACGAGTTCGTTGACGTGTAATCACTCGAGGAGCGACCGATACTCTTCCAGGAGCGCGTCGAACGTTCGTTCGATGTCGTACTGCGACGACGTCCGGAAGGCCGCCTCCCAGTACCGTTCCGGTTCGTCGTAGAACCGCTCGATCTGTCTCGCGAGTGAGCTCGAATCACCTCGGTCAAAAAAGAGGGTGTTGTTACCGATTGAGTGATTACGAAAGACGTCACCATTTGTGGCTATAACTGGAACTCCACACGCTAGTGCTTCATACATAACATTAGGACCGGCCTCCGTAAATGAAGCGAGGACAAGAGCATCTGATTGTAGGTAATGCTTCCGGAGATCTGCCCTCGGAACCCGACCCATAAACTCGAACCGCTCATCCACCAGGCTCTGATCCATCCAAGGTTCTACCGGCGCTGAGTCAGCGCCAATCACCCTTACTGAAAGATCATTAAACGAATCACCCAGCTCTTCAAGCGCGCTCCTTAATATACCCAGACCCTTCATCCGGGCTCGCTCTCTGGAAGTGACAAATGTTAGACGCCGTTCCATTTTCTTCTTGGGCCCGTCTAATGGAAAGAACACATCTCTACGCACCCCCGGTGGCAATATGCTGATTTTATCTGTCTCGATTCCTCTTGCTCTGAGTCCGGTCTCAGCAGCCCATCGACTAAAATCAAAATATCTTACACCACTAAATGGTAGAATTTTACTAAGAGATAGTTTTACTTTCTCTAATCTATCATCGTATAGTTTAGTCCTCCATACAGCCCCTGGGTTAGTAACGCGGAGAATATTCCGGGTCGTAGAATCGTACGAGGTTAGTGGCTTGTTCGATCCAATATTTGGCCCAAGAACTAGGGGTTTCCCAATACTTGCGCCAAGCAGAGGGAGCACGTACCAAGGGAGGGCCGTTAAGTGGATTACGTCAGACGCCGATCGCCGATGTAATATTGTCCGAAGAGCATAGAGGAGTCTTTTGTGTTTTGATCCCGGACATTTGTGGACTTTGTGGGGAGAGCCGACTGATTGACTAATGTTTTTTACGGAGAGTGGAACAATTTCGAACGATATTTCGTCACGTTCGGCATAATCAGCATAAGCGAGTAAATCGTTGACTCGAGCTTGATAACCAGTAGGTTGAGAAGCGTACGTTCCGACGACGATGAGGCATCGAATAGGTTCGTCCATTACTACCTCTCAGTCATCGCCGCCTCTCTCCCCGCGTTCGCCGAGGAGACATCACGCTTCCGTATTACGAAGTCACCGAGCACTAGGAGGTCGAGTCCCATACCGTAGAAATCGCGGACCGCCTCACGTGGGGTTCTGACGATAGGCTCGCCGCTGTCGTTGAAACTCGTGTTCAGGACGACACCGACACCGGTTCGTTCTTCGAACTCGCTGATGAGGCGGTGGTAGCGCGGGTTCGTATCCTCCAGAACTATCTGAGGGCGCATCGTCTTGTCGCTGGGATGGAGAACCGCTGGGATATCCTCCCGGGCCCGCTCGGTCGACGCAAACGTGTCGATCATGAACCGCGCCGCCTTACTCGGTTCGTCCTGCAGATACGTTTCGGCCGCAGAGGGTAACATGGAGGGTGAGAACGGGCGCCATTCTTCACGGTGTTTTACGAACTTGTTTACCCGGTCGAGCGACGCCTCATCGCGAGGGTCTGCCAGTATCGATCGATTCCCGAGAGCGCGCGGGCCGGCCTCCATCGAACCCTGGAACCAGCCGACGAGAGCGCCCTGCTCCAGAGCAGCTGCCGTCACCTCACAGACGTCCTCCGGTTCGGTGTAGTCCACCTTGAGCCGATCGAGCGTCTTGCGGATCGTCTCGCTGTCATAGGAGCTACCGTAGTAGACGTGGGTCATCTCTTCGGTCGGGTACCCACGTCGCTCGGAGAGTTCGAGTGCCCCGCCGATGCTGCCACCGGCATCGTTCGCTACTGGCTGGACAAAGATCCCGTCGACACCTTCGAGTTTCCTGATTCGGCGGTTCATCTTGCAGTTCAGCGCGACACCACCGGCCAGACAGACGTTGGAGAGACCGGTTTCGTCGACGTAGTACGATACCAGATCGGTGACAATCTCCTCGAGCTTCGCTTGCCCGTGGTAGGCGAGGTCCTTGTACTCCTGTGTGATCTCGTCATCCCAGTACCGTGGCTCCATATTTAGGTCGCGAGAGAGCTTCGGCACCCTGTCGTCCTTCTGTCGATAGGTAAGTTCAGTAACGTCGTACTCTCCCTCGCCGACTGAACAGTAGTTCGTGAGGGTCGCGTCAATAAGGTCGTTTTGCTGTCCGTACGGTGCCAGCCCCATCACTTTCCCTTCACCGTTGTGCGAGCGGAATCCGATGAACTCAGTTAACGCGCCGTAGTACGCCCCGAGTGAGTTGTACTGGTGGAAGGTCTTTCGCTCGTTGATCGTTCCGTTTCGGGCCGTGTAGATGGCAGTCGCGAGGTGGTCGCCGTGGTTATCTAACGAAACGACGAGTGCGTCGTCGAAGCCACTCGGATAGTATGCACTGGCGGCGTGCGTGAGATGGTGATTGAGACAGTGAATCGGTGGTACGTCCTGAACGGGCAGGTCGAAGTGGTCGTTTACACTCCCCCGGACTTCTGCCTTCAAGTCCTCGTTCGACCGCAATAATCGCTGAACCGGTTTTCCGAACGCTTCGATTCCCTTCTTCTTGAGGGGGAGGTCAGATCGGAGCCCAGCCTTGACCTCTTTCGCAAAGATACGGCGAGTCTGATCATAGTTCCGGGAGGTAGCGATAGCATCGATGTCGCTGAAAGAGACGGATGCGAGGTCGATGACCTCCTCGATCGCTTCGATTGGGAATGAACCGACGGCGTGTTTCTCGCGCGTGATCCGTTCCTGTTCGACGACTGAGATGATAGAGCCGTCCCGAACCAAGCATGCGCTCGGATCGTGATGGGCAGGAGCAATCCCGAGGACAATCATGGTTTGAAGGTGTGTCCAGGCATATATATCCTTTGTGAGGTTTGCAGCGTGCTCATAGTCGGTTGTCGGTGTTCAATCAGGTACATTATTACCTTATCCGAGGTATCCGAGATCGCGGAGCCTCTCTTCGGCGTCAGAATCCTGGGCCTTCGAAACTGTCGTGTCCCGTTCGGTCTCATCTCTAAACGCGTTGAGCCGGGAGGATAACCGATCCCTGACAGCTTCGTCTGCAAGTGGCGTATTAGTACCTGGACGAAAGAGCATCTCGCGATCCTCGTCACGACTCCGCATGTAGTGACCATCGGGTGCTCGGAGTCCGAGCACGTAACCGTCGAAGTACGACCCGTCGTCATTAAACGATGAATTGTGTTCGGTAAAGAACTTCGTGCTTGAGTGCCAGCAGGTGACGGCATCAGTACGGGATTCTTCGCGCAGGTCGATTCCCTGGGCTTGCTCGAATTCGATATCGTTGGCGGCGAAGAACGTCCGCAACACGTCGGGGTGTTGGACGTACTGGTCTGGGTCACCTTCGATATCGAGACCGGTGACCACTAACGGAACGTTGATAACTTCGTCGAACGCAAAAAGCTGGTGGCCGAAAAGCCCGTACTCCCCGAGGAACTCCCCGTGATCGCCAGTAACGACGACGACGGTATCGTCGAAATCGACTGCGTCGAAAACCCGTTCGAGGCAGGCATCGACGTGGCGTAGTTCTGCCTCGTAAAGCATCTGGATAAGGTCCGTATCGATGGTGTCCTGTTCGCCCTGTCCAATTATCTCGTAGAGCCGTTCATGGAAGTCCATGCTCTCCGATACGACTTCGTCAATCTCGATTGAATCGGACAGGAATTGCCTCGGCGGGAGATATGGCCGATGGGTTTCGTTGAAGTGGGCAAAGAGGAAGTACGGTTCGTCGCGACGTTCAAGGCCGGTCACGTGTCTACTGACGCGGTCAGCAACGAGCGGGGCAGTAGAGTAGAAACTCGCGTTTTTCCCGAATTTCAGCCGGTTAGTGACCATCGATACTGGATACTTCAGTTTCTCCCATATGGTGAGCTTCGAGTAGAACTCCTTAGGAGACTGTTCGAACCAGACGAATTCGTCGAACCCACGGTCGAAGCCGCTCTTCTCGCTAATCCAGATATTACGGGAAACACCGCTGGTACGATAGCCGACCTGCCGTAGTCGTTCTGCGACTGTCGTGATTGATTCGTCTATCTCGGGGAGGAATTCGTCCGGGGGCCCGTAGATTCCGTGGTAGGTTGGATACGTGCCGGTGAGGATAGACGCCGAAGAGGTCGGCGTTTTGATTCCGGTACTGAAACAATTAGAGAACGACCTACCTCGTTCGGCGAGGCGAGAGAGAACGGGCGTGTCCCCCTCGTTCCCGGAGAGGGATGTAAAATCAAGCCGAAAGCTGTCGATCGATATCCAGAGGAGATTCTGCATACCTCTCGATTAGCCTGAACGTCTAATAGCCTTATTGCCTTCTCGACCCGTCATTTCCGAACTGGAATCGTACAGAGATGATGCCGACAGAAGTTACTCGTACCAATCTCGATGCTCGCGGTACCAGTTGACGGTTCGTTCAATCCCCACCTCGAAGTTGACGGTCGGTTCGAATCCGAGTTCGTCCCTGATTCGACTAGCGTCAAGCGAGTACCGCTGATCGTGGCCTTTTCGGTCCTCGACAAAGGTGATCAGATCAGAGGACGCCCCCAAGTGATTGAGTATGGCATTTGTCACTTCGAGGTTCGAGCGTTCATCCGGACCACCGACGTTGTAGATAGTGGAATCGCCATCCTCGAGGACGGCCACCAGCGCCTCACAGAGGTCATCGACGTACAGCCACTGCCTGACGTTGGAACCGTCGCCGTATAGCGGGAGTTCTTCGCCGCGTAGCGCTCTAAGCGTGAACTTGGGGATGAGCTTTTCTACGTGTTGTCTCGGTCCGTATACGTTCGTAGGTCGAACGACAGAAATGGGAAGGTCGTAGGTTTCCCAGAGGGCATTTACGAAGAGGTCGGCGCTGGCTTTGCTTGCCGAATAGGGCGAACTCGGGTCAAGTGGGTCGGACTCCGTGAACGACCCCTCCGTAGTGCTCCCGTAAACCTCGTCGGTAGAAATCTGTACAAAGCGGTCTACGTCCGTCTCCCGGACGAGGTCCATCGCGACGAAGCACCCCTCGACGTTGTTCGTGACGAACTCACGTCCGGATTCGATGGAGCGGTCGACGTGTGATTCGGCTGCAAAGTTTACGACGATGTCCACCTCATCGTACACCTCGCGGAGCGCCCCCCGGTCTCTAACGTCTCCCTGTACGAATGTTAGTGCATCCGACGCCGTGGGTAGTTTCTCGGTGTTGCCGGCGTACGTGAGTTTGTCGAATACGACCACGGACTCGAAGGTACGGATCGCGTGTCGAGCGAAGTTGGAACCGATGAACCCAGCGCCGCCGAGGACGAGGACCGACTGTGACGACATACACCTATCTCAAGTCACGGCAACGTTTTAGTATTTGTCGGTAGGTTTGAGAGACATGAAGGGCGTAATTCTCGCAGGTGGGAAGGGGACTCGCCTCCGTCCTACCACCCGTGTTGTCAACAAACACGTCATTCCTATCTACGACCGTCCAATGATCTACTATCCCGTCGAGACGCTCCTCGGGGCCGGCATCGACGACATCCTCGTTATCAGTAACGCCGATCACATCGGTAAGTACATCGAACTACTGGAGGAGGACTTCGACGCAGACTTCAACTACAAAGTCCAGTCGGAGCCAAAGGGTATCGCACATGGTGTCGGGCTCGCAGAGAACTTCGTCAATGACGAATTCGTCGTTCTGCTCGGCGACAACATCCTCATCGGTGATCTGACTCGTGAGATGCTCTCACTCGACAGCCCAGGAGCCAAAATCTTCGTCAAGCAGGTGGATGAGCCGGCTGCATATGGCGTCGCCACGATTGACGACGGTAAAGTGACACGCTTGGACGAGAAGCCTGACGACCCACCCTCCGATTACGCGGTTCTCGGCCTGTACCGGTACACGAGCGACGTCTTCGATATTATCGACGACCTGGAACCCTCCGACCGCGGCGAGTACGAGATAACGGACGTCAACAAAGCCTACGTCGAACGTGGGCAACTCGAATACGAGGTATTCGACGGGGAGTGGTTCGATGCCGGAACGCCAGAAGGGATTTACAAGGCTTCGAAAGTCGTCCGCGATAACAGGCAATTCTGATTCTCGATGAACTCTGGCGACGGCCTGACCTCCAAAGCCGACTTCGAACTGGGGCTCGGGACCGGCAGCATGCGTGGACCCAAATGCCGCGAGACGGTCACGAAAGCCCTGTCCATCGGGTATCGGCACATCGACACTGCGCGACAGTACGATAACGAGTCGGCAATCGGCGAGGCGCTAACACACTCGGACGTGGACCGGGATTCAGTCTTTCTCGCCACGAAGGTTCACTCGAAACGGTTGCAACCAGCCGACGTCCGTGCGGAGGTCAGGGAGAGTACGGAACGGCTCGGCGTCGAGACGCTGGATCTGGTGTACGTTCACTGGCCGGCCCACACCTACGACCCCGAGTCCACGCTCCTCACGTTAGCCGATTTACAGGACGACGGACTAATCGGGCATATCGGCCTCAGTAACTTCACGCCGAAACTGGTCCGTGAAGCGGAGGCCGTCGTCCCCGGACGGATATTCGCGGTCCAAGCGGAGTGTCACCCATACCTCCAGCAACGCCAACTCCACGACATAGTTGACGATATCGACGCCTGGCTCGTAGCACATACGCCGCTGGCACACGGCGATGTCCTCGAAGATCCCGACATACAGGCGATCGCCGATGAGTACGGAGCGAATCCCGCCCAGGTGGCACTTGCGTGGCTCCTTCATCGAGACCGTATCGCTGCGATTCCCGGTACTCGCGGTGCGCACCTCCGGTCGAATATGGAGGCTAAAGACTTAGAGCTGGATGAAGAGGATTTAGCCCGAATCGACGCCATCGACCGCCGCAAGCGATACGTTTCGTACGAGTTCGCACCGTGGACGGAGTGAGCCCTCGGACCGGCCCGTCCACGACTGGTACCGGACGGCGTGATTCTGAGTCATCAGAACACTAATTTTCCTGAGCGACGACCTAAGCGGCATGGAAGACGAGGACATCGAAGTATTAATCGCGATGAACAACTTCGCGGCGCTGGGGGTCCAGCGAGTCTTCATCAAGATTCTCAACAACTGGCCCGAAAGCGGTCCGGCCGTCGGCCTATCTCTTCACAACACCGAAGGCAGATTCGAGTCCCAGTTCGACGCGGCAGTCCCGGTGTTCGAACTGGACAAAATTCAGCGACCGATTCCAGGGATTCGGGCACCGTTTCGCGTACTCGCATACTACCGGTTGCTCAAACAGGTTCAACCGGAAACTGTCATCGCTGTTAACCAGTTCGAATCGCTCGCCCTCTGTCTGGTCAAACGGTTCTACGACGATTTCGACCTGGTCGTGAGCGAGAACTGCCACGTGACGAGTAATATCGAGCGGGCGGACGCTCACGAAGGCTGGTTCGGGTGGTACTACAGAAACCGTTTCAGACACGAGTACAACACCTACGCGGACGTGGTCCACACCGTGGCGGAAGAGGCTGCAGAGGACCTAATCCACAACCACGGTATCCGCGAAGATAAAGTCGAAATCATTTACAACCCGGTAGACATCGAACACATCAGGGCAGAGGCCGATGCCAGGGAACCGGACCACCCCTGGCTCGGGGCAGAGAACAACACGGTCATCAACGTCTCCCGCCTCACTAGTCAGAAACGGGTCGACATCCTCCTCAAGGCATGGGCAGAACTGAAGGATACTGAACCGGCCGACACCAATCCTCCATATCGGCTGGTAGTCGTCGGCGACGGTGAAGAGCGGGACGCGCTGGAGGAACTGACTCAAGAACTGGGTATCGAAGACTCTGTCGACTTCGTGGGGTTCAAACAGAATCCCTGGCCTGCGGTGAAACAGGCCACACTCCTGGCGAGCACGTCCGAGTGGGAGGGACTTCCACTCACGCTGATTGAGACGCAAGCCGTAGGGACGGCGATAGTCGCATCCGACTGTCCCTCCGGACCTAAGGAAATTCTGCTATGCGGAGATGCCGGGTTCCTGTTCCCGAAGAACGATGTGGCCGCCTGCGCCGAGACGCTTGAGTCAGCGCTGACAGCTCCCGAGGAGCGAAGACGCCGCGTGGAGGCCGCGACGGCTGCTCTCGACCGATTTGCGGTCGAGACTGTCGTGGAAGAGTTCGTTGATTTGGTCCAGTAGATGGTTCCCGGAGCGCGTTAGGTGTGGACCCCCGAGTCAGTTTGGGTCGCCTGTTTGGTGTATAACTCCGTGTACTTCCCTCGGCGTTCGATGAGTTCTTCGTGCCGACCCGTCTCGATGACTTCACCGTCTTCCATGACGTAGATACGGTCGGCGTCCCTGATGGTCGAAAGTCGGTGTGCCACGACCAACGTGATATACTCTTCGTCGAGGGAGGTGATGGCGGCGTGGACGCGCTCTTCCAGGGAGGTGTCGAGGTCGCTCGTCGCCTCGTCCAGCACCAGTACGTCCGCGTTCTTGAGCAGGGCTCGAGCAATGGAGATGCGCTGACGTTGTCCACCAGAGAGACGGACGCCGTCGTCACCAAGGACCGTATCGAGTCCGGCCGGGAGATCGTCGGTGAACTCTGTCACCTGTGCGATCTCGCAGGCCTGTTCGACCTCGGCCTGACTGGCATTCCGGTTCGCGACGGTCAGGTTGTACCGCAAAGTGTCGTTGAAGATGTACGGGTTCTGTCGGACCACGGCGACCTTGGAGCGCCATCGCTCCCTGTCGAACTCCTTGATGTCCACCCCGTTGGCCTTGATGGTTCCAGCGTCCGGCTCGTAGAAGCGGGCGAGGAGTGACACGATTGTCGACTTTCCAGCACCGGACTGACCGACGAAGGCGACGAATTCTCCCCGGTCAGCCTCAAACGAGACGTCCTTCAGGACCTTCTGGCTCGTATCATAGGAAAACGATACCGAATCCGCCGCGAGTCGCGTGACCGTCTTCGGGGGATCGCGGGTGCCATGGACAGGTTCGACAGCCTCCTCCAGTTCTGCGATGAACTCCTGTGTCCGGACGAGGTGAGGGAGGCCACCTTCCGCCTTGTAGACGAGGTTGTTGAGACGACTCGCCCGAGGGGCCAGCCTGAAAATGGCGAACAGGAATAGGCCCAGACTTGCGAGAGAGAGGGACGTGTACCCAACAGCGGCGTAAATCAGTACGAACACCGTCACCGCTGCGACGAGCTGATAGAAGTTATTCATCGCCGCTTCGTTTCGGCGGAGATGGACCGTTGAGTCGGCTACCTCGGCCACGTTCCTGCGGAACTGTTCGAGCATCTCGTCTGCCATCCCGAACAGTTTGATGTCACGAATTCCTTGTGTCCCCGCCTGTGTAGCTTCTTGGACGTCCTCGTTGGCTTGGGCGACGAACCCTCCGACGTCGTATCCGGGTGAGAGTATGGAACGGATGAAGACCGTAAATCCACCGAGAGCAACGACGGTGACGAGCGTCAACAACGGAGCTAGATACAACGCAATTGAGAGGTATATCAGACTCAACAACGTTTCACGGACAATGTTGATAAGCCACTTGATTACCTTCCCGGCTTCCATCGCCTGTGTGATAATCGCGTTCAATATCCGGTCAGAACCCTCGCGATCGAAATACTCTATTCGCGCGTCGAGGGTCGACTCGTAGGCCCGGTTCCGTAGATGAGTAACGTAGTCGGCCTGCAACCGGGCCTGAAGCCACGAAACGCTGAAACTGGTGGTGAACCGTAACGTCATTATGAGCGACACACCGAGGACAATCGTCTCCAGCGTAAACGGGACGCCGAGGAAGTCATACATCGTAAAAAATACTCCCGCGATGCCGTCCGGTTCGCCGCCGCTCGACTGAGCTTGGTCGATGATCGGTACGAGAAAGCTGATGCCTATTCCCTCGAGGACCGCCGATACGAGACCGAGAGCGATGACACCAAACGTGTAGAGTGGCCGATGTTCCACAACCTCGTATATCGAAGCGAGTTTGTCTCGCCAAGGGATATCGTCATTACTCATGTATTCAAAACCCTACAACGCCAGCGACTTGAAGAGCAAAAGGCTACGCACATCAATAAGTCATGTGCTTCAGAATTTCAACGCGCGACGGGAACGACTCTCGCGGAAAATTCTCGGGTAAAGCTGCGAGATCGAAGTATCCTACTCACAGGTAACATTCATTCCGGGGATAAAATACCGTCAATCTTCATATATCAGTCGAATACCATACTGTAAGCTGAGAAGCCAGCTATTACGATGGGTTTCAGATTGATGTCGCAAAGGTATTGGTAGATATCCACCATTAATCACATTTTAGGAATAGGAATAAAGGGTGAAATTTCGATTTGAACGAACCGAAAGATGTAATCTCACGGCAAGGCCAGAGAATCTATGAGCGATATCCTCGTTACTGGTGGCCTCGGGGCCGTCGGTTCCCCTCTCGTCGACGAACTCGAATCCAGAGGCCATGACGTCTGGGTCGCCGATTTGCCGTGGAACGAACGCGAGAAGTACTACCGCGTCGACGTATCGGAGTACCGCCAACTCGAACGCGTCTTTGCCGACCGTGAATTCGATTACGTCTATCATCTCGGTGCCGAGTTCGGCCGGAACAACGGCGAGGACTTCTACGAGACGATGTGGCAGTCAAACGCGACCGGAACGAAGAACATGATTCGCCTCCAGCAGAAACATGACTTCCGGATGATATTCTCCTCGTCTAGCGAGGTATACGGCGACTACGACGGACTAATGGAGGAGTCAGTCCCCCACGAGAAACCCGTTCGCCAACTCAACGATTACGCCATTTCGAAGTGGGTCAACGAGATGCAGATTCTCAACTCTGCGGACCGACATGATACCGAGACGGTCCGCGTTCGCCTTTTCAATACATACGGGCCTGGCGAGTATTACAGCGAATATCGAAGCGTCGTCGCCAAGTTCTGTTACCGAGCACTTCACGACGAACCGTATCACGTCTACGACGACCATCACCGGTCCTTCACCTATATCGGGGACACCGTAAACACACTCGCAAATGTCGTAGATAACTTCAAACCCGGCGAAGTGTACAACATCGCGAGTACGGACTATCGTAATATCAAGGAACTCTCCGATTTGATCCTCGATCATCTCGGTAAGGACGACTCGAAGGTCGAATATCGCGGACGCGAAGAGCACAACACGCTGAACAAGAAGGCGAGCATCGAGAAGGCAAAGCAAGACCTCGATCATGACCCGAGTACCTCTCTCGAGGAAGGTATCCCCAAGACCATCGAGTGGATGAAAGACGAATACGATGTCTGAAATCGAGAAGGTCGTCGTCGTCGGGACGGGCTTTGTCGGACTCCCGCTGGCGCTCCAACTCGCGAAAAACGAAGTCGAAGTAGTCGGTGTAGATATCGACGAAAATCTCACGAAAGCGATCAACGATGCGTCCCTAAACCTCGATGAGGAGGAGTTACAGCGACTCCTCGAAGACGAAACGGTTCAGGAGAATCTTATCGCTCAGACGACACCCGAGGAGGGAGACGCGTTCGTCATCTCGGTACCGACGCCGCTCACGGATCCCGAAAAGAGCCCCGACCTTTCACACGTCGAAGCAGCCATCGAGTCAGTACTGCCGTATATCGAGTCGGGCGACGTGCTGAACGTCGAGTCGACGATTCCGCCGCGGACCTGCGAAACCCTCATATCGAACATACTGGGGGACGCTGATTTCACTCCAGGCGAGGACGTTCACCTCGCCCATTCCCCGGAGCGAATCCTCCCGGGGGACGTCTTCGAAGAGATTGTTCATAACGACCGCATTATTGGGGGGACAACACCCGAATGCGCCGAGGCGGCGGCGGAAATCTATGAGCCGTTCCTCCAGGGGGATGTCTACACGACGGACCTGCTTTCGGCTGAGTTGTGCAAACTGATGGAGAACACGTTCCGGGATATCAACGTCGCAATCGCCAACGAGTTCGCCCTCATCGGTGACGAGCTTGACATCGATATCGAGCACGTCATCGAGTTGGCTAACAAGCATCCCCGCGTGGATATTCTCACACCCGGAATCGGAGTTGGCGGACATTGCCTGCCTATCGATCCTTGGTTCCTCAACGAAGTCGACCCGGAGCATACCAACCTGATTACGACTGCACGACGTGTGAACGATCTCATGCCGGACCGTGCCGCCAAACGCATCCGTCGTCTCGTCGCGGAGTATACTGACCCGGATATCCTTGCGCTTGGGATGGCATACAAACCGGATACCTACGACCAGCGGAACAGTCCAGCAAGGGCCGTCGTCGAAGACCTGCGGTTAGATGGCTACTCGGTGAGCCACTACGACCGTCATGCCCCCAAAGAGACGTATGACGACCTACGGGCGCTGGTCGAACGAGAAGGCCCGGATGTTATCGTCGAACTTGTTGCCCACGACGAGACGGTCGCGGAACTAAACGAACTTCGCGAGTGGCTGGCCGACCAGCGTATCCTCGCGGCCCGATTCGAGGGTGCCGCAATCGAGCGTCTCACTCCATCTCCGAAATGACGCGAACACTCATCGTTTCACATTTCTTCTCACCAGAATCTCTGGGCGGTGCCCACCGTTGGAAGAAACTCGCCGAACAACTGCCAGATGACCATGATTGTCGGGTTATCTGTCCGCCCCCATCGTTCCCCTACGGCGAATTCGACCGAACATGGAAGCCGCTCGAACGGGACCGACTCGATGGCGTTCCGGTTACACGACTGTGGACGTACCAGCCGAAATCCGATTCGACGTCGGAAGAGTCGAATCTGGGACGTATTTTAAATTACGTACTGTTTTCGCTCTTCGCCAGTCTATACGTGCTGTGTAACTTTTGGCGATACGATACGATTGTCACCGTCTCCGCCCCTCACACGACGTTTCTACCGGGAATCGTGGGGAAGACTCTGGGATTGGCGTGGATGCCGGATATCTTCGATTTGTGGCTCGACAACGCGCTCGATCTGGGCTATGTTGAGAAGGATACTGTTCCGTATCGGTTCATTGCTGAACTAGAGCGACGGGCAATTCAGAATTCGAATCACGTTCTCGTGATCACCCAGACGATGGCAGCACATTTCGCAGAAAAGTACGATGTTTCGATGGACCGGTTTACGCTCGTTCCCTTCGGGGTGGATGAGGAATTGTTTGCACCACAACCAGGTTCAGCGGATACTGATACGGTCGTCTACACCGGGAATATGGGCGAAGCCCATGCACTCCGTCCATTCATTCTTGCGTTCAAGCATCTGGAGGACGTTGCAGAACTCCGTTTGGTTGGAACCGGAAAGCGTCGCGAGGAACTCGAAGCCCTCTGTAGGGAGGAAGGCTTGACCGGCCGTGTGAGGTTCGAGGGCGTCGTTCCCCGGGAGGAAATTCCCAAGATTCTTGCTGAAGCGACTTCGAGTTTCGTGCCCCTCAAACAGGGGCAAAATCTGGACTACGCACGGCCTACGAAACTACTCGAGAGTATGGCAGTTGGAACCCCATATATAGCGAGTTCCCTTCGTGAAATCGAACGAATTACGGAAGAGTCAGGTGCTGGATTCGCCGTCGACAACGATTCCGAGGAAGTCGCCAATGCTGTTCGGAAACTCGTAGACGACGATGATCTCCAACGCGAGATGGGTGAACGAGGCGTCGAATTCATAAACCGGGAACACCGATGGCCGGAACTCGCCACCCGCGTCGACAAGGCAATCAAAAACGCAGACACGTTCGAAGTCGAACCGACTGATTAAATCAGTACGAACCGTTTCGGCCTGTAGAGGCGACCATTAGAACCGATGGCTACAGATTCACGCGAATTACTCTTTGTTCTCGGAACTCGGCCGGAAATCATCAAACTGGCGCCCGTAATCCGTGCCACCGAAGCGTCCGAGAAATTCTCGACGCAACTCATCCATACCGGACAGCACTACGACGACGAACTGAGCGACGTGTTCTTCGAAACCCTATCAGTACCCAAACCAGACGAATGGCTCGGAATCGGGAGTGGTACACAGGGCGAGCAAACCGCGGAAGCCCTTCGCGGAATCGAACGAGCGATTACCGCTCTATCTCCAGACGCCGTCGTCGCACTCGGCGATACGAACGCCGTTCTCTCGGCTGCGCTCGCCACGAGCAAGATGGATCCAGCGTTTGCTCATATAGAAGCAGGTATCCGGAGTTTCGATCGGTCGATGCCAGAAGAAGTTAATCGAGTCCTCGCGGACCGAGTGACCGATTTAGCATTTGCCCCGACTGAAACAGCGGTCGAACACCTTTCCGCAGAAGGGGTTACTACGAACGTCTGGATGGTCGGTAATACTGTGGTCGACGCGTGTCTTGAGCATGCGCCAATCGCCGAGAAACAATCTGCTGTCCTCGAACGACTTGGAATCAGCGAAGACCGATACGCAGTAGCGACGATTCACAGACCCAGAAATACGGATCAACAGGATCGCCTCGTGAAAATAATCGACGCACTAGATGACCAGTCGTTCCCCGTCATCTTTCCCGTCCATCCGCGAACCCAGGATGCTCTTGCGGGAATCGACGTCAACTCAGACGGAGCACTTCGCTTCATAGACCCTCTCAATTATCTCGATTTCCTTAAACTCCTCAATAGCGCCCGCCTCGTATCGACCGATTCCGGAGGAATTCAAGAAGAAGCTTCGATACTCGAAGTCCCCTGTCTTACGGTGCGTCCGAATACCGAGCGCCCGGAAACTATCAAGGCCGGCGTAAATGAGCTCGTTGAACCCAAGAATCTTAGCAAGCGAATCAGAGAGATTTATCAGAATCCAACGATTCGACAGGAGATGACCGGACATCCGCATCTGTATGGGAATGGAAATTCAGCGGAAAAGATAGTCTCTATTCTCGAAGAGGAATTATAGGTATCCGTCTCTAGTTAATGAAGTCCTTTCCGACCAACCAGATCTGTCTCACTACGATCTTCAAATCGAACCACAGTGACTGCCGCCGAATGTACTCCACGTCGTAGCGCAACTTTTTCTCCGGTTCGGTACTCGAAACATCGTTGATCTGCGCTAGCCCGGTCAGACCCGGCTTCACGAACCAGCGCTTCCGCCAGTCATCAGCAACTGATTCCAGTTCCACCTCCTCTTCGACCCACGCTGCACGGGGGCCGACAACGCTCATGTCACCCTTTAGAATCGACCACAACTGTGGAATCTCGTCGAGATGCGTCCGACGAACCACCGCGCCTACTCGTGTAATATAGGGATTCTTCCCGTCGTCGACCGGTTCGGCGTCTTCGACGTTCTCGACCATACTTCGGAATTTGTACACCCGAAACGTATCACCGAACGAAGCCGTCCGCTCTTGTCTGTATAGAACCGAACCGCCGTCTTCCAGTTTGACCGCCGCCGCAATCACCAACATAACGGGGGACAGCGCGAGTAATCCAAGCCCGGCAAACGCTGTATCAAAGATTCGCTTCATGACGTGGTCTAGCGGATCCCACGGCTCCAAGTCTACGTCAACTAACTCCTCACTTCCAAAGCCGGTCGTTAACACGCTATCGGCGTGTTCCCGGTGGACTTTCGCAGTCACACCGTACTCGTAGCACGCGTCTAACGTACCGAAAAACTCCGCGCGATCCGGTTGAGCAAACGCTAACGCAACTGTGTCGATATCGTACTCCACCAGCACCTCGTCGAGTCGCGAGAGTCCACCGAGACATGCCAGTTCGTCGAGCGTTTCCGGTCGACCGCCGTCGGCGCTCGCTGGCACCGTCGGCTGGGGTCCCCTTTCTGCTCCGAAGTACGCCGACGGCGGCGAGACGTAGCCGACGACACCACCATTAAGCGCATTCAGGATATCACCCATCGTTTCAGGGTCGTCGCCGACGATAAGCGTCCGACCGGTCTCGCCGCGGGGACGCCGTCGAATCGCGACGAACCACAGCGGAATCGTGACGAGGACGAGCGCGCCCGCCACCACGAGCGTTGCCCTCGGCAACCGGTACGTATAGTCGAAGTAGCCGATAGCGGCCAGCGCTATACAGCCGAGCAAGACACGTCGCGTGGCCAGCTCGGCAGCGTCGAGAATCCGTCGTGGCCGCGGCTTGTAGAGCGGCACGAGCGCTGCCAGCATAACCAACGCCGTGGTAGCGGCCTCGAAGGCGAACTCCGCACCATATGCCGGCTCGAAAGGCAGATGACCGATAACGGGAATGAGCGCGAATCCGGCCTGCAGCGCCGGCACGTTGGCGATGCGGACAGCGAGCACGGAAAGCGAGACTACCCCGAGGACGCTCGCAATCCGATATCGCCACCCGCCAGTCATATCCTGCATTCTGTATCCGACGCGAATAAACGCTCCGACTGTGTCGGACGGTTGTCGAACCCTCTCGCGGCTTCCTTCTGCGAGCGGACAGACGTGAGTCTATTATGTCATCGTTGAATACTCTCCTTCGTGGACGAGAACGACCGTTCGATCGTCGGATTCGTGATGGCCGGCCACGCGATGGTCCACATCTACGAGCTGTCAATACCCATCCTGATGACGGTGTGGCTCCTGGAGTTCTCGACGACGTCGGCCGTCCTGGGCGGGGCCGTCGCGGTCGGCTACGGGCTCTTCGGCGTCGGCGCGCTGCCCGGTGGCCTGCTGGTCGACCGCTTCGGCTCGCGGCGACTCATCAGCCTCTGTCTCGCCGGGATGGGGCTATCGTTTCTAGTATTGAGTATCGCACCGAACGTCGTCGGTATCACAGTGGCTATCGCCATCTGGGGCGCTGCAGCCAGCGTCTATCACCCCGCTGGCCTCACGCTCATCAGCAACGGCGTCCGGGAACGCGGGCGCGGCTTCGCCTACCACGGGATGGCCGGCAACGTCGGTATCGCGGCTGGCCCACTCGTGACCGCGCTGCTCTTGCTCGTCTTCGAGTGGGAACTCGTTGTCGCGATTCTCGCGGTGCCGGCGCTAATCGCCGCGGTCGTGGGGCTTTCTATCGAGTTCGACCCGACGGCAGCCGTCGAGATGGCCGACGGTGGCGAGCGACAACCCCCGTCGTCACCCGCCGAATTCCTCGCAGAGACCCGACAGCTGTTCACGGTCGGCTTCGCGCTCGTCTTCGTCATCGTCGCGTTCAACGGCCTCTACTACCGCGGCGTCGTCACGTTCCTGCCCGAACTGCTCGGCGAGTTCCTCACGGTGACCATCGGCGACACCCGCCTCGGCCTGTTCGCCCCCGATAGCCCGCTTGCCGAGGAGTTCGACCTCGCGCAGTACCTGTACGCCGGCCTGCTGATGGTCGGCATCGGCGGGCAGTATCTGGGCGGCCGCCTCACCGAACGCATCGAACCCGACCGCGGGATGTTGCTGATGCTCGGGTTACTCACCACGCTCGCCCTGTTGTTCGTCCCGGCTGCCGAGACGGGCCTGTGGGGGCTGTTGGCGGTGAGTTTCCTGGTCGGATTCGCGCTGTTCGCGATGCAGCCGCTCTCGCAGGCGACCATCGCGAAGTACTCGCTCGCTGGGTCGCGAGGCCTCTCGTTCGGGTATACGTATCTCGCCATCTTCGGCGTCGGCGCCCTCGGCGCCGCGATTATCGGGGCCGTCCGAACCTACGGCTCAACGTCGATACTGTTCGTTGTGTTAGGCGGGTTCTCGCTGACGGCCGGCCTCCTGGCGCTCCTTCTGGTTCGAACCCGATAGCGTGCCCCTCGAGTGAGCAGCCAGCCTACGATGCCATCACGAGCGGCTCGTACCACTCGCGGTTCTGTCGGTACCACTCGATGAACTTCTCGACGCCTTCACGGATGGTGTGGTCTGGGTCGTAGTCAAGTAACTGCTCGGCCTTCGACGTATCCGCAAGCGTGTGTTCAGCGTCGGCGTCGTACCGTTCGGCGTATTCGATCTCCAACTCGGGCGCGAGCTGGTCGCGGATTTCCTTCGCCAACGTCCGAATCTCGATGTTGTCCGTCGACCCGATGTTGACGGCCTCTCCATCGGCGGCGTCGCTGTCCAGCAGCGTCCGGTTGGCCTCAATAATATCCGCGATATATGTGAAATCACGCGTCTGGGTGCCGTCGCCGTAGACTACGGGTGGCTTGTCGTTCAGGCATCGTGAGACGAAATTCGAGATAGCCATATTCGGACGCATCCGTGGGCCGTAGACGGTGAAGTACCGCAGGGCGACCGCAGACACGTCGTAGACCTCGTTGTACGCACACGCGTAGCGCTCGGCGGCGAGTTTCGAGGCACCGTACGGCGAGACGGGCATCGTTGGGTCAGTCTCCGAAAAGGGGACGTACTCCTCGCGGCCGCCGTACACCGACGACGAGGAGGCCATGACGAACCGTTCGAGGTCCGTGTTTCGGGCCGCGTCCAGAAGGTTGAGCGTCCCGTCGACGTTCACCTCATCGTACTCCCGCGGGGCTTCGACGCTCGGCCGGACACCGGCTTTGGCGGCCTGATGGTAGACGTAATCGACCTCGTCAACGAGTTCGTTGACCAACTCCTCGTTACGAATATCCCCCTCGACGAAGTCGTAGTCGACGCCCTCACGGTCGGCCACCTCGCGGTGGACATCCAGCGTGTACTCTTTGATGCCCAGATCGTAGAAGGGATCCATCGCGTCGATAACGGTCACATCGTGGCCATCCTCGAGGAAGGCCTCCGCGAGATGGCCACCGATGAAACCGGCGCCGCCGGTGACGAGTACGTGCATGGGCGTTCCTCGCTTCGGCCGTACAAAAAGCCGTCCGGAATCGATTCGCTATTCGGAAGCCGCGCTTGCTTCCTCGGCTTCGTCATCTACCTCATAGCCTTCCTGCAGGCGGCGTTCGGCCTCCTCACGGTCCTCTGGATAGCCGACGTCGATACGCCAGCCGTCCATCCGGATGGCGTCGATAGTCCGACCGGACTGAATCAGGAGGTCGATGGCATCCGAGAGCTCGTACTCGCCGCGGTCGGAGGGCTGGACGAGATGGCAGGCGTGAAAGATGGCCGGTGTGAACGTGTAGAAGCCGGTCATCACGAGGTTCGTCGGCGGGTCGTCAGGTTTCTCGATGACCTCTGTTATCTCGCCGTAGTCGTTCGTGTCACAGACGCCGTAACGGGAGGCTTCCTCCCACGGCACCTCTTCAACGAGGAAGGCCGCATCGGCACGGTCCTCACGTTGACGGTTGACCACGTCCGCGAGGTTCGCCTCGAAGATGTTGTCCCCGAGGATGAGCATGAAGTCGTCATCAACCTGCTCTTCGACGGTCAGGAGCGCGTGGGCGAGTCCCTTCGGTTCCCGCTGGTGGGTATACGTAATCGGAACGCCCTCATATTCGTCGCCGTAGTAATCGATGATGCGTTCTTTCTTGTAACCGACGACGACGAGCAATTCGTCCGCGTCAAGTTCGATGAGTCGGTCGAAACAGTGACTCAGGATGGGCCGGCCGTCGACTTCGACCAGTGCCTTTGGTTTATCTTCGGTGAGAGGCCGGAGACGCGTTCCCTCGCCGGCGGCGAGTACGACAGCTTGCATACGTTCTTTCTACCACCATGTGTACAAGTGTTTTCGGCTACAGAGACTAGCGAAGCGCAGACACAACGCTTATCGGCTGTTCGTGGATACACCCGCTGAATGAAAGTCTCGGTCGTCCTCTGTGTCTATTCTATGGAGCGATACGACGACTTCCGAGAAGCCGCTGAAAGCGTGCTCACACAGACCTACGCCGACGTCGAACTTGTCGTCGTCGTCGACGGCACGGAAGCTGTCTACGAACGGGTTCGTGACGACTACGGAGAGAATAATCGGGTAGCCACCCATTGTAACGACGAGAACATGGGACTGCTGGAGAGCCGGAACATGGGAGCAGAACTCGCCGATGGTGAGGTTGTCGCCTTTATCGATGATGACGCCGTCGCCGACGAACGATGGATCGAAGAACTCGTCCAGGGCTACGAGGAGCAGGATGCCCTCGCTGTTGGTGGAAAGATGACACCGAGATGGGTCGCTGGAAAGCCCGATTTCCTTCCCGAGGAGTTCTACTGGCTTGTCGGCGTCACCCATCGCGGATTCGCTGATGGTCCGGGCTACGTACGCAATACCTTCGGTTCGAACCTCTCGTTCCGTCGAGACGTGTTCCTTGACCTCGGAGGATTCGACACCGACATTGGTGGGAGGAAAGGCGATAAGAACCTGCAGGGCGGCGAGACCGAACTCTGTGCCCGACTTGCGGACGAATACGGTGAACAGGTTTGGTACAACCCCAACGCCGAAGTCGAACACAAGGTATTCGACTATCGGACCGACGCAATGTGGCTACTAAACCGCGCGTTCTGGCAAGGGTATTCCAAGCGAGCGATGGAAGTATTACTCCCAGAAACGAGCGGTGAAGAAAGCGAATTCTTGAAGCGTTTGCTAGTAGATTTTACCCCCAATCGAATCAAAAAACTCCTCACCAGCCCCTCGCTTAGCCAGGGAAAACAACTCCTGTTCCTGTGGCTGTTTACTGCATGTGTCGGATTCGGGTATCTCTACGGATTCACCGTCTATTCCGCGTAACCGAGCATCCGCAGGCGTTCATTGGTCTTCTCGTCAACCTGTCGGTCCACATCAACCGGTCGATCAGCACTTACGTCCTTCCGGGTACCGTTTTGATGTGTGAGCCATGGAACCTCGGTGAGTGCGGGGATCAATATGCCGAGCGGATGGCCGTACACCCGAATCGGGAACGGCCATGCTCGTTCACCCATCGCGTTTCCATGGTCCGAGGTGACGGCCGTCAATCCCTGCAGGTTTTCGAGCAGTTGCCGAACGGCAGGCCATGAGGATTCGAGATTGGACCTATACGCAGTCCACACTTCGTCATACGAGACTTCTCCCGCTTCCAGCATCTCGAACGGCGTCCGATGTCGAGTTGTCGCGTTCTCGTTCCCCATCGCCTGTTCCCGGATTGCGAACGTCTCCCGTTCACCGAGTTGTACGTCACCGACGAACGGCGCATGCGGCTGGAGAAAATGACTGATGATTCGTTTATCGGGATACTTCTCGGCGACCGAAAGCGTGCGGTCGGCCATTGTTTGCGGCCGGACCGTCTGAAGGTCGTCGTCCCAGCCGTCCTTCCAGACGGATTCGACGGCGTGGAACGTCTCCTCCGGTAAGTCCGTGTTCACGTACGGATTCCCAGTCACGTACACGGTATCGTGGAACTCCCCATCAGCGAAATTTTCGGTGAGAAATCCGGGCGTTCCCGATTGAACGCTCCGGCGCTTTTCTAGTGTCCCTGGCAGCGGGGTCTCAGCATGAACCTCCTCGAAGAGGTCATAGCGGCACGCGTCCAGAACGATGAGATTGTCCCAGTCCTTCTCGACGACCGGCGTCGCGGGAGGTCGCCGCACGTCAGTGAAATATCGGCTCACGGCGTGCGTCAGAAATCGCTTGCGCCACCACGTTCGGTCCGTCCCGTGTTTCCGTATCTCTGAAAGCGCATACCGGAGAGCCATTATTTTGCGAATACGACCCAGTGGTTAAGTCCTTGTTCCATTTCCAGCAATATTATTGCCACTCACCGACGACGAATGTTCATGCCGCCGAACGTTCTGCTCGTCGTTCTTGATACCGTCCGAGCGCGGAACACGAGTATACACGGATACCACAACCGTACCACGCCGTTTTTGGAGGATTTCGCCGAGAACGCAACCCTATATCAACACGCCCGCGCGCCTGCGGCACGGAGTCTCGACAGCCACGCGAGTATCTTTACTGGCCTTCACATCGAAGAACATGAGATTACCAAAACGGGGGACAAAATCGAACCCGGAAACACGATATGGGAAACGCTCAGTGAACGAGGTTACGCGACCGGTGTTTTCTCCGAGAACAATTGGATTACGGATATTGATACGGGCCTCAAGGACGCGTTCGACCACATTGAAGGACCACGGAACGTCCCATTCCCCGACGCCGCCGATCCGACGACCTTCGTCGCTGAGGAGGGACAGGGTGAATATCAGAAGTTCCTGCGACATGCCTTCGAATCCGGCCAACCAATTCAGTCGGTATTGAACGGTCTCGCAATCAAGCTCCAGTCCGATTATCCGGATATCCTTCCGAAGGAGTCAGTGGGAACCCATGGGTCGACGTATACGGACCTGTTTCTCGAGTGGTCCGCAGACCAAGATGAACCCTGGGCCGCCTGTGTGAACTACATGGACGCTCACCACCCATACGAACCCGACGAGGAGTTCGACGACTGGGGAGACGACACACTCCGGGGACTGCAGAACGACATCGAGGACGTGAAATGGGAATTCAACGGCGGACAGCGTCCATGGTGGCAGCGGAGTTCGCTCGAAGCGCTCTACGACGGTTGCATTCGGCAGTTAGACGCTGAACTGGAACGACTCGTTGAGTCTCTGAGAGAGCGCGGTGGACTCGACGATACGCTCCTTGTGGTCACATCAGATCACGGTGAGGGGTTCGGCGACCCGTCCCGTATCCGTCCAGACACCCAAATCGCCTCCCATAGCGTCGCCATTCACGAATCTCTCCTCCATGTGCCGCTCGTCGTGAAGCACCCAGGTCAGACCAACGGCCGAGTCGTCTCCCAGCCCGTTTCACTGACGGACTTCCCGACAGCAGTCGAATCGACGATTGAGGGGCAGACGGACCGAGAAGCGTTCGTTACAGAAGGCCCCGTCATCGCCACAGCACATGGTCTCGATGGTCCGGTTCAAGAACGAGCGAGCAAATACGTCACCGATCTGACTCCGTTCACCTCGACGGCACGAACCGTCTACGAGGGAAGCGGGAACGACGTCCGGAAATACATCACGTGGCGCGACGAGAAGCGCACGATTAGAATACGGGACGCACAGACTGCGTGGGTTGAATCCAACGACGAGGAGGGAAAAGTCGCTTCCGCGTTTTCGGACATCGAGACCGCTGGGGTAAAACGAGGGGGCAAAACGGCCGACGAACTCGATGAGCAATCAGTCCAGCAGCTGGAAGACCTCGGATACATGTAGATGCCCGGTACAGTACTTCTCATTTCGAACCGTCTTCCCACCGATTCAGGGGGCCGAGCGGAGAAAATCGCAACCCGAAAGCGCCTGCTCGAAGACCACGGCTGGAACGTCACCATCGCCCACGCACCCGAACCCTACATCCTCGGAGCACCGATGGCACTCAGACGCTGTATTCGTCTCGGCCGACGGCAGAGCGTAGACGTGGTTCAGTCGGTCAATAACCCGTTTCACCTACACGTTCTCGGGTATCTCACGAGTCGCGCTCTGGGTAAGCCGTGGCTTGCTGAACTCCGTGATCCGATCGCCACCCACCCCGACCGCGATCCGAAATCGCCGGTCACGTGGACAGCGAAGGCGGTTGAGCGTCTCGTGGCCTACCGCGCCGACCGTGTCGTCTGGTTCGATGGAATCCAACTCTCGGACGACTACTTCGAGAAGTACGACGTTCCGTCAGAGCGTGTAATCAAACTCCCGCCAATCGGCTACGAGAAAGCGAAGTTCGATTCCGCCGATGCCGACACGCATGACGAGTTTACGATAACGTATGCCGGATCGTTCTACGAGGGGTGGATCGAACCGTATACCTTCCTTACCGGTCTCGGCGAATACATCGATCGAACAGGGGATCAGCAACTCCGAGCACAGTTCTACGGTGATTGGTCGAGTGAGTACAGCGATGCCGCTTCGGACGCCGGCGTGACCGATTACATCGAGACAAACGAGTTCATCCCCCACGAGGAGATCATCTCCGTTCTGAAAGGCTCCGATCTGCTGCTGTATATCGGCGGTTCCGACCCCGGCAACCGACGGAACCTCCCCTCGAAGCTATGGGACTACGTCGGCGCGCGGCGCCCGATTCTCGCGGTCGTGGATCCGACGTTCCGCGTTGCGGATTTCGTTCGAGAACACGACCTCGGTCTCGTCGCTGACGCTGCCGATCCCGACTCGGTCGCCGATGCACTCGCGCGATTCCGCTATGGATACACGTTCGATCCGGACCCAGGCGTGTTCGAACGATACACCCGGGAGCGGAGCACACAACGAATCGCGGAAATCCTCGAAGAGATAGTCGAGTAAGGATTTAGCAACTAATTAACATAAATCACCTGCAAAGCAGGTTTATCGAACGTCGTCCTCGTCACAGTCGACCCTCCCGGGCGGACCATCTCGGCTGCTAAGGCTACGACTGAGGTTTCTCGCCTGTCATCGACCAACTCGCCGCGCATGAACTATCGTTCGATGCCTAACGAACGCGACGGGTCCTCCAACCGTTCTTCCAAGAGCGTCTGAAGAGCCTGTCCAGCGAGTGTCATGAAAACCGGTCAAGAATCCATTCTAGCGGTCCGAGTCGGAGGCCAAACCGTGCTTGGGCAGAGCGAATCAACATCACTTCCTCAGGTTCGAGACCCAGTATGACGATTATTGAAACTATGTAAATCGTCGCAAACACCGCACCGAAGGCGACGAGTCCGGGAAGCGAGGGCGGAACGAGACCACGGCCAACCCACGCAAGGCCGACGAGAGGAACACCGATTAATGCAGGAGAAACGACGGAATACGACAACGGAAAATCACCGGTGAAATACCATAACTCAACCATCATCAAGAAATCTAACAAAAGATACGACGCGAAGGTGGCGAGGGCAGCACCGAGGATTCCATATCGAGGGATCAAGACGACGTTGAGACCAATATTTGTCAAACCAGTAATGATGCTGTTGAGAGCGAGAGGTCGTGCCTTGCCGAGTCCCCGAAGGAGATTTCCGAGTGCGTTGAACACGTTATCGATCGCGAATGTGAGCGCTAGTACGACGAGCGCTCCAGCACCTGATGCATATCGAGGTCGGTATATACTGACAATAAATGATTCCGGGAATAGAATCAGTGGCGCCATCGCAGGAAAGGAGAGAATAACAAGCCATCGAAGTGCAGGTTGGTGGGCAGTAACCATGTCATCAACTCCTGAAGAGGACTCGATTTTGCTCGCGATTGGGGCACCGAGGAAATTGAAGGCGGCTGAGAACATCCCGACGAGTTGTCCCGCTGCATACGCGACCCCATACGTCCCGACAGCACCTGCATTTAGGAAGAACAATAATAAGAAAATATCAGAGCTTCTATATACAAAATTAGCAGCACGAGAAGCCGTCATCGGCAGCGAGTATCGGACGAATTCCGTAGTATCGCTCGACAACGAACCCGCATCGATATCGACATCGAAAGTCCGGAGCAGCAACACGACGGCGACAGCGGCTCCAATAGCGTAGGGGACCGCATAGGCAAGCGCAAACCCGGCCTGTCCCAAGCCGAAAATAACAGCAGCAACGACGAGCCCGAAACGGAGTGTCGGCCGGAGGAGATTCTCGATGTAGACGCGGTAGCGGGAGACCTCTTGGCCTCTGATGCCGCCAATTGACAACATCAGCACGCTGGCAAACGGAATCGTCGCGCCGAAGATGCGGACGCTCGTCGTGACTGTCGGGTCTCCGAGTACGTTAGAGGCGATGAATGACGCGTTCGCGGCGACGAGGACACCCAATGTAAGAGAAACTGGAACGGCGATGAGAAACGCGGTTCGGGTAAGCGAGGCCCGGTTGACAACCGATTGCCGCGGGAGATGCCGTATCAGCCCTTCGTCAAGGCCCATCGTTCCGAGAATCGCTCCGAGATTAAGAAGGGCAACGCCGGCCGTGATGCTTCCAAAATCTGCCGTATTGAGGTATCGAGCTGCGAGCAACTGTGCGAGAAACGAGATGAACAGTTCCAGAACGAGGCCGACGTAGACGACACCGGCTCCCTTGAAGATATCTCGAATCGCCTGGTTGCGGTCGTCACTCATCGCCCTCTCCCCCACGAGTGGGCGGACGCTGGACGCTGGCGACCATGCGGGTATGGCCGTAGGCACCCCCTAAATACGGTGTGGTTCGGACCACGAAGTACTCACGAGAAGCTCTCGTACTCCCAGATTAAATCGAAGTATCGCTTCATTCCGGCCACAAAGGATCCGTTCTCAGTGATCGCAGCCTGGCGCTTGTAGTCGGGCACATCCGTTTCCTCAACCAGGAAAATCGCCAGTCCAGAGTCGTAGTCCATACTCGGGTCAATGAACGTTCCACGCCACGGCAGGACCTTCTCGCTGAACCGGAAGTCGATTTCCGGATAGTCCGTCTCCAGCCGCTCCACTATTTCCTGCTGTCGTGGAACGTTATCGTCGGGCAGCAACTCGGGATTCAAGAATAGCACCGAGACGTCGATACCCTCATCAAGCGCGTTCGAAACCGCAGGCTCAACCGAATCGAAGTAGGCGAAACTGTTCGTAATCACGTAAACAGCATCGTCAGCGATTCGATACAGCCGCCGGGTTTCGGTCTCGCTTGGGTCGCCGACATCGACAACGTGGAACAACTCAGAAGTCGGCGAGACATCCTCGTCGGCTTGCTCGTACAGCGGCCCGAACACGTCAAGGAATTCCGAACGAAGTCCCTCTACCTCGCGACAGTAGTCCTCGAATTCTTGCCGCCGGTTTTCCTTCGCGCGCTCCAATATTTCCCCAGGGGATTTTGGCTGATACTGCTTGGGTCGGCCGGGAATCACCTCGATGAAGCCGTAATCCGCGAGTGCTTCGAGGACGCCATAGATGCGCGCCTTCGGGATACCAGTCGCCTCAGCGATATCAGGTGCGGTCGTTCGGCCCGCACGAAGCAGATGCGCCAGTGCAGTCGCCTCGTATTCCTTGAGGTCGAGTTCTTCGAGCAAATCGGTCGGATCTGGGTTCGAGTCCATAGTAGTCAGACGTCGGTCGTTACTCCCGGCGTTCGAGTAGTGTGCGGATAGATGCTTCGACCGTATGCGTCGGTTCCCAACCGAGGTCCTCCTTGGCCCGGGACGTGTCGACGGTGAAATCCTCGACGAGGGTCTCGTTTCCACGCGGGTTCTCGACGAGTTTCACCTCGACATCGAGTCCGTACTCCGATTCGGCGATGGATTGGACGGTTTCGGCGAGCGCCATCACGGAGGGGTCCTCATCGCCAGCAATCTCGTAGGCCGTCGCGCCGGTCTCACCCTCCGCGAGCGCATCGAGAAGTCGCTCGGCGCTGTCGATGTAGGCCTCGGCGACGTCCTTGACGTGGATGAAGTTGCGCGATTGCGTGCCGGGCTCGTAGACCGTCAGCGGTTCACCAGCATCAACCCGGTCGACGAAGAAGTTCAAGACAGTCGGCTTCGAGACGGTCGTTCCGTCGACGACGTGTTCGCCGTAGAGGTTGGATTTGAGGAAGAGATGGGCCGGGAACTCGCCTTCGGCGAAAGTCTCGATAGCCTCCTCGCCGAGGAGTTTCGTCCGGCCGTACCAGTTCATCGGCCGTCGCGGCAGGTCGGCGGTAATGGGGAACAATTCCGGGTCGCCGAGAACCGCCATACTGAACGGGAAGACCAGCGCCGCACCGGTCTTCCGGCAGAACCACGCGACGTTGTTCGTGCCGGTGACGTTTATCTCGTAGGCGAGGTCCTGGTTCTCCTCGCAGTCGTCGACGCCGCTGACAGCGGCGAGGTGTATCACGATGTCCGCGCCTTCAAGCGTCGCTTCGAGGCGGCTACGGTTGCGAATATCGACGTGTTCGATATCGAGGTCACCGATGGACTCGACCTGTCCGCGGTACTGGTTATCCAGCGCAATAAGGTTCCAGTCGGGGTGCGTCTCCTGCAAGCGATATACGACACGGCTACCGATGTAACCGGCCGCGCCAGTAACTGCAATCGTGGGCGTGTCGGAGTCGGTTCGGTCATTAGATGTCATGCGTCGAGTACCTCCGGGTTCGATTGCTGCAGGTGTTTCGCAAGGTCACGAACGCCCTCACGGAGCGTCCACTCCGGCGAAAAGCCGGTCTCAGAGAGCCGGTCGAAGTTGACGTGGTAGGACGGACCGGGGTGTTCGTCCTCCAGATACGTGATATCGAGGTTGCGGTCGAGTTCCTCGCGGACGATTTCGGCGATTTCGGAGACACGATAGTTCCCTTCGTTCGAACCGACGTTGTAGACGAACTGTGGCCACGAGTCGGGATCGAGGACGGCGTCGGCGTACGCGCGGGCGGCGTCCTGTACATGGATGAAGGGTCGCCAGTTACTGCCGTCGCCGTAGACGGTCAGCGGCCGATCGGTCAGCGCGCGGAAGACAAAGTGGTTGACCACGAGATTGAACCGGATGCCCGCGGCCCATCCGTAGTTCGTGCTCATCCGCAAGGCGGTCGCGTCGACACCGTACTCGTCGACTGCTTCCGCGAGCAATTCCTCGGATTCGACCTTCGACTCAGCGTAGGGATTCAGCGGGTTCTGTTCGGTCTCCTCATCGATATCGGTCGTGGCCGCCCGCCCGTAGTTGTTACACGAAGAGGCGTAGACGACGTTCTCGACGTCGAACTTCCGGACGGCGGTGAGGACGTTCTCGGTGCCGTCGCGGTTGACTGCGAAGGTCTCCGCGCGGCGGTCGTGTGTGGAATCGGCGCCGGTAATCGCAGCGAGGTGGATGACGCGGTCGACCCCACGCATCGCGCTTTCGACGTCGCCGTAGACACGGACGTCGCCACGGCGGAACTGCAGATTATTGCCGAGACAGCCGGCGAGGTTACGGGGCGACCCCGACGTCAGCGAGTCGAAGACGACCACTTCGCCGACGCGGTCATCCTCGAGGAGTCGCGGGACGAGCGCGCTGCCGATGTAGCCACAGCCGCCGGTAACGAGGATGCGCAAGCCGTCGTCGCCATCCATCATCTCACTCATCTTCGGTCAGCACGCCGGGGAGGAACCGGTCCTCATGGGCTGTGATGGTGTCGTCGTACTCGACGAGCGTACCGAGAATGGAGCGAACGCCTTCCTCGAAGGTGGTCGATTGGCCGCCGATGAGGTCGGCGTAACGGTCGTTCTCGATCTCCATCTTATGTGTTTCGTCCTCGTCGCGGGGGTTCTCGAAGTGTTCGACCTCGACATCGAGGTCGTACTCGTCGGAGACGTCCGCGATGGTCTCGGCCATCTCGACGATGCTGATGGCACGGGTGACCTGATTGTAGACGACGTGGTCGTCCGGTCGGTCGTCGGCATCGGAAAGCGCCAACTGGGCGAGGCCCTCGACGGCGTCCTCCAGCGCGATGAAGGGTTTTCGCTGTTCGCCCTTCCCGTAGACGGTCATGGGGTAGCCAGCGATAGCTTGAGCACAGAAGCGGTGGGTGACGACGCCGAAGTAGTAGTCGAAGTCGAACCGGGTCGCGAGACGCGAATCCACCGCGGTTTCCTCGGTTTCCGTACCGTAGGTGATGGCGGTCCGGACGTCCGAAATCGGGATATCGAACTGGTCGTGGGCCAGCCGCATGTTGGCTGCGTCGTGGGATTTACTGAGGTGATACCAGCTGCCGGCCATCGCAGGGAATGGCACCTCGTCGCGCTCACCCTGGTTTTCCATCGTGGCGCCCCCCTCGGGGATGGGGAACTCAGGCGCACCGTAGACGCCGGTCGTGGTCGTCTCGATGAAGTGGGTGTCGTTGAGATCGTGTGTGTCCAGCCCCCACAGGAGATTCCGGGTGGCCTGCATGTTGTTGTGCTGGGTGAAGTTCGCCCGTTCGCCGTTGATTTGCGAGTAGGGAGCCGACGGCTGAGCTGCGGTGTGGACGACGACGGAGGGTTCGTGAACTGACAGCAGTTCGTCGACTGCATCCCGATCGGTGAGGTCAACCTCGACGAAGGAGAGGTTCGCACAACCGTGGACTTCCTCGGCAGCGTCGATTCGCTCGTCGATGCTGGCGATGGGGACCGCACTCGTGGAGCCGACCGATTCGACCCACTCGCGCCGGCCGAAGTTGTCGACCAGTACGACTCGTTCGTCCGTCCGCGTCGCGATTCGGAGGGCGGTCGGCCAGCCGATATAGCCGTCCGCGCCAGTTATCAAGATAGACATGGTTACTCAACAAGTGAGTAAGTACGCATAAAAACTTTCTCATGGCACAGAGAGCCGGTACGAGCGGGTTCCGGAACGTTTTGCAACCGAGCACACACGTGGCAGAAAGCATTTATATAAAGAAGATACAATAGTTACTCAGTGACTGAGTATATGTCTGGCAAAAACGGGAACACCGACGATGCACGCTCGGGGGACGACCACCTATCTGATGTCGAAGACGGCTGCGGGTGTGCGGAAGTGTGGGAACATCTCTCCGAGCAGCGGGCAAGCGACGACTAAAGCGCGTCGTACCAGGCGTTTGCAGGGTTTACGTAATCTTTCTCGGCCGGCCTTGCGACTTCTTTAAAAGTCTATTACTCTCTATCGGCCCAGAGCCAAACCCTCAAATCCCCGCCCACGATAGAATCCTCCATGAACGTAAGCGTCGTCGGAAGCGGCTACGTGGGCACCACGCTCGCGGCGTGTTTCGCGGATTTAGGGCACGACGTGACGGCAGTCGATATCGATAAAGAGACCGTCGAACGGCTCAACGCCGGCGAGACGACGATTCACGAACCCGGACTGGACCCGATGGTTTCGGCATACGCGGGGAGCAGCCTCCAAGCGACGACCGACCACGCCGCAGTCGCCGACACCGACCTCACCTTCCTCGCGGTCGGTACACCGGCCCGAAGAGACGGTTCTATCGACCCGAGCGGCCTGCTCGCAGCCGCCGAAGACGTCGGCGAGGCCATCGCCGACAAGGACGGCTATCATCTCGTCGTCGTGAAATCGACGGTCCTCCCGGACGTAATCGACGACGAGGTCATCCCAACTCTCGAGGAAGCCTCGGGCAAGACCGACGGTGAGAAACTGGGCGTCGCCGTCAACCCCGAATTCCTTCGGGAAGGCAGTGCTGTCGACGACTTCATGAGCCCGGACAAGATCGTCATCGGGACCGACGGCGATGGCCGCGCGCTGGACCTGCTGGCCGAACTCTACCAGCCGCTCATCAGCGACTGGGACGTGCCGACCGTCGAAACTGGCCGACGTGAAGCCGCGATGATTAAATACGCTAACAACACCTTCCTCGCGGCCAAAATCAGCCTCATCAACGACCTCGGGAACATCTGCAAGGAGTTCGGCGTCGACACATACGAGGTGGCCGAGGCGATGGGCATGGACGACCGCATCGGCGAAAAGTTCCTCAACTCGGGGGTCGGCTGGGGGGGCTCTTGCTTCCCGAAAGACACCGCAGCCCTCCGTGCCGCTGCCCAAACCGCGAACTACGACCCGGCGATGGTCAATGCAGCTATCGAAATCAACGACGTCCAGCCCCAGCGACTCCTCGGATTGATCGACGAACACGTCGACGTCGAGGGCAAGCGCGTGGCCGTCCTCGGTCTCGCGTTCAAGCCAGGCACCGACGACATCCGTGGCTCTCGCGCCAAGCCCGTTATCGAGGGCCTACAGGACCGGGGTGCCGACGTGGTCGCCTACGACCCGCTTGCTGCTGACAAAATGGCCGAGGAATTCCCGAATATCGAGTACGCCGACTCGGCTGCCGAGGCGCTCGATGGCGCCCACGCCGCGGCCGCCGTTACGGACTGGCCGGCTTTCGCAGAACTGAACACCGAATTCGATGAGATGGCCAATCCCGTCGTCGTCGACGGCCGGCGAATCATCAGTCGCCGCGAGGGACTCACCTACGAAGGCCTGACCTGGTAGGATTCAGTCCGCCCGTTCGGCCTGCACGTTTTCGCCGTTCTGTACCGCGTTCTCGCTGACGGTCACCGACGTAGCGTTACCACCGCCGATGTTGTATTCACCAGGGTAAGGAACAGTCACGGCGTAGGTACTGTTCTCGCTGGCAGTCACCTCACGCTGATAGGTGAAAGAAGCGCCCTCGATGTCGACCTGTGTTTCGACAGTCACCGCCGTAGTGGGGTCAGCTTCGCCGCGAATCGTCGCGCCCGGCACCACGCGGAACGCCTTGTAATCGCCGCTCGGGCTGGCGTAGAGCGCACGGTAATGGGCGAGGCCATCGGTGCCGTTACCCGCGCTCCCGTAGCGGTCGTGGAGGCGGGATTGCAGCATCTCATCCAATATTTTCGGGTTACCCGGGACCGATTCCGTGACGAGGTAGGCGTTTTGTGCCCGACCGCCAGCGATATACCTATCGTAAGCCGAACCCGGATCGGTCGCGAACGTGAAATCCCGGTAATAAGCGTTCGCAAAGCCGTATCCCCGGGATTCTCCGTTGACGTGGTAATTATACATCCGACTCCACGACCACGGACTGAAGACGTAGTTGTCGGGGTACTCGTGGCCGGCCTCGGCGGCGTGCGTATCGATAAACGAGGCCGTTTCGTACTGCTCTTCCGGGATCGTGAGGTTGTACGCGCCGATTGGGGCCAGTACCCCAGACAGACCGCAAACGAGGAGGACAACACCAACCAGCCTGATGGTGACATCCCTATCGGGGAGTGTCACTGACCGATGCTCGCCACCGAGCGGCACTGGCACCCTCGCCGCATCGACGCGCTCGGCGAGTGTAACGATAGCCAGTCCACCGAACAGCGCCGTAAACGGCGCGAGTTCGCCAGCATACCGAGCCTGCAGCGTCGCCAAAACGAGCATAAACCACGCGTAACTGCTGGCCACGAG
Source organism: Natronomonas halophila (assembly GCF_013391085.1). Taxonomy (NCBI): domain Archaea; kingdom Methanobacteriati; phylum Methanobacteriota; class Halobacteria; order Halobacteriales; family Natronomonadaceae; genus Natronomonas; species Natronomonas halophila. Next base: position 2,656,784 of record NZ_CP058334.1, on the reverse strand, counting down.
CCACGAGCGGTCGCCGCGATAGGCGCGGTAGACGCCCCACCCCATGGCAGGAATGACGACGAAGAGTAACAAGCCGAACGAGAAGAGCCAGCCCATCGTTTCGGTGCCGAAGACCGACTGCATCTCGACGATGTCGCGGTCGGCGAACAGTCGAGAGACCTGCCGAGAGATGGCTGCCCACTCGGTGGGGGCGAAGAAATACACACCCGCCGAAACGCCGGCAACGCCGACGATACCCGTCGTCGGGAAGGCCCACGCGGGCAATCCTATGGTGCGCCAGCCGTAGGTTGCGCCGACGACGCCAATGATACCGAGCGTCAGAACGACGGGGACGCCGGCGATGAACCACTCGTGCCATCCCCACGCGACGTGTGTTAGCAGGACGACGGCGGAACCGAGTCCCACGCCTGCGGCGGTGGCGAGACCGGGCGCAAGGAACGAGTCATCGTCGCGGACGGCGATGGCGGCCCCACAGACGACGGCGATGGCGATCGGGAACAACAGCAGCGTCGCGGCCCACCACGCGAGGACGCTTCCCGCGACACCGACGGCGAGAATCGCGACTGCGCGCGTTGTCCGCCAGTCGGCGGCCAGCGAATCGAGGTCGAACGTCGCGACGGTTCCCCACGCAACAATAGCGAGCCAGAAGTAGTCGAAGGCGTGGTGGTCGACGAACCCGAGCGACGACCGCAGAACGTGTACCGGCAGGACCGCCAAGACAAATACACTCGCCAGTGCCACGTGGCGGTCCTCGGTCACTTCGCAGGCGAATAGATAGACGACAAGGCCGGTCGCAACCGCGACCAGAACCGGCAACCACGCGAGGAACGCGGTATGGTTCCCAAGGCCGCCGACTAATTCGGCGCCGACGAGCATCTGAACCGTCGTCAGAGGTTCACCAGTTCCCTGCCCCACAGGAAGATTCGAGAAACTCCAGCCGTTCCGGAGTCCCTCTTCGACGTAGTAAACGTACGCGTAGGGGTCATTTGAGGGAAAGACGACTCGGTCACGAAAAACCGCTGGATACGTACTCGCTCGGAAAGCTGCCACCAAAGCGAGCAAGCCAGCGAGTACCGCGGCGGCCGTCCGGTCAATATCAGGTAGCGACAGCGACCCGCTCGCGTCGAAACCGGAGTCTTCGACTTTAACCTCACCAGCGAGCGCCCGGTCGACGGCCTCGGAATCCGCAACGCGATACTCGTCGCCGACCGATTCGACCAGTCCCTCGTTGACGAGTTCGCCGAAGACACCCGAATCAATCGGCACGTCATCGAACGTCCACGTCTCCCGTTCGCGGTCGACGTCTCGAACGTCCGAGAGGGCCGATTCGAGGGCCGGGTTCTCGTCGAGGACAGTACGCACCGCGGCGGCGTCCATACCCACTCGTGACTGCCCGGGGGCGATAAAATCACCCATTCGCCGAAGCGAGGCGGCTATAGGCCCCGCGCTCCGAGGGCCGATATGCGACAGTTCATCGTCGTCGGCCACGACGCGCCGACGACCGCCGACTTCTCACTGGACGACCTGCCCGGTGCCGGCCGCCTCGACGTCCTCTGCCGGTGTGTCAACAGCGCCTTCTTCCTCTCGCATGACCTCCGGGAGGACGTTCGCGTCCACCTCGTCTTGGGCGACGAGTACGTCGTCCGTTTCGAGGGCGCAGAACTCCGACGCCTGAATCCCGACGAGCGCTCGACGGGGGCGCTGATTCGCGGCGCACTGGAAGCACGCGAGGAGGCCATCGGCGCGATGGAAGCCAATCCCTCGCCCGGTGTCTACATCGGCAAGGGCGATTTCGCTTCGACGGTCGAATCAGCCGTCGAGGAGGGAACGCTCGTCGAACTTCACGAGGGGGGCGACCCCGTCGTCGACGTAGCACCGCCCGAGAACCCCGTCTTCGTCCTCTCGGACCACCACGACTTCACCGACTCCGAGGCCGACCTGCTCGCCGCCAGCGCCGACGAACGGGTTTCTATCGGCCCACACGCCCTCCACGCCGACCACACAATTACCGTCGCCCACAACTATCTCGATACCGACGGATTCAGCCGATACTGACCTGGACGCTGTATATAGTGCCGGTGTGGCGTCGTCCGTAGCCGTGTTTTAAGTAGAAACCCGGTCATTTTGGGCTATGTCCCTCCAGATAGGCGATGCGCTTGGTGATGGAATCCAGCGCGGCCTGACGTACACCGGTGGCGTCCTGATGGCGCTGACGATCGCATACCAACTCGTGTTTCTCGCGTCGGTGAACACGGTCTTCCGCGAGGCCCTCCCGCCGGAGGCCCAGCAGACCGAGCAGTTCGCGTTCGCGCTCCCGATTCCGGCGGCCGTGGCGGGCGTGCTGGCCGTAGTCGGATTGCTGTTCGGGATGGTTCTCTACATCGCCGCAACACGGGCGTTGACCCGTGACCCCGATTCGCTGTCGTCGCTGCCGCAGGCGGTGTTTACCCGTCGTATGGGCCGCGCCGCGCTCTCAGCTATCGGCGCCAACATCGTCGTGTCGATAGCCGTTTCCATCGGCTTCATCCTGCTCGTAGTGCCCGGCATCTTCCTCGCCGTGAGCTTCTCGTTCGTCGTCTTCGCCATCGGTGTCGAGGACGAACGAGCCATCGCGTCGCTACGCCGGAGTTGGGCATTGGCGAGCGGCAGTCGCTGGCGGCTGTTCGCACTCATCCTCGTCATCGCGGTTGGGACGAGCGCCCTGAGCGGGGTCGGTTCCCTGCTTTCGGTCGTCAACCCCGTCGCCGGACAGGTCGCCAGTATCGTCCTCACCGGCGTCCTCTCGGTGCTCGCCTACGGCATCCTCGCGGACGCGTACCTCCAACTTCGGGACGAGGATGCATCGGACGCTACGGCGGAGACGACGTCGGTTTCGGCCTGAAGCACCCCGTATCATAACCCTTAAACTCGCCGACGGCATCGTTCCAGATGCGGGCCGGTGGGGTAGCTTGGTATCCTTCGGCCTTCGGGTGGCCGTAACCACGATTCAAATTCGTGCCGGCCCACTTTTCCCGCATTCCGCCTTTTCCAGTCACGTCTCGGGCCACATCGGAAGCCACACGCGTTATCCCTGCTGCGGTGTTTGAGACGGTATGGCTCCGCTGAGCGACCTCGATGTCGATATCTCCGATGTGGATTCTATCGCGGCCAGACGGGACGACGTGCTCGCGGCGGTACGCGACCACGCCGGACGCGTGGCCTACAACCTCGCGCGACTGCAGGGCGGCGATTACGGCCAGCGGTCCTTCTCGACCAAGCAGGGTGAGTGGACAGTCAAATACGAAGCCGGCGACCTGGAGTATCTCCGATACAAGCCGCGAGGCGGGGGCGAAACCTACGTCGTCTCGACCCACCAGCCTGCCGAACCCGAACCGCTGGCGAAGGCGCTGGCGGATTACGAGGCGTTCGTCGAGACGTACAACGACTACGTGGATTCCCTCGAAGGGATGCTCGACGGCGTCGACGACGGGTTTCCGCCGGTCGAATCGACCGATACCATCGTCGACGAGCGTGACCGCATCGTCGGCCGCATCGAGGAGTGCTGTCAGACGATGGCCGGCGAACTGCAGCGCTACGAGGGGACCGACTACGGCACCTATTCAGAGCGAGTCGGTTCAACGCGCTGGGAACTCAAGTGGGACCTCGACGGGGCGTCGTATCTCCGCGTCGGCGGCTCCAGCGGCGTCTATCTGGTCTCGCAGTACGGCCCGCCGTCGGCGAACGATATCCGCGAGTACGCCCCGCAGTTTCGGGGCTTCGTCGAGGCCTACAACGACCACGTCGCGGACCTGGAGTTGACATTAGAGCAAATCGAACTGTGACGGGTCGCTGTCGACGAGCGTGATAACGCAAAGCCGCGGGGGTGGGGAGGGTGCCGAATCCGTGGATATTCACGGACCATCTCGCACCCAGAACAATCGGCATCCGGGCGGCTAAAAACCGTTTCGGCGGTTCATCCGGGGCAAGCGGTCAGGAAACGTACTCCCACCCGCTTTCGCTCCGGACGACGTTGCTGCCCCGCGGGACGTTCGGCCGGCTCTTTGCCGGGTCCCCACAGCCAGTTTTCTCGATCGACGTGAGTTGGTCGACCGCCGCTCGCAGGGTCGTCTTGTCGACGGGTTTGGTCAGGTACGCGTCGAAGGGGAGCCGTTCGTCGCCGTCGAACGGTTCCGCGGCCGTCACGAACGCGACGGCACACTCATAGCCCCGCTCCCGAACGCGGCGTAACACCTCGTCGCCGGGCATCTCCGGCATTTTGCGGTCCAGCAGTATCACGTCGAACGTCTCGTCGACCACCTCCATTGCCTCGGGACCCCCGTTTGCGACCGATACCTCGTAATCGCCGTCCTCTTCGAGTAGAAGCCGATACGCGTCCGCGACGGCGGTGTCGTCGTCGACGACGAGAACCGACTGCCGTTCGTCACCCATTGATGTTGGGGGTATCGTCTTTCTCACCCCTTACCCTGATGCCTAATTAATCGGGTATGGCCGGCAACGGGGCGAATCTTATAAGCGGCTGTGTACCGCAATTCGGCCCGTGCAGGTACACGGCCACGAGGTCCGCGGCGTCGACGTCGATTCGGAGACGCGCTGTGCCCACTACGGAACCGACCGCGACGTCGTCGCCATCAAGTTCGCCTGCTGTGAGACCTATTACCCCTGTTTCCGGTGTCACGAGGAGACGGCCGACCACGATATCGAGAAATGGCCGCTCGAACGCCGGGCCGACCCCGCCGTCCTCTGTGGTGCCTGCGGGACCGAACTCGCCACACAGGAGTACATGGGCGTCGACGCCTGCCCCGACTGCGGCACGGATTTCAACCCGGCTTGCGCGAACCACTACCACCTCTACTTCGAGGGCGTCGAGGAAACGCCCGACCGGCGGTAGGCCGCCGGTTGGGGCGGCCGGGACACTGGCGGACGGGCGGTATTTTTGAGGGCCCGCGACCGACGGCCGGTATGGACGACAGCGACGATGCGGAGGCGTCCCTCGCGTGGGAAACGCTCGCTTCGGAAACCGACTACACCTGCCCGGGGTTCGACGTGGTCCGCGACGAGGTCCGCCTACCGGACGGCACCGAGACCGACTTTCACTACGTCAGCGAACCGCCATCAGTGGTGGTGCTCCCCTTCACCGAAGACGGCGACGTGGTCGTCATCGAGGAGTGGCGGCAGGCCGTAGACCGTGTGAACTACGGCCTCCCCGCGGGCGGCCTCGAAGCCGAGGACGTGGATATGGACGCCGCCGCGAAGCGCGAACTCGCCGAAGAGACGGGTTACGAGGCCGCCGCCATCGAATCGCTCGCCACCTACGAACCGACGAACGGCCTCTTCGATTCAGTCTTCCACTACGTCGTCGCCCACGGCTGTACCCCGACGGCCGAACAGGACCTCGACCACAACGAATCGATCCGGGTCGAGACGGCATCCTTCACCGATTTAAAAGAGCGCGCGCTCGCCGACGACCTGCGGGACGGCCGCTCGGCGCTGGGGATTCTGCAGTACGCGCTTCGCGGCGAGTAGGTCACGCCGGACTGCGACACTTCTGTCGGACCGGCTTCAGAATCAGCCAGATGGTGGCGATAGAAAGGACGAGCACGGAGAGCAGCGACGCGAGGACGTACACGAGCGTGACCTCATCGAACAGCATGCTTATCAACTGGTTCGTTCCGACGATGACTCCCAGAATGCCGAACACGGACAGCGACACCTGCTTGCCGGCCTGATAACTCATGTCCCGTCTGACCTGCACGCTGTCGCCGACGCTGATATGCAGGTTGTCGCGCTCGGTGCTCGGAATGCGAACCGACAGCGACTCCGTTTCGCCGTAGGAACTCTCGGAGGCCTCGTCGGGTTCGAGTTCCTGGTCTTCGGCCCACCCCGACTGACACCGGACGTTCCGGACGCGGCCCTTCCACCGAATCAGGACGCGGTCGTCCTCCTCGATACCGAGGCCCTCCATGGCGTCCTCGTTCATCCGGACAACGTTCCGGCCTTCATCGCGGTCGTAGCCGGGCAGCACCCGAAGCTGGGTGTAACTGTAATCGACGAAGTGGCGGCCGACCCAGTCGGCGACGGCGCTGGTGAGGCCACGTGACTCCTCGGGGTCGTCGGTCGGCACGCGGAGCCGAACCGTGTTGCTGTCGCCTTCGTCCTTGGAGTCGATTTCGAGTAGTTTGCGCGTGATGCCGTTCAGCCGAATCGTATCGCGGTCGTAGTTCTGGTGGCGATAGGTCTGCAGCGGGACCTGAATCCGCGAGCCGGTCTCCGGGTTGATAAGCTCACAGGCGTCGCCCGGTTCGACCGAGTCGAGACTCGCCATATCCTCGGCGTTGATATAGCCGGCCATCCCCTCGGTCGTGATGTCGCGTTCGAGTTGTTCCCAGGCGGAAACACGGTGGACGCGGAGGGCATCCAGCGAATCGGTTCGGCGTTCGTGGATGTCGATTTTCGCCCCCTCATCGCTGTCCGGGTCGATGCCGATTTCCCGCTGGAGTTGGCTCCGAATGCAGGCCCAGCGGATGCCGTCGGTCGAATACTCGTCGGGGTCGTGTGCGTCGCTGAACGAGACTATCTGTGCCAGTTGCCCCTCGGTTTCGGTGCCGTGGGGGCGCAACTCGACGTAGTCGTGTTCGTCGGTCGTTTCGAGTCGGTCCAACGTCGACGACGGGACGATGACGGCGTAGCGGAACTTGTCGCCAGTGTCGTCGTAGCAGTCGGACTCGAAGTCGGAGATGGTTTTTGAGATTACGGTCGGGCCGGCCAACTGGATTCGCCTCGAATCCGGTTGTTCTCCGCAACCGTATTAAATGTGGTCGCGTCGTCGGCATCGTAGGCCGCCTCGTAGGTGCTCCGGCAGAAATCCTCGTAGAACTCGTCGGCCACGTCAGCGCCGTACATCTCGCCGATCATCATGATGCCCGTACAGATGCGTTCGTGATACGTCCGGTTTCGGGGGTTCTCGGCCCGCAGGTCCTCGGGGTCGATGTTCTTCGCGAAGATTTCGATTTCCGACAGGGACGTCACGTCGACGTCGTCGATGCGGTCGGTATCGACGTAATACTCCAGTCGCGGGTCCTCGATCGTCTCGTAATCGTAGGCGGATTCGGTGCCTTTGACCTGGATTTTCTCCTCGTCGGAGAGGCCGAAAATCAGGACGCCGTTTATCCAGTCGTCGACATCGCCGGTCCGGACCGCCTCCAGCATCATGTCGCCGCGGTCGGACTCCAGCGAGTAGTAGCGGCGGTAGCCCCAGAGTTTGGCCGGAAGATACGTGATACGGTCCTTCCGTTCCTCCCACCGATCGATGGCGTCGTCCCTGACGGTACTGTCGGCGTCCGCCCGATAGACGTCATCGATAGCCGTATCGATGTTCTCGAACCGGGAGATAAGGCTAGTCGGGAGAATCAGACTGCCGTAGCCGAATATCGGAGCCATCGGCGGCTAGTCGGGGTTGGGAGGGTGTAAACCTTCGCAGTCAGCCCAAAAAGAAGGCCGGAACGACGCCGGTTGCGGCGCCGATACCCGCCGTTATTCGTCGATGGTGACCGACTCGATGACGGCTTCCTCGCGGGGCTTGTCGTTGCGGCCGGTCGGCAGCGAGCCGATCTCCTCGACGACGTCCATGCCGTCGATGACCTGCCCGAAGACGGAGTGTTTGTTGTCGAGATGCGGCTGGGCGTCCAGCGTGATGAAGAACTGGCTGCCGTTGGTGTCGGGCCCGGAGTTGGCCATCGAGAGGATACCGGGGCCGTCGTGGCTGAGGTCGGGGTGGAACTCGTCGTCGAACTCGTAGCCGGGGCCGCCACGGCCGGTGCCGGTCGGGTCCCCGCCCTGAATCATGAAGCCCTCGATGACGCGGTGGAACTCCGCGCCCTCGTACAGCGAGTCACCGCGGACCTCGCCGCTCTCGGGGTCTTCCCACGTGTTCGTCTCGACGTCGGGGTCGGCGTCCGCGGCGGGGTCGTGGCGGGCGAGGCCGAGGAAGTTCTCGACGGTTCGGGGCGAGCGGTCCTCGAAGAGTTCGATGGTAATCTCGCCGTGGCTGGTCTCGAACGTGATAGTCGGGTTGTCGGGGTTCGCGACGTCTCGATTGCTCATAGGGGGAACGTGGCGTGGGACTCGCAAAAGACTGCCGACTGGCATATCACTGCATCTCCGAGCATCAATTCTAAATACCTTGGTCAATAAGAACCGGTAGGACAATGAATGAAAAAGCGCTCAAACTCTCTAGGAAGTTCAAACGCAAGTACAAGTCGGAGTACGAGCGCATGGGTCGTGCAGAATACGACTCGGATTCATAACGGTCAACTCGTCGCTCTAAAACCCTCTTTTCGTTCCCTCGCGTGATTTAAAACCGTTCGTAAGTGCGAAATGTCGGTCTGAGTCTGGTGTCTGTGCTCTTCGCCGCACAGTTCCGCTCTGAAATATCGATGCCAGAGCGTGTAATGCTCGTCTCGCTTCCAGAGGGTATCGAACTGAACGTTAGCCTGAAGATGCCGGATTAGCTTTGACTGCAAAACGTACCACTCCACTTCCTCGCTGATCGAAAGTTCAACCTCACATGAGCTTTCGGCAACGAGAATCTGTAGTGTGTTCATCCCGGTTCGATGGTTGGCGTCAGGAAAGAGATGGATGCCAGCCACCGCTCGCATCCAGTGTGCACACTGCTTCGGTAACGGGTCGTGTGTCGGGAATTCACGCATTAACCGGCTGAGTCTACTATTCTTGATGTTCCAGATTCGCCTCTGCGTTAGTTGTCTGTCGTTTCGAACTAGCCCGTACTGATCATCCCCAGCGTACTCGTCGTAGTTGATTTGCTTGATGGTGGGTGGGTCGAGAATGCTGAAGTCAGTGATTCGCCATTTCTCATCCGGGAGCGAGTACATCGGAAACGATTGTAAATCGAACATTCCCTGATCGGTCATTCGTTCCGGCGCTTCGGGGAGCGATTCGAGTCCGAGGTCCGTGATAGCGTACACCTCATGGGCTTTTTCTCGGAGGAGGCCGGCCCTCGATAGGTCACGGCACTGAAGCCGGATGACGTTTTCACGGTGTCGACTCCCGAACAATTGTCTCGGGGAGACACACGACTGACCAGCGGCCCGTTCTAGAATGTGACGGTCAGTAATATACGCTTGCTCGTCAGGGGAGATAGAGTCCCGGTAGGAAGGGACGGCCCGAGTCATACCACCCGAAACGCCATCGGGTGATAAAATAGTAGTGTCACATAGGGATCGAAACCCCAGCATCCCGCCGCGAGCGACAGTATTTATATCGGGGGCCGGAAAGCGCCGGGTATGGTCCGGGACCCGCTGGCGAACGACGAGGACCCCGGCCTCGAAGCGGTCGTCACTGCCCTGGAGGACGACGACTGTCGCGCCATCATCGGGGAACTGGACGAACCACGGACGGCCCGGGAGTTGGTCGACCGCTGTGATATCCCCCGGTCGACGCTCTACCGGAAACTCGACCAGTTGGCGGAGGCGACGCTCCTCCGGGAGGGCACCGAAATCCGGCAGGACGGCAGCCACGCCAACCGCTACGAAGTCGACTTCGAGGATGTCGTCATCACCTGCGATGAGGACCGCAACCTCGGGGTCGAAATCGAACGCCCCGCCCGCCGGGCCGAGGAACGCCTCGCCGACATGTGGTCGGAAGTCAGAAAGGAGCTCTAACCATGGTCCATACGACAGTCAACGCCGAAGTACAGCTCGCAGTCGCCATCGTGAAGACGCTCATCCTCGTGGTCGGTGGATCGGTGACCTACTTCGCCTACAGCGCCTACCGACGCACGCGCGACGAATCCCTCCGGCTGCTATCGGCCGGCTTCGCCCTCATCGTCGTCGGCGTCCTGCTCGGCGGCTTCACGTTCGAAATCCTGATGGTCGATATCGGCGTCGGCGTCCTCGTCGAGAGCCTCTTCGTCCTCGCGGGCCTGTCGATTATCGCCTACTCGCTTCGCGTTCAGTAGGCCGTGCTTTCTTCGGCTCGTTCTTCCGTCTCACCTGCTGCCGGCCGTGTCTCAATCGGTGGGATTCGCCCGACGGGGTTTATCCATGGCACTCGGAGGACCAACTGTAATGACCGACAACATCGGCGCACCCGGTTCGAAGTTCTCTCGGCGCGATTTCGTGAAGGCGACTGGCACCGTCGGCGCGGCAGGTATGGCCGGCTGTACCGCCGGCCGACAGCGACAGACCGAACAACCACAGCAAGCCCAACAGGCCCAGCAGGCGGCAAAACTGCCGCTGGCCGGCGCCCCGCAGGTCGTCGACGTGACCGAACAGAACAACCAGGTCACCCTCCGCTCGGTCACCTCCCGGATGGCGGCCCACCCCGGCGACGCGATGGGCGGGCCCGTCGAACTTCCCCGAGTGTGGGCCTTCCAAGCCGACGACCGCACCCCGAGCGTTCCCGGCCCCGTCATCCGGACGAAGGAAGGCGAGGACATCGAGGTGACGCTGGACAACACCGACGCCTCGATGCCGCACACCCTCCACTTCCACGGCGTCCGCAAGACGTGGGAAAACGACGGCGTGCCGACGACGACGGGCATCACCGTCAACCCCGGCGAGAAACACACCTACACGATTCCCGCGAACGTGCCGGGGACCCACCTCTACCACTGTCACTACCAGACCCACCGACACATCGACATGGGCATGTACGGCATCTTCCGGGTCGACCCCGAGGGCTACGAGCCGGCCGACCAGGAACTGTTCATGACGCTGAAGGACTGGGACTCCCGGCTCAACCGACAGATCGCCGGCGAGGACGTCGCCTACAGTCCCCGCAATCGCAACCCCGACGTCTTCACCATCAACGGCCGGTCGGCACCCCGGACGCTCCACCCCGAGGACGGCTCCCCTATCATCGTCTCGCAGGGTGATACCGTCCGGCTGCACCTCGCGAACAACGGCTACATGGACCACCCGATGCACACCCACAACCACCGGTTCCGGCTCGTCGAGAAGGACGGCTCGCAGGTGCCCGAGGCCGCCCAGTACGAGCAGGACATCGTCAACCTCGCGCCCGCCGAACGGAAGACCATCGAGTTCGATGCCGACGCCGACCCCGGCATCTACCTCATGCACTGCCACAAGGTCAACCACGCGATGAACGGCAACAGCTACCCCGGCGGCATGGTCGGCGGCATCGTCTACGAGGAGGTCATGGATTCGGACATCTTCGCGAAACTGATGGCCGCCGCCGGCTACGAGGGCTAGACCGCCGACGAGACAGCTAGACAGTCGGACCGACTGCCGGCCACCCGGACCGCCGAACCGACCGACGACCCGTTTACGGACGTTTTTGCTGGTATTCATAAACGACCCACGATAGACGGCGATTCGACTATCGGGAGTTACGGCCAAGCACGCGTCGTTCATGGAGCGACGCACCTTCTTGCAGGGACTGGGTGGAGCCGCGGGGCTGGCCGCCGGAACGGGCGTAAGCGCCGCCGAGACCCTCACGACCGACACGACCGCCGAGCAAATCGAGATACTACGCGACGAGGCCGGCGAACCGCACATCTACGCCGACTCGGTGTACGCGCTGGGCTACGGCAACGGCTACGCACAGGCCGGCGACCGGCTCTTCCAGATGGACGCCATCCGACACATCGGCTACGGCGACAGCGCGAAGGTCCTCGGTCCGGGCCAGTTGGCCAGCGACATTCAGGTCAAACGCGACCTTTACTCCCGGGAGGAAATCGACCAGCAATGGCAGGACGCGCCGCCGACGTTCAAGACGGTCGTCCGTGGCTTCACCGACGGCGTCAACCGCCGGATGGTCGAGATGGCCGCCAACGGGACCCTGCCGGCGGAGTTCGCCGCGCTCGGGCACCCGCCGGAGCCGTGGAAGCCGCAGGACTCCGTCGCCGCCATCAACTACCTCATCGGCTTCTTCGGCGTCTCCGGCGGCGCCGAACTCTCGAACGCGAAGACCCTCTATCGGATGCAGGAGAACCTCGGGTCGTGGGACGACGCCTTCGACGCCTACGCCGACCTCAACTGGCTGGAGACGACCGACGACCACTACACCTCGCTGACCGACGAGGACCTAAACGTCGACGGCGGCGAAACGGCCCCCGACTCGTGGGAGGAGTTGCCCGACGAACAGCAGCGCTTCCTCGAAGCCGCCGACCCCGACGCCGTCGAACCGTGGGGTATCGAACTCGACCTGTCGCTCCCCGACGACGTCATCGAAGGGCGGGCGGAAGGTCAGGGTATCATGTCCGGCTTCAAGTGGGGTAGCAACGCCGTCATCGTCTCCGGTGAACTGAGCGAGAGCGGCCAGCCACTGCTCGGCGGCGGCCCGCAGATGGGCTTTTTCAAGCCCCCTATCCCCTACGAGGTGGGGCTTCACGGCGCGGGCTACGACATGAGCGGCATCGGCGTCACCGCCGCGCCCGCGATGGTCGTCGGGCGGACGAACGGTTCGGGGGAGGACGAAGACGGCCTCGCGTGGACGGTCACCTCCGGCCGCGACGACATGGTCGATACCATCGCGGTCGAACTCGACCCCGACGACAAACACCGCTACAGGTGGGAGGGCAAATGGCACGAGATGGAGACGCGACGGGAGGAACACGTCGCCTCCCCCGTCTCGCCCGCGCTGGGCGGCAGCCCCGAAACCCGCATCGTCGAACAGGAGGTCGCCTACGTCGTCGAGCAGGGCGCGGAGATGCCCGTCATCGCGTGGAATCCAGAGGCGAACGTCGCGTGGTGTCAGCGCAAAACCACGCGCAAAGAGGAGGTTCCCGGCTCCCAGTTGTGGGCCGAAACCGCCGCAGTCGGTGACCTCGACGAGTTCGAAAACAGCATCGAGGAGTTCCCCTTCACGTTCAACTTCCACGTCATCAGCGATTCGGGCGACATCGCCTACTACCACACCGGCAAGATACCGGACCGCGAGGACGGCCCCGATTACCGCTTCCCGCAGACGCCCGCGACCCATTCGTGGCGCGGCACGCAGGTCGGCCTCGGGTTGGGCACCCACGCCCGCAATCCCGACCGCGGCTACGTCGTCAACTGGAACAACGGCCCCGCGCCGGACTGGCGGGCCGGCGACAACGAACAGAACTGGGGCTCCATCCACCGCGTCGAGCAACTCGACCGCCTGCTCCGGGAGGCGGCGGGCCTCGACGCGAAGGGCAATCAGCCGCCGCAGGCCGCACAGAACCCGCTGACGGCCGACGACATCGCCGAAGTCATCCATCTGGCGGCGCTCCACGACGCCTCGGCGCACGTCTCCTCGCCGTTCCTCGCCGACGCCGCGAAGGGTAGCGACGACGAGCGGGTTCGGGAGATGGGCGAGTACCTCCAGCGGTGGGCCGACGACCACGCCGACTGGTTCGACGACGGCAACGATGAAATCCCGTACACCGACGGCGACGACCGCTACGACCAGCCCGGCCACGCCATCTACGACGAGGTGCGCTCGCGACTCCAGGAACGCGTCTTCGATATCACGACCGCGCCCGACGAGGACGGCCCGAGCATCGACTGGGAGCCACCCATCTCCCGGCACGCAGACCCGCACGGCACCGTCTGGAACGACGTGACCTTCATCGACGCGCTCCGCGGTGACACCGACTACGAGTGGTTCGACGGCCGCCGCGACGAGTTGATTCGGGAGGCGCTGTCGGAGACGGCCGAAGCCCTCGAAGCCGAGTTCGAGAGCCCCGACCCCGCCCACTGGCTCGAACCGGTCCACAAGAGCCGGTTCCGACCGCTCGGCGGCACGCAGGTCGAGACGATGGACATGCGCAACCGCGCGACGTACAATCAGGTGCTCGACGCCGACGGCTGGCAGTCCGACGACGAGGCGACGTGGCAGGCCACCGCGGGCGACGTCATCCCGCCGGGCAACAGCGGCGTAATCACCGCCGACGAACTCGTGCAGGCACAGGCCGGACAGGGCGAACCCGACCGCCTCACCAATCAACTGGAACTCTACATCAACAACGAGTACCGGCCGCACCCAGTCACACGGACGCAGGTCGAACAGGTGGCCGTCGAGACGACGACGGTCCGGACCGTCTCTCGGCCCTCGCCGCGGAGCGTCACGCCGTCGAGCGACGTCTCCCCCGAGAGCCTCTCGGGCCTGTGGGAGGGACTCGACGTGCCGGAGGAGTTCACCGACGACTAACAACGGGGAAGCGACGGGGACGGATGCACCCTATTACCTCGCTTGACAGGTAGCAAGTTTAACTGGCGATAGCCCACAGACAAGGCAGGTGAATTTCGGTGTCTGTTGACGACCAACACGAAGCCGGAGACGCGCCCGAGGTCGACGCCGTCGTCGTCGGGGCGGGCTTTTCCGGACTCTACATGCTGCATCGCCTGCGGGAACTAGGGCTGTCGGTCCGCGTCTACGAGAAGGCCGACGGCGTCGGCGGGACGTGGTACTGGAACCGGTATCCGGGCGCTCGCTGCGACAGCGAGAGCCACATCTACTGTTATTCCTTCGACGACGACCTGCTGGAGTCGTGGGAATGGAGCGAACGCTACCCCGAACAGCCGGAAATCCTCGACTACCTCAACTTCGCCGCCGACCACCTCGATTTGCGCCGCGATATCGAGTTCGAGACGGAGGTGACGGCGGCGACCTTCGACGACGGGACCGGCCTCTGGGAGGTCGAGACGGCCGACGGCCAGCGGGTGACGACGCGCTTCTTCATCAGCGCCGTTGGCTGTCTCTCCGAACCGTTCATGCCCGACTTCGACGGCCTCGACGAGTTCGCGGGCGAGTGGTATCACACGAGTCGCTGGCCCGACGGCGGCGTCGACTTCGATGGCAAGCGCGTCGGCGTCATCGGCACCGGGTCGACGGGTATCCAGACCATTCCGGAAATCGCCGAACGTGCGGGTCACCTGACCGTTTTCCAGCGGACGCCGAACTACGCGGTCCCCGCACGGAACCGCCCGCTCGAGGAGGACGAATACGAAGAGATTCGGGCGAACTACGACGACATCTGGGAGCGGGCCCGATACTCGCGTCTCGGAATGCCCTTCGATAGCGAGGAGAACTCCGCACGACGCCTCTCCGAGAAGGAGATTCACGAGATTCTGGAGAAGCGCTGGCAACAGGGCGGCTTCCGCTTTCTGCACGCCTTCGAACCCGGCCACGTCCTCTCCAACGAGGAGACGAACGAGATAATCTCGGAGTTCATCCGTTCGAAGATTCGCGAGACGGTCGACGACCCCGACACCGCCGAGATACTCGTCCCGACGGACCACCCTTACGGATCCAAGCGGCCGCCGATGGACTACAACGACTACTACGGGACCTACAACCGCGAGGACGTCAGTCTGGTCGACGTCGATTCGGCGCCGATAACCGAATTCACCGCCGACGGCATCCGGACGACCGACGACCACTACGACCTCGATATCGTCGTTTTCGCGACCGGCTTCGATGCGATGACCGGCGCCTTGCTCGCGTTCGACATCGAGGGGCGAAACGGCCACTCGCTGGAGGAAAAGTGGTCCGCGGGCCCACAGACGTATCTCGGCCTCGGTATCAATGGTTTCCCGAACCTGTTCACTATCACCGGCCCGCAGAGTCCCTCCGTGCTGACCAACATGCCGATGGCCATCGAACAGCACGTCGAGTGGATTTCCGACTGCATCGAGTACATGGACAGCGAGGGCTACAGCCACATCGAACCGACCGAGGAATCCGAATCCCAGTGGGTCTCCCAGACGAACATGCTGGCCGACCAGATGCTCTTCTCGGAGGCCGATTCGTGGTATCGCGGCGAGAACGTCCCCGACAAACCGACCGTCTTCACGCCCTTCCCCGGCGGTCTGGAGATGTACCGAGACATCTGTGAGACGGTTCGCGAGAAGGGGTACGATGGCTTCGAATTGCGGCGTGCGGCCGACGCGCCGACCGCCGAGCAGTAGTCGGCGCGAGTCGGAACCTTAGAAGTCCCGCAGTTCCTCGAGTTTCTCCGCCGCAGCACCGCTTTCGAGGGCCTCACGGGCCTGCTGGAGGCCGGCATCGATATCCTCCGCGTCCCCGCCAGCGTAGATTCGCAGGGCCGCGTTGACGGCGATAGCGTCGGCGAACTCGTCGTCGCGCTCGCCCGTCAGGACGTCCTCGGTAATCGTGGCGGAGTCGGCCGCCACGTCGTCGACGTGGAGGTCCTCTTCCTCGAAGTCCATGCCGTACTCGGGCGTCTCGATATCGAAGTCGTCCATCTCCTCGCCCTCGTTCCAGACGGCCACCTTCGTCGACCCGGGGCGGACGTCGTCGTAGCCCTCCATCCCCTGGAACATGACGACGCGGTCGACCGTCGCCGTTTCGGCCTCTTGGAAGGTGTCGATGATGCGCTTGGCGTAGGGGAGATGGTAGAAGGAGCCGAGATGCGTCGAGGCCTCGGCGGGGTTCGCCAGCGTCTCGATGGTGTTGATGAAGGTTCGAACGCCCATCTCCTCGCGGCGGTCCTCGAGCGCGTCGACCTCGGGGGCGAAGTTCGGCTGGTAGTAGAACCCGAAGCCGACCTCGTCGGTCATATCGGCCGATTCCTCGGACGAGAGGTCAGTGCGAACGCCCAACTCGTCGAGGACGTGCTTGTAGGCGTCCTGCTTCTGGGTCGGCACGCGGTCCCCGGAGTGAGCGACGACGGGCGTTCCTGCGGCGGCGGCGACCAGTCCGGCGCCGACGCCGAAGATAGCGCTGCGGCCCTTGCCGTCGTAGTTGGCGCCGCAGTCGACGGGGTCGCAGTCGGGGGCGGCGTGGTCGACGCCCTCGGCCATCACGTCGACGAACGCGCCCAGCTCCTCGGGCGTGTTGCGCTTCCAGCGGTTGGCCAGCAGGAAGGCACCCAGCGTCGTCGGGTCGGGTTCGTCGTCCAGAATGCGCTGGAAAGCCTCTTCGGCCTGCTCGCGGGTCATGTCGTCGGCCGATTTGTGCCCGGAACCGACGACTTCGGTCATCAGCCGCTTGAGGGGCCACTCGCCGTAGGATTGCTCTACTGCCATACTCGGTTCTCAGGGTCGCTCCGACAAAAATCGCTCCGTTCCGGAACGACAGATGGGAGGCCGCGTCGATAGACGAACGTTCACCGGCGACGGCCGCCGAAACCGACGAATCCTAATCCCCCGCTTCCGTAGAGTGGGCAATGAGTTCGCCCGCGGCCGACGGCGACGACTGGCGCGCCGGCCTCGACGACGTCGACGCCGCCCTCATCGACGGCTATCAGTCCGGCTTCCCCATCGAGGAGCGGCCGTTCCGACGCGTCGCCGAGGACCTCGGCATCACCGAACCCGAGGCGCTCCGGCGCGTCGAGCGACTGCGCGAGGAGGGCATCTTCCGCCGGTTCGGCCCCGTCCTCAATCCGCCCGTCATCGGTGCCTCGACGCTGGCCGCGGTCAGCGCCCCCGAGGAGCGCTTCGAGGAAGTAGCCGAGGTCATCAACTCCTACCAGCAGGTCAACCACAACTACCGGCGGGACCACGAGTGGAACATGTGGTTCGTCGTCACTGCCGGGTCGCTGGAGACGCGCGACGAGATTATAGCTGATATCGAGGCCCGGACCGGC
This sequence comes from Natronomonas halophila, assembly GCF_013391085.1. Classification (NCBI taxonomy): domain Archaea; kingdom Methanobacteriati; phylum Methanobacteriota; class Halobacteria; order Halobacteriales; family Natronomonadaceae; genus Natronomonas; species Natronomonas halophila. The sequence continues at coordinate 2,639,230 of NZ_CP058334.1, read as the reverse complement.
TGTGAGGTGCTGAACCTCCCGATGCTGACCGACTTCTACATCGACCTCGAATTTCCGGTGGTCAATACGGACCGGTTCGCCCGCGAGTCGCTGGCCGAAACCGAGGTGGAGGCAACCCGCATCTCCGAGACGGCCGCCGCGGACCTCTCGGCGCTCGACAAGGCGCTCCTGCTGGAGATTCAGGACGGCTTCCCTCTCTCGGAGACGCCGTACCGTGATGTCGCTGCGGCCGTCGACGCCCCTGTCGAGGACGTGCTGGCGGCCATCGAACGGCTTCAGGCCGACGGCTGTATCAAGCGCATCGGCTGTGTCGTCAACCACGTCGTCACGGGTTTCGACGCCAACTGCATGGTCGTCTGGGACGTGCCCGACGAACACCTCGACGAGTGGGGCGAGGTCGTCGGTAAACTCCCCTATGTGACGCTGTGCTACCACCGACCGCGACGGCCCGAACAGGGGTGGCCGTACAACCTCTTTACCATGATTCACGGCCGCGATGCGGAGGCCGTCGCCGCGAAAATCGACGAACTGGCCGACGAGTACCTGCCCGTCGGCCACGAACGGCTCTACTCGACGGCGACGCTGAAACAGACGGGCGCGCGCTACGAGGAAATCGTCGCCGACGAGTAGCGGCACACGGACGGTGGGAGAGAGACGGCAGGGGAGAAGGCAGGAACGCTACGGGGACGACAGCGGTCGGCGGGGGAGTTGGACGGGGATTACTCCTTGGCTGAAATAGCGATGACGGGCCCGATAACGGCGAGGCCGATACCGAGATAGAGGAACGTGGTCGGCATCATCGTACTCGGTGTGACGATGAAAAGCAGGCCGAACAGGGCGAACTGAATGCCGAGGACCTTGACCGAGCGGTTGACGGCGAAGCCGGCGCCGACCGCGCCGATGAACGCGAGCAACAGCGCGTGACCGACGTGATAGTTCATCAGGAAGTCGTCGATTAGCTGCAGGGGGAGCTCGAACATCCTTGTCGGGTATCGCGTTGTTTCGCTCTTAATTCTTGCGAGGCCAGTTTCACGCCTTCAAGAGATGTGAGTTATCAGACGAGCGAGACTGGCACGGGCAGTTCACTTCTTGCTTAACGCTCGCGGTCCAGCCCCTCGGTCGGCCCCGTCAGTTCGATATCGCGGAGCCAGACCATCCAGACGACGAAAAGCGCCGTGGTATAGCAGAAGCCCCACACCAGCGTGCCGAGGAGGTCAAAGCCCGCGCTGGTCAGCAGGTAGTCGGCGATTCCCGCGACGGAGACGGTCCCGACGAGCAACAGGGCACCCGCCGCCCAGCCCGGCAGTCTCGACCCCTCGGCATCGGCGTTCGAAAGCGGCATACTCCACATAGAACGTCCAGCGGTTCAGGGCTTCCGGTTCGCGCCGGTCCGACGCGTGGGCACGTCCCGCCTCACTCCGCGCCGGCCGATACATCCGCGAGGATGGTATCCAGCCACGCGGCGTCGCGGCACGCCGAGAAGGGCGTCGGGTCCGTCGGGTTCTCGGGGCGGCCCTCCCCGAGCGCGCGCTCGAACCACGCGACATCGTGCCACTCACCGAGTTTGTAGCCCGATTCGGGGAGGAAGGCCGTCCGCTCGAAGCCCAGTTCCTCGTGGAAGGCGACGCTTTCGGGGTTCGGCAGGGTAACGACGCCGTAGGCGCTCTGAAAGCCCTGCTGTTCGAGCGTCGACAGCAGCGCGCGATAGAGCGCCGACCCGACGCCGGTGCGCCGACGCTCGCGGTCGACGTACACCGAGAGTTCGACGACCCAGCGGTAGGCCGCGCGCTTTCGGAGTTTGCCGCCGTAGGCGTAGCCGACCACCTCGCCGTCGCGCTCGGCGACGAACCACGGATACGTCTCGACGGTGTCGGCGATGCGGTCCGCAATCGTCTCGGCGTCCGGCGGCGTCTCCTCGAAGGTAATCGCCGTCTCCTCGACGTAGGGGCGATAGATGGACGCGATGGCCTCGGCGTCCGACCGGGTGGCGATACGGAGGTCCATATCGGACCCGAGCGACGCGGCGGCAAAGCCGTGACGGAGTCGGACGGGGGACTCGATGGACCCCTGAGAGCAGCAGCGCGGGTTGGTTCGAAGGTGCCGTCAGGTCGGTCTGGGCAACTTTTATTAGCCGATGCACAAACGCGCCGATACCGCGGACGCACGAATAGGCGGTGCGCTCGCGGTGAATACGCACGCGGCCGGTCAGGGCTGTCGCCGACGCAACGGTCGCGGGCCGGGTCGTTCCCGGCATCTCACCTCACACCTCGGGCAGCCGGCGTTTCCGCCGGCCCCACCGTTTTCGGCTAATCGTCGACCGACTGTCGAAGCCCCATTTCTCCCGGCGAATCGTTCGCGCGCAACAAGACCTAAAGGGGGTTCGCCTCTTGTGACCAACCATGGAAACGAGCGAACGGCCGACGTTCGAATCGGAGGCCGGCGAGGAAATCTATCGGTACGTCGAACGGCACGGGACGGCCGCCCGCCACCGCGTCCGCGAGGTGACGTCGCTGGACCCCGACGAGTTTCAGGACGCCCTCGAACGGCTGAAGAGTCGCGGCTACCTCGAAGACGACGGCGGCACGCTGGAAGTCGCACTCGATGTCGGCTCCGTGGAGGCCTACGACGCCGACGACTTCGAGTACGTCATTCGCCCCGCCCAGCAGTCGGATTTCGAGGGCCTCGTCGACGCGATTCGGGACGTCACCGCCGAGGATACCTACATCGTCGCCGAATCCATCGCCGAACAACTGCTCTACGAGGATACGGTCACCCGGCACAACAAGGTCGAATCCCGCGTCTTCTTCGTCGCGGCGGTCGACGGCGAGGTGGTCGGCTGGTCGCATCTCGATTTGCCCCAACTCGACAAACTCCAGAGTACCGCCCAGTTGACCGTCGGCGTCAAAAGCGACTATCAGGACCACGGAATCGGCACCAAACTCATGGAACGGGCCCTCGACTGGGCCGAAGCCAACGGCTATCGGAAAGTCTACAACAGCGTGCCGACCACCAACGACGAAGCCGTCGCGTTCCTGGAATCACGCGGCTGGGACACCGAAGGCATCCGCAAGGACCACTACAGCATCGGCGACGAATACGTCGACGAAGTGATGCTCGCCTACACGTTCTGACGGAACGGGCGACGGCGTTGCGAGATTGATTTTACGCGGACGATATCAAACGGTGCTCGGAGCCACCGCTATGGAAAATTGGAACAGCGAAAGTGATACGCTGACGGGAGTTCAGCCCACTATGCCCGACGGCCAAAGACCGTTCGGACCGGGAGTGGGCCAACTCGGATTTGAAACCGAGGACGAGGGATAGAAGGCTTGAACTGCCCGAATACAAGACTCTCCCTCTACCGCACATATGGTTATCTGCCGACGCTCATCGGAACGTATTGGCCTGGGGCCAGCCCCCCACGTCCTGTGATTACAGGAAGAAAACCGATGACCAACAAAAACAACCTGGAACCGATTCGTCCAGCTGAAGCTAAGGAGATGTATCTTTCCCAGCGGGAAAGCGAGGTATCAACAAATACGATTCAAGCACACCACTACCGGCTCAAACACTTCATTCATTGGTGCGAAGAGGTCGAGGAGATAGAGAATTTGAACGGGCTGTCGGGACGCGACTTACAGCGATACAAGATGTGGCGTCGGGACGATGGTGATCTTAATAACGTCACGCTCGTCACTCAGCTCTCTACCCTTCGGGTATTCATCAACTGGTGTGCAAACATCGACGCCGTAGAGGAGGGACTACACGACAAGATACTGCTTCCCTCACTCTCGAAGACGGAAGACCGGCGTGACGCGATGCTCGATTCGGAGGCTGCGGAACAATTGATAGACTATCTCCGACAATTCGAGTTCGGAACTCGCACCCACGCCCTTGTGGAAGTACTTTGGCTCACAGGAATGCGAATCGGTGCGGCTCATAGCATCGACCTCGCAGACTACAATCCCGAAGACCAGACAATCGAGTTGCACCACCGTCCTGAGTCAGATACTCGGCTGAAAAACAAGGAAGACGGGGAACGAGTCGTCACGTTGAACGCTGAAGTTTGTGATGCGCTGGATGCCTACCTCCAGTATCATCGCATCGAGGCCGAGGATAATTCTGGTCGAAAGCCGTTGTTCACCACTTCCGAAGGACGACCCGCGAAGACTTCCTTACGGGATAGCATCTACCGAATCAGTCGTCCTTGTATCTATACCGGAGATTGCCCGCATGGACGACAGAAGGCGACGTGTGAGGCGATGGAGACGAATAAAGCCAGTAAGTGCCCGTCAAGTGTGAGTCCCCACGCCATTCGGCGTGGTTCAATCACGCACCATCTCTCCGAGGATGTTCCCGAGAAAATCGTTGGTGATCGGATGAACGTGAGCCTCGATGTGCTTGAAAAGCACTACGACCGACGAACTGAAGAGGAGAAGGCAGAACAGCGTAGAGATTACTTAGATGATATATAATTATAACCTAAACAATTATTAAACTAAGGAGATATATCCGCGTCTATGAGTGAAGATGAGGAGACGGGCCAACGTGAGGAGCCTTCGGACTGGTGGAAGAATCAGACGAAGATGATGACAATGGGTCGCGTCCCTTCTGAGGATGATGCTCCGACCGATGTTGAAAATGAGGCGGATTATTGGCGCGGTCGTTATAAGGAATCTGAGAAGACGATTATGGCATTACAGAAACAATTGAAAGACCTCCAATTCCATCAAAGTTCAGCGCTAATGAGCGAAGATACGACCGCAGAGGACTTGCTCACTCGGATTTGGAATCGGGGAATCGAAGCTATTGGGGCCTTCGCTTTTATTCTCTTTCTGCTCCAAGTTGCAGAATTAGGGATTAGAAGCCTGACACTATTAGGCCAAGTGGCTGGCGCTGTTACCTTCGTAGCGGTATATGAGGCCTATGTCCGTCCACAGCTAAACAAATAACTCTGCAAATTGGCTTTTTAGCAGTTCAACTAATCAAACCCGAAGACGTTGTAGGGGCGCGTGGATTTCTCGGTTCAACTCACCGACTACAGAAGCATCTTATCAAAAGTTGAAGCAACGAAAGTTGGGCGCTGACGGGAGTTCAGCCCACTATGCGGGACAGCCAAAGGCCGCCCACGCCGGGAGTGGGCCAACTCGGATTTGAACCGAGGACCTCCCGGTTATCAGCCGAGCGCTCATACCTAGCTGAGCTATTGGCCCTAGGTCAGCGCAGTTCATCGTAATGCGGACACTTGTTTAAACGTTTCTTTTCGGTCGTCCTTCGGCGCGCCGTCCCACGGTTACGGTTCGCGCGGGTCCTCGTCGTCCGACTCCTCGTCGAACCGGACGTCGGTGAACCCGTCATCCGACCCAGTATCGTCGTCCGCGTCGCTGAATTCGTACGCGTCGTCGTCCATATCGACCGCGCCGCCGTCGCCCTGTTTGAAGAACTCCTCGCCGCGTGGGTCGCTATCGCCACCGTCGTTCGGGAAGCCGCCCATATAGACGTTCCCCGTGGCGAATCCACCGGTTTTGGCGTCGACGTAGGGCGTGACGACGTACTTCTTGACGGCGACGCGAATCGGGTAGCGGGTCGGCGGCAGCACGAACAGCAGGCCGACGAGGTCCGTCACGAGGCCGGGGGTGAGCATCAGCGCACCGGCGATGAGAAGCAGGGCTCCGTCCAGCAGTTCGTTCGTCGGCGGGGACCCTTCGGCGACTTTCGCCTGCAAGCGCCCGAGCGTGTGGCGCCCCTCCGCTCGAACCAACAGCAGGCCGATGAAGGCAGTCAACACGACCAGCGCCACGGTCACCGCCGGTCCGAGACGCGTCGCCAACACGACCAGCAGCATGACGTCCAGCAGCGGCACGAGCAGCAGGACGCCGATGACCCGCAAGTCCATGCCAGTCAGTATCGGCGGCCGCGGGAAAACGTTTCCGAGACACCCCGCCACTATGATTTTGAATCGACTTTTCTCTCGATTATTTATAAACCGAGCGTGGCGACTGCGTGACCGCAAACAGCCGGAAAGCCCTCGGCGCGCTGGCCGACCGCCGCGAACGCGTTCGTGAGCGGCGGTCAGGCCAGCCAGCGCGCGAGGGACGACCGAAGCCGAGCGGTAGCGAGGCTGAGAGAGTCGGCTGGGGAGGCTTGTGGCGCGGTTGCCGTACCTGGTGGAATCGAAGGGCGAGGGCGGGTACGGGAAGCACGACCCCGCAAGCACCGTAGGAGCGAACGAAGTAAGCGACGAGGCGCGCAGCGTGGGGCGCGCGACCGTAGCCGGCCGAGGGCTTCGGAGGCGGTTGTGGTCCCTTTTGAATAGTGGTTATTGAGTAACGAATCCTCTCCACCTAGACACCGACACGGCCTTGTGCGGGGACGGGCTCCCTTTAGATAATGAGAGCAGCGCTGGTCATTCTCGACGGGTGGGGCCTCGGAGACGGCGACGAATCCGACGCCGTCGCCGCCGCCGAGACGCCGACCTTCGACCGCTTGCGCGAGACGGGCGCCTTCGGAACGCTCGAAACCCACGGCCGGCGGGTCGGACTGCCGGAAGGACAGATGGGCAACAGCGAAGTCGGCCACTTAAATATCGGCTCGGGCCGCGTCGTCAAGCAGGAATCGACCCGCATCACCGACGACATCGCCGCCGACGCCTTCGCGGACAACGAGGCCATCAGCGGCGCCCTACAGCACGCCGACGACAACGACGGCCGCGTCCACTTCATGGGGCTGGTCAGCGACGGCGGCGTCCACTCCCATCAGGAACACCTCCACGCGCTCATCGAACTCGCCGCCGAGCAGGGCGTCGACGCGGTCACCCACGCCTTCACCGACGGCCGCGATACGGCACCGAAAGGCGGCGCAGGCTACCTCTCGGAACTGGCGTCCGTCGTCGACGAGGCCGGGACGGGTGACGTCGCGACGGTCTGTGGCCGCTACTACGCGATGGACCGCGACCAGAACTGGGAGCGGACGAAGCGCGCCTACGACGCCATCGTCAATCGCGAGGCGCCACACGAAGCCGACTCGGCCGTCGAAGCCGTCGAAGCCTCCTACGAGCGCGGCGACACCGACGAATACGTCGAACCGACGCTCGTTGCCGACCGGCCGGCACTCGAAGACAGCGATTCGGTCGTCTTCTTCAACTTCCGTGCGGACCGCGCGCGCCAACTCGTGCGGATGCTCGCGGACATCGACCCCGTCTGGGAGTTCGACACCTCACCGCCGGAAATCGAACTCGTGACGATGACGGAGTACGACAAGACGTTTGACCTGCCCGTCGCCTACCCGCCGCTGGAGCCAGAAAACACCCTGGGCGAAGTCCTCGCGGCGGAGAATCTCACCCAGTTGCGGATGGCCGAATCCGAGAAATACGCCCACGTCACCTACTTCCTCAACGGCGGCCGCGAGGTGGAATTCGACGGCGAGCATCGCGAAATCGTCGACAGCCCGGACGTGGCGACCTACGACAAACAGCCGGCGATGTCCGCCGAGGAACTCACCGACACCGCCATCGGCCGTATCGAGAGCCACGACCCCGACGTGCTCGTGCTCAATTACGCCAACCCCGACATGGTCGGCCACACGGGCGATTTCGAGGCGGCCAAGGCAGCCGTCGAGGCCGTCGACGCACAACTCGCGCGGCTCGAAACGGCCGTCCGAGACGCGGGCGGCCACCTGCTCGTGACCGCCGACCACGGCAACGCCGACGACATGGGTACAGCGGAGGACCCGCACACGGCCCACACCACCAATCCCGTCCCGTTCATCTACGTTGCCTCCGACGGCAGCGACGGCGACCAGCGGGTCCGAGAAGGTGGAACTCTCGCTGATATCGCACCGACACTACTATCGCTCATCGACGTCGAGAAACCCGGGGCGATGACTGGCGAAAGCCTGCTCGAATAATCACTCGGCGCCGGTCCGGAAGGAGTAATCCAGCGTCGGCGCGCTGTGGGTCAAACTACCCATCGAGATGACGTCGACACCCGTCGCCGCGTAGTCGGGAATGTCCTCAACAGTAATCCCACCGCTTGCTTCGGCAAGCGTCTCCTCCGGAAGTGTCGCGACGGCCCGCTCGACTTCTGCCGGCGTCATGTTATCTAGAAGGACGATATCGGCGCCGGCCTCGGCGGCATCGACCGCTCGCTCGGGCCGTTCGACTTCGACCTCGATTTTCGTCGCGAAGGACGCCCGCTCGCGGAACCGCGCGACGGCCGCCTCCATCCCCATCTCGGCGACGTGGTTGTCTTTGACCATCACCATATGCGAGAGGTCAAGCCGATGAGTGTCGCCGCCGCCGGCGACGAGAGCGCGTTTCTCGACGCCGCGGAGGCCGGGTGTGGTCTTTCGAGTGCCGGCGATATCGACTGAATCCGACACCTCCCGTGCAGCATCGACGGCTCTCCGCGTCTTCGTCGCGATGCCGGAAGCGTGCCCGGCGATGTTCACCGCGACACGCTCGCCTCGGAGGACGTCGGCGGTAGGGCCGTCGACTCGAAGCACGGCGTCGCCCGCCTCGATACGCTGGCCAGCCTCGACACACTCGTCGACGTCAACGCCGAGGTAGTCGAAGACCGCTTCGGCGGCATCGAGGCCGGCGACAACGCCCGATTCCTTGGCGACGAGTCGGCCGTCCGTCTCCCCGGGTACCTCGTTCGTCACGTCGTGGTGACCCACGTCCTCCCGGAGCCAACGTTCGATCTGCGACTGCTCAATCAGCGTCAACGGTGGTCCCCTCCTCGGCGATGTGGTGACAGCCCCGCGAGGTGCCGTTCTCGGCGGCCGCACGGGTCACCAGCAGCGCGCTCACGCAGGCGCTCCGGAGTTCGTACAGCGAGCGACTCGTCCGGGTTCGGGTGTAGGCGTCGATTTCGCCCTTCAGCCGCCGGAGGACGCCCGCGGCACGCGAGAGGTCCTCCGGCGTGCGTTCGATGCCGACGAACTCGTCCAGTACCCGGCGCAGACGGACGAACTTCTCGGCCGCGAAGCTCTCCGGCAGGTCGGGATCGCTATCGAGCAACTCGGGCGCCTCGACGCGTTCGGCATCGAAGCCGGCGGCGGCCTCCCCCACCCGAAGTCCGAACACGAGCGCTTCCAGCAGGCTGGTCGAGGCCAGCCGGTTCGCGCCGTGAACACCAGTTCGGGCACACTCGCCGACCGCGAAGAGCCGGTCCAGCGAGGACCGACCCTTAGTGTCGACATCGATGCCGCCACAGAGGAAGTGCTCGGCGGGCGCGACCGGAATCCCGTCGGTGGGGTCGACGCCCCGATTCTCACATTCGGCGTGGAGGTCCGGGAACTCGCCCTCGAAATCCAGCGGCGAGACGTCCAGCGTCACTTCGCCGGTACGTTCGCGTTCGGCCTTCACCGCGCGGGCGACCACGTCACGCGGCGCGAGTTCGGCGTCCTCGTGGTAGTCGGGCATGAACCGTTCGTCGTTGGCGTTTCGGAGGAGCGCGCCCTCGCCGCGGATGGCCTCGCTGAGAAGGAAGGTGCCTTGGCCGGCATCCTCGTCCCCACCAGCGAAAGCAGTCGGATGGAACTGCACGTACTCCATGTCCTCGACGTCCGCGCCAGCGAGGGCAGACATCGCGATGCCGTCACCGGTCGCTGTCGGCGGGTTCGTTGAGCGCTGATAGCACGCACCGATACCGCCGGTCGCGAGTACCGTCGCGCCAGCATAGCAGGGCGCCCAGTCGCCGTCGCGTTCCAGCATCGCACCGTGGACTCGCCCCTCGTGAGTCAGGAGTTCGAGCGCCGCGGTGTCCTCCAGTACCTCGACGCGCTCGTGGCCCTGCAGGTGGTTCAGGAACGGTGCCAGCACGTGCTTGCCCGTCGAGGCGTCGACGTGGAGGATGCGCGCCTCGCTGTGGGCGGCTTCCTGACAGTAGTCGGGGCCATCGCCGTTTTCGTCGAAATCGACGTCAAGGGTGTCGACGAACACGTCCCGAACGGCTTCGTCGGCCTCCGAAACGAGGACGTCGACCGCTTCGGGGTCCGCAATCCCGTCGCTGGCCTCGATGATGTCCTGCTTGAACGCCTCGGGGTCGCCCCGAGAGACCGCGACGCCACCCTGCGCCCAGTACGAGGTCGAATCCTCGGGCCGGCTGGCTTTCGTCGCGAGCGTCACGTCGGCGCCCGCCCGTGCGCCGGCCAGCGCGGCCGCACAGCCCGCGACGCCGCTGCCGACGACCAGTAGGTCGGTAGTCCGTTCCTGCATGGTTAGACCTCCAGCATCCGTTCCAGCGCCAGTTCCGCGAGGTCCTTCTCGCGCGGCGCGACCTCGATGACGTTGCGTTCGTTGCCGTCGACCAGTTCCTCCAGCACCCACGTCAGGTAGTTCGGGTCGACCTGCCGCATGGCGTTACAATCCATACAGGCGTCGCCGCACAGCGGAAGGACGTTCACCTCGGGATGCCACCGCTGGAGGTGGTTAGTGAGGTGAATCTCGGTGCCGATGGCCCACGTCTCGCCGGGGTCGGCGTTTTCGACCGTCTCACAGATGGTCGAGGTCGACCCTGCCACGTCGGCGGCTTCGACGACTTCGCGGCGACACTCGGGGTGGACGATGACGTTGGCGTCGTCGTGGTCGGCGCGGATGTCCTCAACGTGCTGCTCCGTGAAGCGCTCGTGGACCTGACAGTAGCCGTCCCAGAGGATGATATCGGCGTCGGCCACCTCGTCGGCGTCCTTCGATTCGGGGTCCCACGGGTCCCATTCAGCCGTTGCGTCTTCCATATCGAGGCGGTGGGCCGTGTTCCCCCCGAGGTGTTTGTCGGGCAGGAAGAGCACCTTGTCACCGCGCTCGAAGGCGTACTCGAAGGCCTTGTGGGCGTTCGAGGAGGTACAGACGAGGCCGCCCTGTTCGGCACAGAAGGCCTTCAGGTCGGCATAGCTGTTCATGTACGTAATCGGGATGATGTTCGAGTCATCGTCCGCGGCCGCGTTGAGTTCGGCCCACGCGGCGTCGACCTGCAGCGCCTCGGCCATCCCCGCCATCGGACAGGAGGCCTCCATCGACGGCAGAATGACCGTCTGGTCGTCGTCGGTGATGATGTCGGCCGATTCGGCCATGAACGTCACGCCGCAGAAGATTACGTACTCGGCGTCGGCGTTGGCGGCCCGCTGGCTCAATTCGTAGGAATCGCCGATGAAGTCGGCGTGTTCGACGATTTCCCGGCGCTGGTAGTTGTGGCCGAGGATAATCACGTCCTCGCCCAGTTTCTCCTTGGCGGCCGCGATGCGCTCCGTTCGTTGTTCTTCGCTCAACTCCCGATACGCAGGTGGAAGTTGCTCTAGGTTGTCGTACTTGAAGAGGCTCAGGTCCGTCTCGAGGTCGACCGTCTCCATTTCGGGCATCAGTTGTGCACCTTGGGTTGTCCTAGCCCACGGACCCCATCTTTGATAAAATTTTGTCTTCAATAGGAGACAGGCGAGGAAGATATTGCCACTATAGTGATTCATAACGAAGAACGGTCGACGAGTTCTCGCAGCTATCAGCGGCGAGACACAGGCTGTTCGACAGGTAGGAACCCCGGAAAAACGGTCGCGTCAGCCGGTCAGTCGCGGCGGTACGCTTCGCGGAGGAAGACCAGCGCCGCGCCCAACATGGTGAGGTTGCCGAAGAAGGCGAGGCGTTCGCCCTCCTTGCTGTCCTCGTCGGCGTTCCAGAAGTCGTGCATCGTCGGGGTCACGACGGCGAGAAATCCGGTGACGGCGGCCGTCGACAGCCGTGGCAGTCGCCAGAACGCGACACCGAGCCCACCGAGGAACATCGACACCGAGGCCAGCGGCGCCAGCACGTCCGGTTCGGGCACGCCGGCCGATTCGGCGTACTCGATGGTTCCCTCCATATCGCGGAAGTCCTCCGACGCCTGCAGCGCGAGGCCGAGGCCGACCAGCAGGCGGCCGACCCGCCACGGCGTGTTCGACGCGTCCGCTTCGTCGGATACCGTCTCGTCAGTCATGGACCGACAAAGGCGCGGAACGCCTATAAATCGGGATGGTGATGCCGGCGTCGACTACGCGTAGGACTCCCGCTCGGCGACCTGAATCTCGGTGCCCCCGCGGGTCGCCACCAGTCGGTCGCCGTCCTCACCGGGCCGCGTCTCGAACCGGACGCCGTCGATGCGGACGCTCTCGTTGACCGGCGGCATCATGGCGGTTCCGGCCCGCTCGTCGTCGTGGAAGGCCAGTATCTCGAAGCCGTCGGGCCGAGGCGCGACCGCGACGGTTCGGTTGTCGATACGCGCGGTGGCCCGTTTCGGTTCGGTGGCGAAGGACCGAGTCGTCTCGCCGTCGACGGTCAAATCGACCGCGTAGGCGCTGTCGTTGCCGACGACGTCCCAGCCGGTTCGGTTGACCTCGATTTCCTCCCGCCAGCCGACGCCACCGACGACGATGGTGTCGTTGCCGTCGTGTTCGAGCACCGCACCGCGGGTCCCGATGGTCCACATCTCGCGGGCGTCGCTCACCATGATGACGCCGGTCTGATTGTTCGACGTCGTCTCGTTGCCCCAGTCGATGAGCGACGCCTGACCCGGCGTCGCGTTCTCGGCGTAGGTGACGTGGTAATCGCGCACGTCGACGCCGTCCGTATCGGGGGCGCTGTCGGCATCGACAGTCAGGAGACCGAGCGGAATGCTCGGCAGCGCGACCGCCAGCGTCACGACCACGACGATGACGACGCCGGCCTGTCGGCCGCTGGTCGGTCCGCCGAGCCACCGCTCCGGCAGCAGTGCGACCACCGCCGGTATCGAAAGCACCGCGAGCGGGACGAGGATTCCCGCCGCCCACCACAGCGGGTCGCCCTCGACTGCGAGACCGGCGATAGTCCCTGCACTTAAAAACGAGAGCACGCCGAGCCACACCAGCGCCAGTTGGCGCCGCGATGGAACCCACCCGAACTCCGAGAACGGCCGCGGCAACGGCTTTCGACTCCCCGCTGCGGCGACGGTGACCGCCATCGTCAGCAGCGCGACGAAGGCCACACCGGCCCCTCGATAGAGGGTGTACACCTCCCCGTCGACCCAGACGACCAGCCACAGCGTCTGCGCGATGGCTAACAGGAACGTTCCGAAGAACACCCGCTCGGCCGATGGCTGGCGGTCACGCCACCACAGCAAGGCGGCGCCGGCCACCACGCCGAGCAGGAACCCGAGCATGTGTGCCTGAAAGCCGATGCCCGCCCACGCGGGCGGCGAGGGTGCGCCGGATTCGACCGTCGCATGCACGATGGGCGTCGCAAACGCCGTATAGAGCGTTCGCAACACGCCCCCGACGACGACGGCGATGACCGTCGAAACGGGGTAGTTCACCACCGCGAACCCGGCGATGGCGAAGACGGCACCGGAGAAGCCGAGGCCCGGCCCCAGCGAGAAAAACGACGTGAGAAACGCCGCCGCGAGCAGGACGGCCGGGAAGACGACGACGGCCCGCACCCACGGATTCGCGAGGACGCCCTCGGCCGGCCGCGCGTACTCGTCGCGCCGGGAGGGCGCGTAGTGGCCCCAGGCGTACTCGGCGATGGGTGCCAGCGCCAGCGTCGCCGTCATGTTCGAGATGATATGGGCCGGGCTCCCGTGGGCGATGCCCGCCGTAAGCAGACCGGTCGGGTAGAGGTACGACCAGGTGACGAAGGGGTAGATGACCGGCGAATCCCAGTTCCGCAGTCCGCCCTGTGCGAACAGGTAGAAGGCGACGACGATGCCGACGACGACGAACGTCCCCCACGGCACACCGCGGATGAATCGGTCCGAGACCAGCGACCGCCACCGGCCTCGGCCCTCGAAATACCAGATGGAGACGAACGCGACGGCCAGCGCCACGACGAGCGCGACCTGCGTTGCCGTCGGTAACATCGGGAATCACTCGCTCCCGTAGACGACGTCGCCGTCGACGACGGTCATCGCCACGTCGATATCGGCGATGTCCTCCGGATCAACGTCCCACGGCGACTTATCGAGGACGACGAAGTCAGCGGCCTTGCCTTCCTCGATGGTCCCGAATCGGTCCTCGTCGTGGCCGGCGTAGGCCGCCCCGGACGTGTACGCACGGAGCGCCTCGGTCACCGACAGTCGCTGGCTCTCGACGGGAGCGGTGACGGTTTCCTGTATTCCGTAGAGCGGGTCGACCGGCATGCAGTCGCTGCCGAAGGCGAGCGGCACGTCGGCGTCGAGGATGTCCGAGAACCGGTTCGAGTCGGCAGTCCGGTCGGGACCAAGCCGCTTCTCGTAAAGACCGTCCTCGCGGGCCCATCGCAGGAAGTTGGGTTGCATCGAGGCGACGGCGTCGAAGTCCTCGAGGTCCGCCGGCAGGAGTTCGGCGTGTTCGATTCGGTGTCGCGACTGGGGGTCGTCGGGCAGCGTTTCGAGGGTCACCTCGATAGCCTCGTCACCGATGGCGTGCACCGCCAGTTGCATCCCGAGGTCGTCGGCTCGTTCGGCAATATCGGCCAACTCCTCGGGGTCGACAACCCACTCGCCCGTCCCCTCGCCGTCGGCGTAGGGCTCGGAGAGTTTCGCCGTCAAGGCGCCCAGCGAGCCGTCAGTGAAGGTCTTGATGCCACCTACCTCGACGAATTCGCCGCCGTGGTTGGTGACGAGACCGGTCTCCTCGACGGCATCGAGGTGGTCAGCCCAGTAGTAGAGGCGTACCCGCAAGTCGAGGTCGTCGGCGACGGCCAGTTCGCGGTAGGCCGCGGGTGCATCGGACTGTCGGACCATGTCGTGGACGCCCGTAATCCCGAGTTCGTGGGCGTGGTCGCGGGCAGCCGCGATGAGTTCGCGCGTCTCCTCGCGGTCCGGTGCGGTCTCCATCCGCAGGAATTCGGCGGCGTCCTCGGTGACGACGCCGGTCGGGTCGCCGTCCGCGTACTCGACGTCTTCCTCCGGGAGGTCCGCTGCATAGCGGTCGAGGACGACGGAGTTGACCGAGGCCGTATGCAGGTCCTCGCGGAAAGCGACGACGGGCTTGTCCTCGGAGACGCCGTCCAGTTCCTCGCGGGTGAGATAGCGGTCGTCGTCCCAGGTCGATTCGTCGTAGCCGTAGCCGAGGACCCACTCCTCGTCGGGCGTCTCGCGGAGTCGGTCGAGGGCTTCCGCGCGGCTCTCGGCTCCCCCGAGGTCGGCGTGGACGAGTCGCCGGCCGACCACCTCCATGTGCGTGTGGGCGTCGATGAATCCCGGCAGGAGGACGCCACCCTCGCAGTCGACGATATCGGTGTCGACGCCCTCCAGAAATTCGATTTCGTAGGCGGAGTCGACCCGGAGGACGCGGCCATCGCGGACGGCGACCGCCTCGTACGTCTCGTCGGGGTCGGCCAGCGTATGTACCTCGGCGTTCGTAAAAATCCGATCCGCGGCGTCTGTCATACCGGGAACGCCGGACGCCATCGCCTTCAATCCCGCCGCTGGCGGGCCGGCCGCGGGACGGAAACCCTTAGTCATCGCCCCACTACCCGCCGATATGGACACTCAGGAACTCGTCGACGCCGTCCAGAACGGCGAGTTGCGGCTACACGAACTCGAACAGCACGCCGACGCCGAAACGGCCGCCGACGCCCGCCGCCGCCTCCTCGTCGAGCGCACCGAGGCCGACCTTGATGCCATCGGCGCCTATACTTTCGACGCCGCGGACGCCAACCCGAACATCGAGAACATGGTCGGCGCCGCGCAGGTTCCGATGGGCATCGTCGGCCCCATCCGCATCGACGGCGGGGCCGTCGAGGGCTCGAAGTTCCTCCCGCTGGCGACGACCGAAGGCGCGCTCGTCGCCTCGGTGAACCGTGGCTGTGCCGCGATTCGGGCCGCCGACGGCGCGACCGCGCGCGTCCTCAAAAACGCCATGACGCGCGCACCGGTCTTCCGCGTCGAGGACGTCGGCGAAGCCAGCGAAGTCGCCTCGTGGGTCCGCGCAAACGTCGACAAACTCGCCGCCGCAGCCGAATCGACGACCAGCCACGGCGAGTTGCGCGACGTGACGCCCTACGTCGTCGGCGACAACGTCTTCCTCCGCTTTGCCTACGACACCAAGGACGCGATGGGGATGAACATGGCCACAATCGCCACTGAAGAGGCCTGTGAGGTCGTCACCGACCGAACGCCCGCCGAACTCGTCGCGCTGTCGGGCAACCTCTGTTCCGACAAGAAACCCGCCGCAATCAACAGCGTGGAGGGCCGCGGGCGGACGGTGGCGGCTGACATCGAGATTCCGCGAGAAACCGTCGAGAGCTACTTCAAGACGACGCCGGAGGCCATCGTCGAGGCTAACACGCGCAAGAACCTCGTCGGTTCCGCGAAGGCGGGCGCGCTCGGCTTCAACGCCCACGCCGCCAACACCGTCGCCGCCGCCTTCCTCGCGACCGGCCAGGACATCGCACAGGTCGTCGAGGGCAGCAACGCCATCACGACCGCCGACGTCCGCGATGGCGACCTCTATGCCAGCATCACCTTCTCGTCGCTGGAAGTCGGCACCGTCGGCGGCGGCACCAAACTCCCGACGCAGGCCGAGGCACTCGACGTCGTCGGCGTCTCCGGTGGCGGCGACCCCGCCGGGTCGAATGCCGACGCGCTCGCGGAAGTCATCGCCACCGCAGCCCTCGGTGGCGAACTCTCCCTGCTCGGCGCGCTTGCGTCCGACCACCTCGCGAGCGCTCACGAGGAACTCGGCCGATAAAGCCCGACCCGTTACTGGTCTTCCAATCGGTCCGCAACGCGCTGGCTTCCGAGCGCGAATAGCCCCGCGACGAACAGCACGCCGACTGCAAAGAGGTACAGCGTGTCCTGCTGAACGTCCACGAGACCGACCAATCCCAACGCAGCGCCGAACAGCAGCCACCCGACCGCCGCCTGCCGTTCGCCGCCGTAGAGGTGGATGCCCGCAGCGACGACGAAGACGAGCGCACCCACGCCGGCAAAGGCGCCGTCGGGCAGGCCGAACGCCAAATCCGCCAACAGGAGCGGCACGAACACCAACAGAACGAGCAACCGGCTGTAATCCGCAGGGTCGCGATTCATACTGGGGTCTCAGTACGGCCGGCTAAAAGCCCAACCGTCTCGCCGCGGTGGACCTCAGAGCGGTCGGTAGACGCCGCCGGATTCGGTCACCTCGCCGGCCCGCTTGAGTTTTTCGAGGGCGCGTTCGACATAGGATTCCGGGACGCCCGCCTCTTCGGCGTAGGCGACCACGTCCTCGGTCGTCGGCTCATCGAGTTCTTCGAGGGCGTCGCGGACGATTTGCTTGCGGCTCCGGGAGCCGCCACCTCCGCCCTCCGCGCGTTCGCCGGCTGCAGCGACCTCGTCGGTATCCAGTCCGGAGGCGGTCAGGAACTCCTCGTCGCTGATGCCGACGCCGTCGAGGTCGATTTCGGCGGGGTCGACGAACTCCCCGTCGTCGGCGCGCTTGGCGAGCATCGAACTGCGGACGCGGGCGGCGGCATCGGAGGTCTCGGTCTCGGCGAAGGCCTTCAGTTTCGCGAACTTGTGGCGCTTCTCACAGCGGGGACAGTTCGTCGTCTCCGGGCGCCCCTCGACGACCCACAGCGCGTGGCACTCCTTGCAACCGACGACCGAATACATACGCCGGGATTCGTCGTCGTCGAATAAAAACCCACGTCGACCGCCCGACGGGTGTTACTGCCGTGGGGAACGCTCAAGATTATCGCCGCCCACCTCCCGGTATGGAACGCGTCGGACTCTCGGACCGCGAATCGGTCGAAGCAGTCGAAAAGGTACACCTCACGCAGTTGGCGACCGGCGAGAAGACGAGCATTCAGGCCTTCGAAATCGAACCGGGCGCGAACGTCCCGGAACACGACCACCACCACGAACAGACGGGGTTCGTCTACGAGGGCGAGTTGACGTTCATCGGCCCCGACGGCGAGGAGACGGTCGTCGGACCGGGAGAATCCTTTACGATTCCCGGCGACGAACCCCACGCCGCCGAAAACCGCGGCGAGACGGTCGTCCGTGGGGTCGATATCTTCGCGCCGCCGCGGCCGAACCCCGACTGGGCCGAATAACTACGTGACCAGTCCCCACCGCTCCTCGTCGTAACTGCGGTCGCGCTCGGCGTCGAGTTGCTCCTCGATGGCCCGCCCCAGTGCGGCTTTCTCCTCGCGACTGATTCGCGCCAGTTCGTCGGCTTTAGCCACGGCCATCGGCGGGCCCTTCTCGTGGGCGACGTCCCGGAGCACCTGCATCGTCAGCGCCTCCCGTAACTCCTCGTCGCGGGTGAAGACCGCGGGCGCCTCGATGCGGTAGAGTTGCTCCTTGCGCGGGTCGAAAACACAGAAGAACGTCACCTCGTAGTCCTCGACGTCCCGCTCGCGGTCGATTCCCAACGCGTCGCCGTCGGTCGACATCGGCTGGTCGACGCCGCCCCGGGAGACGAACCAGTTGGTATAGGTGAGGTCGCCGGTCACCGTCTCGCCGTCGTCGTCGGTCCGCTCCAGCACGCGCGTGAAGAAGGCCGAATCGTCGACCCACGGCGCGCGCTCGGCCTCCCGAACCGCCTGAATAATCGCCTTCGAGCCGCTGTTCTTGACGAAGCCGATGAGCGGGACGCCGCGCTCGGCAAACTCCTCGACGAGGTCGATATAGGCCGCGACGACCCGTCTCGGGAGTTTCTCCTCGACCAGCAAATCCGCCAGTTCGGGGTGGCGGTCGCTCCAGACGAGCAGGCCCTTGGGGTAGATGGGACCGTCCAGAATCAGGAGGTCGTCGACCACCGCCGACTGCATCTGGGCGTGTTTGGCCTCGGCGAGATACAGCGACAGCGCGTGGACGACCGCCTCCTCGTAGCGGTTCACTCGCGGGGCCTGAATGATGCGCCCCCGGGAGTAGCCGCGGTCGAACATCGTCCAGTCGTCCTCGCCGCAGTCGACCGTCGCGTCGTTGGAGTGGACCGTCGTCACCACCGACCGCGCCCGGTGGAGTTCGAGGTCCGAGGGAACCGACGCCATCGCCGCCTGCGCGACGTCGAGCACGAGGCCGTTCGTGAACGTCGTCGGGTTGATGGTCCCCGAATCGAGGCCATGCTGGGTCGAAAACGGCGCTTCCTGTAGGGCGGCGTCCTCGGTGTCGACCCGCCGCCGCTGGACCTCGTCGAGCGGTTCGATGACCCGCCGGCCGTCCTGCATGAGGGGGTCGAGGAACTCCTCGAAGACCGTCTCCGCGAAGGAGTCGTGGTCCGTGGCATCGACGCGCTGGCTGATGCGGCCCGCCAACTGCGCGATGCCGTCGAAGTGGACCGGGTCAAGCGTCATTGGTGGCTCTCGGTCGGTCTCCCTGTTAAATGGTCGGGCGCTAGGATTCGACTCTGATGGAAGGCGAGTAGAGCGTGGCGACATCTCGACCGCAAACAGTCAGAAAGCCCTCGGCCCGCTGGCGGTCGCTAAGCAGGCCCTATCCTGCTTAGCGACCGCCAGCCGGCTAAGGGCTTCGGAGGTGTTGAAAAGCCATCCGCTATTTATAAGCGAACAGCACAGAACCCATCACGCGACTACTCCGGCGGCACCACGAAAAGCGAGATGGCGACGAAACAGGCCGCAAGCAGGCTCCCGACGCCGACACCGAGCGTCAGGGGAATCGCCAGCAGCCACCCGGCCGCGGCGCCACCGGCAACCGACGCGGGCATGGCTGCCAGCAGGCCATCGTACCGCGTCGGTGTCGCCGGTGGTGTCCCCGCCACACGAAGTCCATCGTACTCCCGCTAATTAAATCTCATTATTGGGATACGCGTTGTCGCGGCCGGTGACGAAGCGTCGTGACTTCCCGCAAAACCTGCGAAGGCCGCCGCTAACCGCGCGGTTCAGTCCGAACCCGCAGCATCGAGATAGTTGTTCACGAGTATCGGTGCGACCACGCCCACGACGAGCAGGATGCCGAGTGAGGCTTCGGACGGGAGGGCCGTCAGTTCGGTGACGCCGAACCCGAGTACCATCGCGGCCAGAACGAACCCGACGATGACTCGGTTCTCACGGGAGACCATGCTGGCCGTTCTCGTCAAGTCGTCAAAAAATCGTCGTCCGACTTCACTTGCCCCAGAAGGGGTCCCGTTTCCGGTGTTTGTCGAGGTACATCCGCAGCGCCTCAAGTTCGTCCGAGGGAATCTCGTCGGAGAGTTCCTGTTCGAGGATTTTCGCGTGCTTTTCGGGAATCTCGGTCCAGAGTTCGTCGCCTTCCTCGATTTGACGGCCGACCGTCGGGCCGTCGATGGAGGCCGCGACCTGCTCGCCCGCCCGGGCCTCGTCGACGTCATCGCCGGCGTCCTGAAGGGATTTGAGTTGGCCGACGCGTTCGGGTTCGTTGCCGTCCCACTTGACGACCCGCGAGTTGCGTTTCAGGGTGCCCGACATGACCTCGACGCCGACGACGGCGGGGTTGGACTGGCGGAAGGTGTGGTCGTCGAGGATACGGAACCGGCAGGGCCGCTGAATCTTGTCGAGGACCTGCTCTTGCTGGGCGCGTTCGATGGTCTCGACGTGGTCCTCGTACTCCTCGATGAGCTGGTAGATGACGTCGTCGGTGAACAGTTTGACGTCGCTTTCCTCGGCTTCGCGTTCGGCGTCCTCCAGCATGTCGACGTTGAACCCGAGGATGGCCTTGTGTTTGTCCTCGTCGGCAGTCGAGGCGACGGCGACGTCCCGCGGCGCCACGTCGCCGACTTCGGCGCGGACGATGGGGATTTCGTCTTCCTTCAGCGTCGAAGCGATTGCCTCCAGCGACCCGAGCGTGTCGGCCTTGACGACGACGCCCTCCTCTTCGGTGACGACGTCGATTTCGGCGAGTTCGGCCTGGACCTCCTCGATGACGTCCTCGACGGGCCGGTCACGGACGACGCGGACGGGCGCGCCCGCCATCGCGTCCGCGAGGTCCGGTGCGGCGATTTTCACACCCGCGGCCGCCTTGACCTCGTCGACCTGCTCGAACTGCTTTTCCGTCCGGATTTCGGCCAGTGGCTGCGGTTGGAGGAGCGCGCGCACTTCGGTGACGATGGGTTCGTTCTGTCCGCCGACGACGATGGTGTCGTCGGTGCGGATGGTGCCGTCATAGAGGACGATGTCGACAGTCGCGCCGAAGCCGCGTTCCTCCTTGACTTCGAGGACGGTCCCGACGCCGGGGCCGCCGACGTCGACGGACATCTCCTCCTTGAGATAGCGCTGGGAGAGGCCCATCATGACCGTCAGTAGGTCCGGGACGCCCTCGCCCGTCTCGGCGGAGACGGGGACGACGCCGATGTTCTTCCGGAAGTTCTGGACCCGCCAGTACATGTCCGCCGAGAAGTCCTCGTCCGAGAGTTGGCCGATAATCTCGTAGAGCTGCTCGTTCAGGCGGCTTTCGGCCCGTTCGCTCTGTTTTTCCAGCGTCTGCTGGACCGGCATGTCGGGGTTGGGGTTCCAGCCGGGGATGGTGTCGATCTTGTTCGCGGCGACGATGAACGGCGTCTGCGTCCGCTTGAGGATGTCCAGCGCCTCCCACGTCTGGGGCTGGAAGCCGTCGTTGACGTCGACGACGAGGATGGCGATGTCGGCGAGCGCGCCGCCGCGGGAGCGGAGCGTCGAGAACGAGTGGTGGCCGGGCGTGTCGATGAACAGCAGACCCGGCAGGTCGAAGTCGTCGGGGTCGACCAGCGCGCCCGCAATCTCCGATATCGTATCCAGCGGGACGGCCGTCGCCCCGATGTGCTGGGTAATCGCGCCCGACTCGCCGGCGGTGACGGCGGAGCCGCGCACCTTGTCGAGCAGGCTCGTCTTGCCGTGGTCGACGTGGCCGAGTACGGCGACGATTGGCGTCCGCAGCGCCTCCGAATCCCCGGCGTCGGTGGTGTCAGCGTCAGACATAGAAGAATCCCTTTAGGAACGTACAGCCGACCCCGGCATATAACGGTTTCACTGTCGCTCCGCGGCGGTTACTCCGTCACGGTAAACGACGCACGCATGCCCGAACTCCGGTGTGGCACGCAGTAATAGTCGTACTGGCCGGTCGTCTCGAAGGTGTGCCAGTGGGTATGGCCCTCGCCGTAGGTCGTCGTCCGGCTGCCTGCGGTGCCCGTCCAGTCGGTGCCTTCAGGAGCCGCTCCCTCGTCGTATTTGATGTTGTGGCCCCCGCCGACCCATTCCCAGAGGACGGTGTCACCGACCGAGATTTCGAACGATTCGGGGTCGAACGCGAAACCATCGCCGACGGCGACGCGCTGGTCGGGGTTCGTCGGCGGCGTCCCTCTCGGTTCGGCAGTCGGCGTCTCGGTCGGTTCGTCTGTTGGGGTGGATGTCGGGTCTGCTGTCGGCGTGTCCGTCGGAGCATCGGTCGAAGACTCAGTCCCGTCCCCGTTCCCGTCGTCGCCGGTACAGCCGGCCAGCGCGACAGCGGCGGGTCCCGCGGCGAACGCGCGAAGGTAGCGTCTACGGTCCATACCCGACGGATGGGAAGTCCTTCCTTCAGCGTTGGCCCAAATTCCACCCCAGAGTCGACGGGGAGTCCCCTTTTCGGGGCGTCGCACCCGGCCGCGGACCCTAACGTTGATAGATGGTCCCCGTATAGCGGGGCGTATGACCGAAGTACTCGCTGAGAACCTCTCGGACAAGGAGGTAATGGGATCGGACGGTTCCAACCTCGGAACCCTCTACAACATCACGATGGACCTGAAGACTGGGTCGCTCCACAACGTCATCGTCGACCCGGCCGACCGGGTCACCTCGACGGAGTTCGACCGCGACGACCACGGCAACCTGCTCATCCCCATCAGTCGCGTGCAGGCCGTCAAGGACAACATCGTCGTCTCCCGCTAATTTTCGATGCACGTTCTCGACTCGTCGGCGTTTATTAACGACTACACGACTGACCAGTCTATCGCGACCATCCCGATGGTTCGGGAGGAACTCGAAGACGAGGCCGGCTACCGCTTCGACGCCCTCGAAGGCTCGGGCATGCAGATTCACATCCCCGACCCCGCGACCGTCGAACGCGTCGAACGCGCCGCCCGCGAGACCGGCGACCTTGAGGAACTCTCCCGGACCGACATCCGGCTGCTGGCCACCTCGTTCGAACTCGACGCCACGCTCGTCACCGACGACTACGCGATGCAGAACGTCGCGGAGAAACTCGACGTCAGCGTCGACGTCATCGCACAGGAGGGCATCGACGAACGCCGCGACTGGAAGTTCCAGTGTCAGGGCTGTGGCCGGGTCTTCGATGACCACCGCGAGCGGTGTGAAATCTGCGGCAGCGACCTCGAACGCAAGCGACCCTAATCGAGTTCCTCGATACCCACGCCCACGAGCTGTTCGAGGACCTGCTGTTCGGTGAGGCCGTATTCGACTGCTAACCCCTCGATTTGCTCGGCGGTCTCTTCGTCGCAGACGAGGGTGTAGCGACGCATACCCAATATGTGTGTGACACTCCCGCATAAAAACTCGTCAGACGACTGACCGACACCGGACTGATAAGGTTAATTCGCCTCGCTCCCGTAGGGCCGGCGATGAGTCACTCCACCGACCGCACCTCGCCGGTCGTTGCCGTCGCCGGGGCGGCCGCCCTCGCGCTCGCGGGGCTTTTCGTCGGCCTGCTTCTCGGCGTCATCAGCATCTCGCTTGTCAGTTCGGTCGTCCCGCTGCCGTCGAACTCCCCGGAACGGAACGCCGTCGCCCTGATTGCACAGGGTGCCGGCCTCGTCGCGGTCGCCGCCCTCTACATGGACCGCCACGACCTGCCGTGGTCGTACCTCCGCATCTCGAAACCGACGCTCCGTGACCTCGGCTTCGCCGTCGCCGCGACGGTCGTCCTCTTCGGCGCGCTCGCGCTCGCGTCGGCGATTATCGACCAACTCGGCCTGACGACGACCGAACACTCGGTTACCCAGTCGGCCGAGGAGAACCCGGCGGCCCTGCTGCCGTTGATTCCCCTCTCGATTCTCATCACGGGGCCGACCGAGGAACTGCTCTTCCGCGGCGTCATCCAGACCCGGCTTCGGGACGCGCTCGATACGCCCGCCGGCGGCGTCGTCGTCGCTGCCGCGGTGTTCTCGCTGGTCCACATTCCCGCCTACGGCCTCACCAGCGGCTTCGGCCCCGCACTCGCGACGACGCTGGCCGTGCTGTTCGTCCTCGGTGGCCTGCTCGGCGCCGCCTACGAATACACCGGGAACCTCCTCGTTCCTATCATCGCTCACGGCGTCTACAACGCCGTCGTCTTCGGGAGTAACTACGCCGAAGCCGTCGGCGCGTTCTGAAAAGGTGCTACCTACTTCTCGACGCTGCGAACCGTCTTGTCTTCGACAGCGTCGGCCTCCTCGAAGTCGCCGCCACCGAGCAGGCCGCGGGCCGCGCGCTTGCCCCACTCGACGGCCGGTTGGGTGAACGTCGACACCTCCAGCAGTTCGCCGTAGAGGATGCAGGCGGCTTCCATCCCGTAGAGCAACTCGCCGACGCCCTCGGCATCGAGGCGGTCGATTTCGATGCGGACGTTCGGCTGGTCGGCCGCCGCCAGCGACGCCTCGGTGGCCTCGAACTCCGCATCGAGCAGGTCACCGAGGCTGCCGCCGCCGAGATAGGCGAGTTCTTCGATGTCCGTCTCCGGAATGTCGAGGTCCGAGCGCTCACGGGGGCGCACCAGCGTGACGAGTTTGTCCGCCCGGCCCGCTCGGTAGAGTTGCAGTTGGGAGTGCTGGTCGGTCGCACCGAGCGCGCGGGCGGGCGTCTGCCCGAGGCCGTCCTTGCCGAGGCTTTCGGCCCACAACTGGGCGAACCACTCGGCGAACGGCTCCAGGGCCTCCGCGTAGGGGACGAACGCGTTCGTCGTCGCCCCGCGCTGTTCGAGGGCGTAGGCCACCGCGCCGTAGGCGTAGGCCGGCGACTCGAACAGCGACGGTTCGAGCGCCTCCCGGCCCGCAGCGCCACCGTCGAGTACGGCCTCGATATCGCCGCCGAGGGCCGCGGCCGGAAGCAGGCCGACCGGAGACAGCGCCGAAAAGCGCCCCGGGACGCCATCGGGAACCGAACACGACGGCAGGTCGTGTTCGTCGGCCAGTTCACTGAGCGGCCCTTCCTCGCCGGTCGTCACGACGGTGCGTTCGGTCCAGTCGACGCCCGCATCCGCCATCGCCTCCCGGACGACGAGGAAGTTCGCCAGCGTCTCCGCCGTCGTCCCCGACTTTGAGACCACGTTGACCAGCGTCGACTCCAGCGGCAGGTCCGCGAGCAGGCGCTTGGTATGGGCGGGGTCGACGTTATCCAGCGAGTAGTGGCCGTCCAGACCGAGCGCGGCCGTAATCGTATCGGCTCCGAGCGAGGACCCGCCGATGCCGACGGTCAGGACCGCCTCGGGGTCGAATCCCTCGACGGCCGACCGGATGTCCGCCGGGTCGGTGTCCTCGGGGAGCGCGAGACTCGCGTAGCCGAACTCCCGATTTTCGATGCCCCGCTCGATGCGCCCGTGAAGCCGAGCGACGCGCTCGTCGAGGCGTTCGAGGGAGTCCTCGGAGACCCCTCGATTGGTCTCGGCCGCCAGCGCGTTCCCGAAATCGACGTTCATGTGCGTCAGCGCGGGGCGCGTCACAAAGGCGTTGACGATGTGTCCCGCGACCGTTTCGGGCGCGACGACCGATACCACGCCGTTTATTCGCCGGACGGCCCTACCGGCCGGTAATGAGCGAGGCGTATTCGGGCGTGTTCGGCGCGGTGCCCTACGCGTTCCGACAGAGCGAGTCCCGCCTCTTTCGGGCCTACGCCGTCATCGGCGGCCTCCTCGCCGGGCTGCTGGCGGTGTTTTTCACCTTCGCGCTGGTCGTCAGTATCGCCACGACGGCCACCCTCAGCGGCGGGACGGTCACCTTCGTCCGGTCGGTGTTCGTCTTCCTCGGGTTCGTGGTGACCGCGCCCCTGCTGGCACCCATCCTGCTCGTCGCCCGCCACCACCGCCGGGAGGGCAGCGATACCCGGTACGATACCGCGCTTGCGGCCTCGGGCGCCGGCTATCTCGTGACGCTGTATCTCGGCGCCGTCGCCTCGATGCCCGCCGAGTTCACCATCGACGGTGAGGTGACGACGCGGCCGGAACCGTCCGGGGTGACCGCTCCCCTCGTCGAGGCCCTCTATGCGATGCCCGAATCCCTCTCGTGGCTGTTGCCGCTTGCGGGCGCCGTGGGCATCTACATCGTCCACCGCTGGTCCCGGTAGCCCCGAAATCGAGCGCTGGTGTGTCACAACGCCCCTCGAAACGCGGAAAAAGGCCGAGCGCCTTCAGACGAACATGACCGAAACCGAAGGCCGTTTTCTCGTTACTCATGCGGAGGAGGAGTCTGCCGTTCTGAAGGATATCGACCGCGGACAGGTCCACACCCTCGGCGACAACCCCGGCGTCGAGGAGGGCGACTTCGTCGAGGGGACCGTCGCCCCCGAACCGCCGATGGAAGTGACCTACCAACTGGTCGAAATCGAGGAGAGGCGGAACCTCACCGTCGAACACAGCGCCGAACCGCCGACCAAACAGGAACGTGATATCGCCGCCGAGCAGGCCGAAGGCGAACTGACGACGCAGGAACGGGCCGGCACCGGCGAACTGCACGTGCTGACCGTCCCCGACGACGAAACCGACGAAGCCGTCGAGGACGTCCTCGACGACGAGGCGACCCTCGTACGAGCGGCCCGTCTCGACGTCAACCGGGTCGAAATCCGGAGCGAACCGGGCGTCGTCAGCGTTCGGTATTTGCCGTAAAAAGCGAACCGCGAGCGGTCAGGCCGGGTCGATGTACGCTACCGTCGCACCACGCTCGAACTCCGCGTCCTCGCCGAGGACGATTTCGACGAGTTGGCCCGCGACGGGCGACGTCACGTCGATGCTGACCTTCTCTATCTGTATCTCACAGAGGGTGTCGCCTTCGTCGACGGTCGCGCCCTCGCGGACGAACCAGTTGGCGACGTAGCCCTCGTCCTCGTCGGCGTCGTCGGGCCACAGTTCCTCGGTCCCGACGGCAACGCGATTGCCGCTCATTCGTTGACCGACCTGACGGCCTCCTCGATGTCGGTCGCATCGGGCTGAACCTCCTTTTCGAGCGGCCGGGCGTACGGAATCGGCACGTCGGGCATCGCCACGCGCTCGACGGCATCCAGCGCGTCGAGGTCCGACTCGGCGACGCTGGCGATGATTTCACCGGTGACACCGAACGAACGGTAATCCTCGTCGACGACCACGAGTCGGCCGGTCTTTTGGACCGATTCGAGGACCGTCTCGATGTCCAGCGGGACGAGCGTTCGCAGGTCGACGACTTCGGCATCGAGGCCCTCATCGGCGAGGGATTCGGCCGCATCGAGGGCCCGGTGGACGTGCAACCCGAGCGTGACGACGGTAACGTCCGACCCCTCGCGTTTGACGTCGGCCTCGCCGAAGGGGATGGTGTAATCGCCCTCGGGGACGCCCGTCTTCGGGCCGTCGGGGGCCGGCATCCAGCCGATGCCCATCAGGCGTTTGTGGAACATGTAGACGACGGGGTCGTCGTCGCGGACGGCGCTGTGCATCAGGCCCTTCGCGTCGTGGGCGGTGCTGGGGACGACGACCTTCATGCCCGGCAGGTGCGCGAAGGTGCCGTAGAGCGTCTGGGAGTGCTGGGCGGCGTCGTTGTAGTCGCCGCCGACGGCGGTCATCAGCACCATCGGGACGGAGACGCCGCCGCCCGACATGTAGGTGTTCTTCGCCATCTGATTGTAGATCTGGTCCATGCAGACGCCGAAGAAGTCGCTGAACATCAACTCGACAATCGGGCGCATCCCCTGTTGTGCGGCCCCCACGCCCGCGCCGATAAAGGAGGTCTCGCTGATGGGTACGTCCATGATGCGTTCGTGGCCGAACCCCTCCAGAAGCCCCTCCGTCGAGTCGAAGATGCCGCCGTAGTCGGCCACGTCCTCGCCCATCACGAACACCTCCTCGTCGTCGCGCATCTCGGTGGCGATGGCCTCCACCATCGCCCTGCTCATGGTCAGTTCGCGGTCGGTCTGTTCGGGTTCTCTTGCTTTCGCCATCAGTCGTCACCTCCGGTTTCCGCCGCGGCCGGCCCCTCCGGTGGGTTCGTGAAGACGTCCTCGTAGGCGTCCTCGGGGTCCGGCTGTGGCTGGTCTTTCGCCCAGTCGATGGCCTCCTCGACGCGCTCGGTGGCGGCGTCGCGGAGGCTCTCGATGCGCTCGTCGTCGAGGCCCGCCGCGCGCAGGCGCTCCTCCATGCGCGGGATGGGGTCGAGTTCGTCGAGTTTCTCCATCTCCTCGTCCGGACGGTAGCCCTGTGCGTCGCCCATGAAGTGGCCCATCCGCCGGTGGACCTGCACCTCGATGAGCGACGGACCGTTGCCGGCGCGGGCGCGGCCGACCGCCCGCTCGGCGGCCTCGTAGACCGCGACGGGGTCGTTGTGGTCGATGCGTTCACCCGGCATCTCGAAGCCGCTGGCGCGCTGGGAGCCGTCCGAAACGTCGGTAACCCGTCCTTTGGGCATGCTGATAGCCCAGTCGTTGTCCTCGATGACGAAGACTACCGGGAGGTTCTGGACTGCCGCGAGGTTGAGCGATTCGAGGAAACCGCCCTGATTGATGGCACCCTCGCCGAGGTAACTGACCGCAACCGCGTCGCTGTTCCGCTTCTTGGCAGCGAGCGCCGCGCCGACCGCGGGCGGTGCGCCCTGTGCGATGATGCCGCTACAGGCGAAGTTCACCTCGGGGTCGAACAGGTGCATATGCCCGCCCTTCCCCTTCGAGAGGCCGGTCTCGCGGCCGAATATCTCGGCGGTCATCCGCTTGAGGTCGACCCCCTTCGCGATGGCGATGTGGTGGGGCCGGTGCGGTGCCGTCACCGTGTCCTCGTCCTCGAGGTGCTGGCAGACGCCGACTGCCGCCGGTTCGTGACCCGCCGCGAGGTGCAACTCCCCCGGAATCGGGCCCGCCGAAATGTCGAACTTCGGTTGTTTGCCCTCTAGATACTCCTCCTGTAACCGCTCCTCGTAGTGACGAGCGGTTACCATATCCGAATACATCTCCTCTAGGTCCCGTTCTTGTGTCATGGTACCTCCCCACAAACTACTGTGACCGTATTCTTAATAAACTTAAGTGATAGAAAACCGTCCGAACGAGAAGAACGTTCGCCGAAACTAGACGTGCCGGTTTCAGGCTGGATACGGCCGTTCGTCCAGTATCTCGAGTTCGTCACCCACGCGCAGTTCCGTACCGATGGTTCCCTCGGGGACGAACGTGTTGACCATCAGTCGGTAGTAGTGGTCGAACCACGCCTCCGAAGCCCACTCGGGAAGCGTCGCCTCGCGCTTCTGCATGAACGTCTCTCGGAACCCCTCGGTTTCCTCGCCCGTCTCCGGGTCGCGACTCGGCACGACACAGCGCTGACAGGGGTTCGAACCGACCAACTCGCAGTCGCCGATTCGGAAGCCGACGGCCGTCTCCTTGCTTTTATATAGGCGGTCCTCCCAGAACGCTTCGACACCGCTGATGATGAGGTTGGGTCGGAGTCGTCGCTCCATCTCGTCGGCGTCGATACCGTCGAACCATCCCGCGACTTCCTCCAGCGTCGCCCGCGAGATAATCGTCGGCCCCGAGGCGAGCGTGTCGTCCGGGAAGCCGCTCCGTTCGGCGTGTTTCAGTTCGACCGGTTCCTCGAAGTAGTCGGTCAACCACGCCTCGATGGCCTCGTGGTTCTCGACGTCGAAGGCCGTCGGGTCGCCGTCGTTCGGCCGGAGCGTCAACCGGCCGGCCTTCGGGTCGAACCACGACCGGAGTGCGTGGACCCGCTGGTCGTTCTTGCCGTTGATATACTCGCCGTCGGCGTCGACCATCGCGAACCGTCGGTCGTAGGTGAGGCCCCCGTCCGGCCGGATTTCGACCCGTTCGAGCGTGTCGTGTGGGTCAAGCGACTTGACCGGATAGACGATGATGCGTTCCAGCGTCGGCGTTCCCATTTGGCGGGTATGGGGAGTGATTGCTTTTCAAGCGTTCGGTGAACGTGTTCGGAGAATTCGACCGGCTTTCTGAACGGATTTTCCCGGCCGGTCGGCGAAGCGCTCTCGGGACGCTCTACTTATAAATAAACACGTCAACCGCACCCGCGGCCCGGTTCATAAATTCGCCCCAGTCGTGTGAGACCGACACACGGTGAAATCGGCCGTCAGGGGCCGTTTCGCGGCCGCCCCTTTCGACGCACGAACGATAACCCTTATTCGCGGGGCACTCACACCGCAATTCATGGACTTGTCGGTACCGAGAGTCGACTATTCCGACTACACCAACCGCCAGTTGGTCGCGGTACCGCTCGGACTACTGGCGGCCGCGCTGGTGATTCTCGCCGTCGCGACGGTCATGACGGGGACGCCGGTCGAACTCGGCATGGAGTTCACCGGCGGTGCGGAGATACAGATTCACACGAACGGAACGAACGACTCGCCCGCGGAGATCGAATCGCAGTTCGACCAACCGGTCGAAGGCGTCACACAGGTCGGCTCGCCGACCAGCAACACCTACATCGTCGAGTTCCAGTCACAGAACTACGAGAGCCTCGGAAACCTTGTGACACAGGCCGAAGACGCCGGCTACGACGTCCAACAGCAGGGCGAACGGAGCGCGAGTTTCGCCTCCGATTCCCAGACGCAAGCCATCTTCGGCCTCGCTATCGCCTTCGCCGGGATGGCCGCGCTCGTCTTCCTCATGTTCCGGACGTTCGTCCCCTCCATCGCCGTCGTGGCGTCGGCGTTCTCCGACATCATGATTCCGCTGGCGCTGATGCGACTGTTCAACATCGAGTTGACGCTCGGGACCGTCGCCGCGCTGCTGATGCTTATCGGTTACAGCGTGGACTCGGACCTGCTGTTGAACAACCACGTGCTCCGGCGGCACGGTGACTTCTACACCTCGACCGCCCGGGCGATGCGGACCGGTGTGACGATGACGGTCACCTCCATCGCCGCGATGGTCGTGATGACCATCGTTGCGGGTCTGTTCGGGATTCCGCTGCTGCCCGAGGTCGGACTCGTCCTCGCCTTCGGCCTGCTGGCCGACCTGATGAACACCTACCTGCTCAACGTGAGCCTGCTTCGCTACTACAAATACGAGGCGATCGCGCAATGAAACTGCATATCAAGAAACACTGGCGGATCTGGCTGCTCGCGCTGTTCGTCGTCGTGAGCACCGTCGCGCTCTTCCCGTTCGGGGAACTCCTCGGTGGCGGCGACGACGTGGACAACGGGACCGCACAGGCGTCCTCTTCGGAATACACCAACCTGCAATACGGCCTCGAACTCTCCGGCGGGACGCAGGTGCGTGCCCCCCTCGTCGGGATGACAGCCTCCGAGGAGATTACCCGCGACGAGGAACAGGCCATCGAGCGAACCGTCCAACAGGAACTCAACGTCAGCGCGGGTGACGTGCGTGCCAGCGCCGACAGCAACACCATCGAACTGTTCAAGGACCGCTACGAGGGCAACATCACCCAAGCCGAGTTCGCGGCCGCACTGCAGGAAGCCGGCCTCGACGTGACCGAGGAGAACGTTCGGATGGGCGTCACCGGCGACACCCGAAACGGCGTCGAGGAGGTCCTCAACAGCCGCCTCAGCGGGCAGGGCCTCAGCGGCGGGCAGGCGACGCAGGTCTCCTCGCCCGGCCAGCAGTTCATGCTCGTCCGCGTGCCCGGCGCCAACCGAACGCAGGTCATCGACATCATCGGTGACCGGGGCCAGGTGGAAGTCGTCGCGCTGTATCCCGAGAACGGCTCCTACCGCGCCGTCTCGCTGCTCGACCAGAGCGACTTCGCCGAAATCGGGACCGCACAGCAGGACCAGAGCGGAACGCCCTACGTCCCGCTTCGGGTCTCGGAAGGCGCCGCCCCCGCGTTCCAGGATTCGATGCAGGAGTTCGGCTTCGACCGACAGGGCGGCACCCACTGTCGGAACTACGACCTCAACAGGTCCCTCGAAGAGAACAAGCCCGAACTACAGGGCGACCGCTGTCTGCTGACGACGCTGGACGGCGAAGTCGTCTTCGCGGCGGGCGTCGACGAGGGGCTCGCGAGTTCGTTCCGCTCCGGGTCGTGGGCCGAAAACCCCCGCTACCGGACGACCGCCTCCTCGCTGGAGGAAGCCCGCGAACTCGAAATTAACATGCGTGAGGGCGCGCTGCGGACGACGCTGGACATCGACAACCGCGGGACGTCGTTCTACCTCCAGCCGAGTCTCGCCCAGCAGTTCAAGCCGCTCTCGCTTGCGACCGGCTTCGCTGCCATCCTCGCGGTCGCGTTCGTCGTCTTCCTCCGGTACCGCAAGCCGGAAGTCGCGGCGCCGATGCTACTGACGGCGGCCGCGGAGGTCTACATCCTGCTCGGGTTCTCCGCGGTGGTCGGCCTCTCGTTGGACCTCTCGCACATCGCCGGCTTCATCGCGGTCATCGGGACAGGGGTCGACGACCTCGTGATAATCGCGGACGAAATCATGCAACAGGGGGAGGTAAAGACCTCCAAAGTCTTCGAGTCCCGCTTCAAGAAGGCCTTCTGGGTCATCGGGGCCGCGGCGGCGACGACCATCATCGCCATGTCGCCGCTGGCGGTCCTCTCGCTGGGTGACCTGCAGGGCTTCGCCATCATCACCATCATCGGCGTCCTCATCGGCGTCCTGATTACGCGGCCCGCCTACGGGGACATCCTGCGCATCCTCGTGCTGGGCAAGGACTAACGCCCACTTTTTACACGGGGGTCGCCTGAGTCGACCCTCGGCAAAACCGCGGTGAGAATATGAGTCGACCCTAACACGCACCCGATTGGTACCGGAGGGGTTTTGTAGCGGTAGCAGAGAGTAGAAGACAGACGGCACGGTTGGACAGCCACCTTTCAATTTACGTGGTTTCCACGTGAGTTGCCGCTGTCTGACCTAAACCGTCGCTCTAAAACCGAAGAGCGACCGCTATTCCATACCTGAAAGCACCGAACCGAGAGCGGCAGGTGTGCGCGCTCGTTCGCACAGACGTTCTACCGGCGCTGGTGCCACAGAACGACGCTCGCCAGTAGCGACACGACAGCAGCGAAACCGCCGAAGCCGACGCCGTCCTCGGGCGTCGGTGATTCGGGAGTAGGGTCGGCCCCAGCCGCGCCGATAGGGTTGTCAGTACCGTTTGCCGTTTCTATCTCACCGAGCGGCGTAATCGTGAGGTCCGCGGTGAGGTTCTTCTCCGGCGGTGTCGCAGTATCGGTCACGGTAGGGGTGTCGGTCGGCGTTTCAGTTGGCGTCGGCGTCGCGGTTTTGGTCGGTGTCGCCGTTTCCGTTGCGGCCGTCGGCGTCGCCGTGGATGGCGCCGGGTCCGGACCGAGTTCCTCCTCGGCTTCCTCGCGGCTGTCGCACTCGCAGACGTAGGTTTCGTTGGATTCGACGGTGAAGCCATACTGGGCACCGTCGCCGGCTGACGCCGACCCGTTCAGGAAGAGGTCGGCAGTATACCAGCCCATCTCCTCGGTCGTCCGGGTGCAGGGACCGCCCGCCGACTCGTCGCCGATTTCGAGAATGATGCGGTCCCCGGGGTAGATGTGGACGGGGTCGCCGCCGAAGTCGCTTTCCTCGTAGAATCGGACGGTGATTCGACCGTCTTCGAATGTTGTTCCCACAGAGGCCTCGATGAGGTCTTCCTCGACGGTACCGTCGGCGTCCCTGTCGACGCCGAACGTATCGACGTTCTCGATATCGCAACCGCTGTGGTCGACGAACGGCGCGTCGACGATGAACCAACTGGCGTTGAAACCATCGGAGGCACCGACATCGGCAAAGGCCTCGTCACCACGGACCGTATACCGAACGCTTCCCTCCTCGGCCCCGGGGTAGTGGTCCTCTTGGTCGAGGAAGACGACGGTGGCGTTCGCGCTCTCGTTGCCGTGCTCGTAGTAGGGTGCCGTCTCGCGCGTATGGTCGTCCGCGAGTGCGAGACCGGCAGCAGCGAGAAGACAGACGGCCACGAGGCCGACGACGAGCACAGCCCGCGTTCGAAAGTGAGGGGATATCATATTCGAGGGTCGACCAGCATCGGACTAAATTCCATCTCCGAAGATGACCGAGGGTTAATAAGTCGACAGGGGCTTCGAAGCCCTTTCGTCCCCGCTCACGAAAGGTGGTGTATGACCTTCCGAGACGGGACGCTTGTCGACTGGCGGCCGTGGGGCCAGGAGGCCTTCGACGTCGCTGACCGGGCCGGAAAGCCCGTACTGGCCTGCCTGACCGCGCCGTGGTGTGACTGGTGTGAGCAGATGGACGAGGAGACGTATTCGGACCCGAAACTCGCCGCCAACATCGGCGAGAGTTTCGTCCCCGTCCGCGTGGACGTCGACCGCAACCCCCGCGTCCGCGAACGCTACAACATGGGCGGCTTCCCGACGACCGTCTTCCTGACGCCGGACGGCGAGGTACTGACCGGCGCGACCTACCTGGGTCCGGATACGATTCGCGGCGTCCTCGATAGCGTCCGCGAGTCGTGGAACGCCAAGGGGACCGCGGCGGGGAGTATTCCGCGGAACCTCTCGGACAGCAACCCGCCGAGCGGCGAGGTGACCGCCGACATCGAAGCCCACATGGTCGAACAGGTCGCGGCCTCCTTCGACGAGGAGTACGGCGGCTGGGGCAGCGGCGGGAAGTTCCCCCTCCCGCGAACCATCGAGTTCGCCCTCAAGCGGGACCGCGACCGAGCGACCCGGACGCTGGAGGCGGTGCGGACCCACCTACACGACACCTACGACGGCGGCTTCTATCGGTTCGCCGAGAGCCGAAGTTGGGGCGAACCCCACCGCGAGAAACTGGCCGACGAGAACGCCGCGCTCGTGCGCGCCTTCGCCAACGGCTACCTGTATACCGGCGAGGACGCCTACGAGGGCACCGCCGAGCGGGCCGTCGACTACCTGACGACGAACCTGTGGACGGGCGAGGCCTTCGCCGGCAGTCAGGCGGCTGACGACGACTACTACACGATGAACCCCTCGGACCGCGAGGACGCCGAACCCCCGCACGTCGACGGGACGGTCTTCGCGGACCGCAACGGCATGGCCGCCGAGGCCCTGCTGTCCTTCGCCGCCGTCACCGACCACGACGGCGCGACCCGCTACGCCGAACGCGCGCTCGAACACGTCCTCGAAACACACGTCGAGGACGGCCGCGTCGCCCACTTCGACGGCGAGGACAGCGAGACGGGGCTGCTGGCGGACCACGCCCGCCTGCTCGGCGGCCTGACCACCGCCGCGCAGGTGACCGGCCCCGACGGCTGGCTCGAACCGGCCGAGGAAATCGCCGCGGACGCCATCGACCGCCTCGTCGCCGCCGACGATTCCTTCCTCGACGGCGAGCCGACCGGTTCCGGCCTGCTGGACCGGCCGCTGCGGCCGCTGGAGACGAACGCCGAGATGGCCGATGCGCTCATCGACCTGTGGGCCCTGACCGGCGAGGACCGATACATGGAGACCGCCACGGCGGCACTGGCGTCCTTCGCGGGCGCCTACGACCGCATGGGCGTCGAGGTCGCGGGCTACGCCGCCGCCTGCGCTCGCGCCCACTACGACCCGCTCGTCGTCCGGACGCCGCCCGCGGGCACGGACCTCCATCGGGCCGCGCTCCGCATCGCCGACCACGAGAAGGTCGTCGTCCCCGAGGACCGCGAGGACGCAGTCGTCGTCCGGGCCGGCGAGGAGTCCAGCCCTGCCGAAACCCCCGACCAATTGCTCGACCGGGCCGGCGACGGCCCCGCACCCTGAGGCCGACCCCTTTCTCCGATACGCCTCGCGAATCAACAACTCCACGATTGGAAAACCCCCGGTGTGTTTATATCCCCCGGGCGAGAGAGCCACGATAATGGCAAGCCTCAGAGATCTCGGCCTTTCGGAGTACGAGGCTCGCGCGTATCGAGCACTTTTAAAGACCGGCCCCACAACGGCCAAGGAGTTGTCGCGTGTGAGCGACGTCCCCATGGGTCGCATCTACGACGTGCTCAACAGCATCGAACAGTACAACCTCATCCGTTCCCAATCCGCCTCCCGGCCCAAGAAGTACGTCGCCGTCGAACCGACCACGGCGCTGGACCGCCTGCTGGAGGACAAAAAGCAGGAACTCGACGAGAAGGCCAACCAGTACGAGGACATCGTCGACGAACTGACCGGCGAACTCGAAACCGCCGAACCCGTCGAGGAGACGTTCTGGACCGCTTCTGTCGGCCCCGAGGAGACCGTCGACCTGCTGGTCGAGCGCCTCTCGGCCGCCGATTCCCGCGTGGTGATGGTGCTGTCGACCTACACCGAGCAGTTCTTCGATATCGATACGGTCGGCACGCTCATCCTCGACGAGTTGAGCGACGCGCTCGAACGCGGCGTCGAGGTCCAGTTGTTGATGCGACCCGACCTCGTGCCCATCCTGCCGGAATCCATCGGCGAACGCTACCGGGCCTCGCTGACCGAACACGACGACTTCTCGGTTCGCACCAGCGAGAACGTCTCCGGGACGTTCACGCTCATCGACCGCAACGAGGTCGTCATCGAGGTACCCCACCCGCTCAAAAGTCAGGAGGTCTTCGCCATGATAGACCTCAAGGACCGCGAGTTCGCGGGCAACGTCCGCACCGAGTTCGAACCCCGCTGGGAGAAGGCCCAGAAACTCTCCTTCTGACGCGCCGGGTTCCTTTCGTGGGACGTTCTCCTTGCCCACCAGCGAGTACATTCCGATTCGTCTGCCCGCAGCGTCCGACTGTGTGAAAATCAGCCACAAGCGCAATAACGCTCCGTCGTGAAATAGGGATTCACCCCCCATGGAAGACGCCGAGCGATTGGCCACGCTCCTTGACCTCGCGCAGGACAAAATCGTCGTCATCGATTCCGAGGGGACCTACAGATACGCGAACGCCGCAGTCGAGCGAGTGCTCGGATACACCCCCGACGAGTTCGTCGGCCGGAACACCTTCGAATACATCCACCCCGAGGACTGGCAGGACGTCCACGCCACCTTCGAGCGACTCCTCACCGCCGACGAGGACATGACCGACACCATCGAATACCGGCATCGCTCCAAGGACGGCTCGTGGGTCTGGCTCGAAAGCCGGATGCTGAACCGGAAGGACACCACCCTCGACGGCTACGTCGTCAGTTCGCGGGACATCACCGACCGGAAGCAAGCGGAGGCCGCCCACCGGGAGACCGAGCGACGCCTCGAGGACCTCGCGGCCAACGCCAAGGACGTCCTCTGGATGTTCAGCGCCGACTGGGAGGAACTGCTCTTCGTCAACGAGGCCTACGAGGAGGTCTACGGCCTCTCGACCGAAGCAGTCGCGGACGACCCACGGAGCTTTCTGGATGCCATCCACCCGAACGACCGCGAAGGCGTCGTAGAGAGCATGGCCCGACTGTCGGCCGGCGAGACGTTCGACATGGAATATCGGGTCAATCCGGACCGGAACTACCAGCGGTGGGTGTGGGCCAAGGGCCAACCCATCGTCGAGGACGGCGAGGTGACCCGCGTCGTCGGCTTCTCCCGGGACATCACCGACCGCCGGCGCCGCGAGCGCCAACTCCGGGTGATGGACAACCTCCTGCGACACAACCTCCGGAACGACATGAACGTCATCATCGGTCACGCGGAACTCGCACGCGAGAACGGCTCCCCGACCATCGCCGAGAACATGGAGACGATACTCGAAACCGGCACGAACCTCCTTGCGACCGCCGAAAAGGAGCGGGAAATCGTCGACATCATCGTCGACATCGAGTCCCCCGAACGCGTCGACGTAACGGCCCTCCTTCGGGACGCCGTCGACGCGGTGCGCTCGGCGTTCCCGGACGCCGACATCGACGTGGCGTTACCCGAAACCGCGGTCGCCGTCGCGCTCCCGGAGATGCAGCGCGCGCTCTACGAACTCCTGGAAAACGCCGCGAAACACGCCGAAACGACGGCCGAAATATCCGTCCGACTCCGAAACGTCGGCCGCGACGTCGAAATCGTCATCACCGACAACTGCCCAGAAATCCCCGACTACGAGTTCGAACCGCTGCTCGGTACCGCGGAACTCTCCGATATGTTCCACGGCACCGGCCTCGGCCTCTGGCTCGTCTACTGGATCGTCGACCTCTCGGATGGCTCCCTGAAGTTCGAACCGACGGACGAGGGCGGCAACCGGGTCGCCATCCGCCTCCCGCGGGCCGACTAGTCCTCGGTTACTTCCTGCTTCAGTTGCCCGAACTCCGCGGCGCGTTCGGCGTGGGCGTTGTGCTGATGAATCGACTCGTCGTTGGATTGTTCCATGTAGACGATTGCATCGTCCGAGAGGTTCGGATACGACTCGACGACCCCCTCGGCCATCGCGCGCACGCAGTCCTCGACGAACTTCGCGTCCGCATGTGACTCGTAGGTCATGTGGTCCTCGTCGGGCCGCTTCGCGAGGTTGTAGATGCGCGCGCTCATCGAATCCCGCGCGATATCGATGAGTTCCCGCAGGTCCACGCTCGGGTCGCCCGACGTCTCGACGGTCAGCGTCGCATGGCCGCGCTGGGAGTGGCCCGGCTGTGGTACCTCTTCGAGGAACTCGTCGATGGTCTCCCGTTCGACGTTGAGGTCCTGCAGTACGTCTCGGGCCCGCGATTCGCTCATCCCCTGCGAACACGGACAGACGGTCATCCCGACGACGTGACAGCCGATTTCCTCACGGGTCCCCTCGTCGCTCGCGGTCGCGGAGGCGATGATATCGGCCGTCGCCTGCGTCTGCAGGTTCGAGGCCGGCGTCTCGTCGCGAATCATATACTCGGCTTCCATGCGAACCTCCGCCTGCGTCGTGTACTCGTGTTTCTCCAGCAGGCGCTCGGCAACATCGCCGCAGATGTCCTCGACCCGAAGCGCGGGCTCGGAGACCGCCTCTTCGAGCATCTCGTCGACGACTTCCATGTTCCGGCTCATGTCCGCGCCCTTCCGCCAACTCGGCAGGTCCACGAAGACGTCGAACTCCGCCATCAGCACGATGGGGCGCTGGTCCTCTCGGTGGAGCTTCACGAGCTTCTCGACGCCCGTTACCCCGACCCGGTTGAGTCCCACGCTCACGTCGGGACTCGACGCCTGTACGTCCGGCAGCTGCTTACTCATTACATATTTAAACGGTGTGGCGGCCGTTAGGCGTTTCGAAAGGGGCAGCTAGATGAATTCAAGGTAGTTTGTCTGTGGTTTCGAGTAGAGTAACCCGTATTTTGTTTATAAGTCGGGTTTGACGACCACCAGACCGACAACGGCCGGAAAGCCCTCGGCGCGCTGGCGGTTGCTAAGCGGGATATCCTCGCTCCCGCTGGTCGCTCGGATAGTGCCCGCTTAGCAACTAGATAAACGCCAGCGACCTCACGGCTCACTTCGTTCGCCGTTCGGCCGTACCGAGACGCTCACTCCGTTCGCGTCTCGCGCGCCTCGCCCTTTCAGTCCACCGGAAGACTCGCTTCGCTCGTCTTCCGAGCCCTCGTTCCCTCCCTTCGGTCGCTCACGAGGACACCAGGGACCGTACCGCACCTGCCCTTCCCCGGGTCGGATGGTCGGCCATGCGGCCGACCCATCCTCCCGGCCGATTGACTATTTATAAATGAAACAGTGAATACTCGACCGACTACTCCAGTTTGCCGAGCGCGGCGAAGAAATCCAGCGGCGGCCCCGCAATCCGAACCCGGTTTTCCGCCCGGCGGATGCGGACGTTCGTCGGCGGTTCGACCTTCTCCTTGGTTCGACCGTCCGCGACGACGAAGGCGTGGTCGGCCTCCTCGACCCGGATGGTGAGTTCCGAATCGGTCGGCACCGACAAGGAGGGCATCCCACCCTCCGCACACATTTCGGTGACGACGAAAGCAGGCACGTCGGGAGTCACAAGGGGGCCCCCCTCACTGAGGTTGTAGGCCGTCGAGCCGGTGGGCGTCGAGACGAGGACGCCGTCGGCGCGGCCACCTGAATAGAGGTCGCCGGCGACGCGGATTTCGGTGCCGACGCCGTTGTTGCGGCCGCGCTGGGGGCCGAGAATCGACACCTCGTTGACCGCTGCGGGGAGTTGCCAGCCGTCGCCCTCCGCGCGGACCTGCGGGAGTTCCTGATAGTCGGTATCGCCCGCGCGGTGTCGTTCGATTTCGCGCTGGACCTCCTCGACGGCGTCTTCGGGGGAGACGACGTTGAGAAAGCCGACTTCGCCCAGATTGACGCCCATCACGGGCGTCGGCGTCACCTCGCGGGCGGTAAAGAGGAAGGTGCCGTCGCCGCCGATGGAGACCACGAGGTCACAGGCCGCGAGGTCTTCGACGGACTCACCCGGTCTGTCGAGGCTCTCGGCGGTTGCGACGTCGAGGGAAACCGACGCGTCGACGTTCCGGCGAATCTCGTCCGCGAGGGCGGCGGCCCGGGGGTTGTCCCGCTGGGCGACGATACCGACGTGCATCGACGCGTGCTTCGATTCCCACCGACTAAAAGCCCGGCGACACCGGGGGACTGCCGGGGGTCAGGCCGAACGCGGCGAGGTTCGAACGCGAAAGACGGGTAACATTAACGTCGGAGCGTGTGTAGACACCAGTATGCGCGAGTCGGATCGAGGGCAACCATGAGCGGCGACGAGGACGATTGGTTCGAGAGCGGTGACGACGAGCCCTTCGAGGAGGACGAAGAGATGTTCGAGGACGACTTCGAGAGCGCGTTCGAAGGCGGCGAGGGCGGCAGCGAGGGGTTCGAAGAGGAATTCGAATCCGAAATCCCCCGCATCGACCTCGGTATCGAAGGCCTCGACGAGATGGTTCAGGGCGGCGTCCCCCAGCGATCACTGCTTGTGGTCATGGGCGCGGCCGGGACCGGGAAGACCACGTTCGGCCTTCAGTTCCTCCAGCGAGGCATCGAAAACGGCGAGAAGTCGATATATCTCACCCTCGAGGAGAGCCGCGATGCCGTCATTCAGGCCGCCGAGGAGAAAGGCTGGCCCTTCGAGGAGTACATCGAAAACGACGAGCTCGCCGTCGTCGACCTCGACCCCATCGAGATGGCCAACAGCCTCACCTCGATTCGGGGCGACCTGCCGCGACTGGTCGAGGATTTCGACGCCCAGCGACTCGTCCTCGACTCGGTCTCCCTGCTGGAGATGATGTACGACAACCAGGCCGAACGCCGAACGGAGGTGTTCGATTTCACCCGCGCGCTGAAGGAAGCCGGCGTGACGACGATGCTGACAAGCGAGGCAAGCGAGAGCAATCCCTACGCCTCCCGCCACGGCATCATCGAATACCTCACCGACGGCGTCTTCGTCCTCCAGTACGTCCGCTCGGAGTTCCGCGAGACCCGACTGGCCGTCGAAATCCAGAAAATCCGGAACGCCAACCA
Organism: Natronomonas halophila; assembly: GCF_013391085.1. Taxonomy (NCBI): domain Archaea; kingdom Methanobacteriati; phylum Methanobacteriota; class Halobacteria; order Halobacteriales; family Natronomonadaceae; genus Natronomonas; species Natronomonas halophila. Next base: position 2,597,878 of record NZ_CP058334.1, on the reverse strand, counting down.
CTCCCGGGAGACCAAACCCTACGAAATCACGAGCGACGGCATCTCCGTCTACCAGCAGGCGAATATCTTCTAGAACCTTTTTGCACGGTCGCCTGCGGCGACCGGCAAAAACGTCCTCAGAAGCGCGAAGCGCTTCTGATGGGCTGCGGAAGACGCCGGAGGCGTCTTCCGAACGTTCATGAAAAAGACACGGCGGGCCTCCCTACGGTCGCGCGGCGGAACCGCTCGGCGCGCTTCGCGCGCCTCGCGGATGCTACTCACCGAACGACGGTCAGACGCTTTTATCGAACGACGGTGACCGGCACCGGCGACCGCCGGACGACCTTCTCGGCGACGCTTCCGAGTAAGACCCGCGTGACGCCCTCGCGGCCGTGGCTCCCGATAACCACCTGGTCGCAGTCGCCCGCCACCTCGGTAATCGTCCGAGCCGGGCGACCGATTTCCCGGCGCGTTTCGATATCGACGCCGGCCGCCTCGGCTTCCTCGCGGACTTCCTCGAACAGTTCCTCGGCAGCCTCCTTCTTGGCGTCGAGCCACTGGCCAGCGCCGCCCGCGCCGCCGATTCCGACCCCGTAGCCCGCCTGCACGGGGTCGATGACGCGGAGCACGACGAGCGTCGCCTCCGGGAACTGTTCGGTGGCGTATTCGAAGGCTTTCCACGACTGCTTGGATGCGTCCATCGGGACGAGCACTCGCATGGTCGATAGATGCGAGGGGCGGGCCGATAAAGGCTGGTCAGACGATACGTTCGGCCGCGGCGCGTTCAGTCCCGCCCGTGTCGGGTCAGACACCGTGGCAGGCCGATAAGTTCGACCGGTTCGGAGTTGTCCGGCGAGTAGACAACCATCTGTCCCTTCTCCATGTAGGGGACCTTCCCCTCCAGATTGGAGGGGATGTTGACCGCTTTGATGGCGTCCTCGTCGCCGAGGTTGAGGACGATAGTCGTGTTGATTTGCTTGAAGATGGGGTCGGCGATGTCCTGTGGGTCCTGCGTGATGAGAAAGAGGCCGAGGCGTTCCTTTCGGCCCTGCTTTGCGGCGTCGGCGAACTTGCCGATGACCTTGTTGGCCTGCACGCTGTCGGCGTCAGTCAGGAAGTTATGCGCCTCGTCCATCCCCAAGAGGAGTGGCGTCTCCTTGATGCGGTCGAACTCGGGGTCGTTCGAGAGTTTCTCGTCGACGAGCAGCGATGCCACCGCCAGTACGACCGTCGTCGTCGCCCGCGAGTCGCTGATGTGGTAGGTCGGCACCGTCGTCAGGCCGCCGGGGCGGACGAACTCCGAGACGAGGTCGGTGATTGGGCGGGCCTCCTGGTCGAAGACGTCGTCGAAGCCGTAGACCCGGCGTTTGATGGCGTCGAAGGTGGCTTCGTGGACCCGTCCGGACTCGTCGAGTTCCTCCTGCAACGCCGGGTCGTCGAGGAAGGATTTGAACTGGCTGTAGGTGCCGGAGTCCCCGTGTTGCTTCTTGAATCGCGGCAGGAGGACACTCACCAGCGCGCCGTACTGGTTGTCGTTGAGCGCCGACCCCGCGATGAGCCACGGGTTGTCGTAGACCATCGAGAAGGGAATCGTGAACTCGACCTGCTCGGCGCGGTGATGGGAGGCGGCGTAGGTTGCATCGCCGACCTTCGGGACGAAGGCCTTCGTATCGTCGACGCCGCCGTAGGCGACGTTTTCTCGCTCCAGTCGGCGCTCGTAGTCGGCGTCGATAGCGGGATTGTCGTCGTGCATCTGGGCGTACTCGTCCTGCGGGTCGAACTGGATGACCGCGGGCGAGACCTCACGGCCGTCCTCAATGGGATACCGGCGCTCGTCGGCCAGATACTGTCGGAGCATGTTCTTCGCGCCGTGGGTCTTCCCCGACCCCGTGCCGCCGGCCACCAGCGTGTGCCGGAAAACCAGCGGGTCGCCGGACTCGTAGTCGTCCTTCAGTCGATAGTCGATGGTCGGCGGTTCCGCCGCGGTCCGGACCTTCTCGCCGCCGACCGAGAGGTGGCCCAGAAAGACGCCCTCCTCGGGAATCTTGAGGCCGGTCTTGATTTCGGTCGAATCCTCGGCCAGCCGGACGACGGTTTCGGGTTTCGGCACCCGGTCTGTCATCCGGCGTTTCAGTTCGCCACCTTCCGAGTAGAGGACGGCGACGGGTTCCAGCGACGCCATGAACTTGTAGTCGTTCTCGTCGATGTCGTCCTGCCGCATCGCCCGTCGGGAGTGAATCTCGGTGGCGTCGTCCGAACGGAACTCCTGGGCGTATTCGAGGGCGACGATGCGACAGAAGAGGCGTTCGCCGTCGGGATAGGAGGCGATGAGATAGCTCCCGATACGGACCGCCGAGCGATTCTCGACGGTGACGTAGGCCCGGAGGCAGGTGTCGTCTTCCTCCTCGCTGATGATGAGGCCCTCGGAGGCCGACAGCGTCCCGATGCCGCGGTCCGAACCGGCCGGAGAAACGTCGACTTCCTCGAAATCGTCCTCGTCCCCGCCGGTGTCAGTATCGACGGGGTCGCCGCCGCTCGACGAGGAATCGTCGTCGGGCTCGTAATCCTCGAAATCGCCCAAATCGGACATACCTCTTCTGTGTTCGCCATCAGTCAAAAACCCTCTCTTGGCGCGGTGGAAGTAGAACCGACAGAGGGTGGAGAAGAAAACGGACACCAGCATCCGCCGAGCGGGGTGTTGAAAAACGCCCCGAGCGGTTCACGGCACGACCGCAGGGAGGCAACCCTGTTTTAAAAGTTTCTTATAGGGGCATGGGTCCGCTTCCCCGCCCGTCGCCGTCCGCATCGCCGGCGGACTGTCGGGCCTGCGCGAGCATCTCGGAGACGGGCTGTTGGTAGTCGTAGCCGGGGACGATACCCTCCATGTAGGTGCCTTCGACGTATTCGGTCATCGCCTTGGCCATGTCGGGGACGTGGTCGGCGTTGCCCCACTCGAACTCGAAGACGGCGACGGCGTCGCCGGATTCCTCGAAGACGCGGCGGTCCGTGAATTCGACGTCCTGTCGGACGGCCATGTGGGTGTCTTCGAGGCGGCGGTCGTAGGTGTCGAACCACCCGTCCTCGACGGCGGAGCCAACCGTATCGGCGGTGACCGCCGACAGCATCGGCGCGCGGACTTCGAGCGTGTAGGCGAGGTCCCAGTCGTCGGTTTCGGCGGCGGTCACTCGGCCATCGAACTTCGTCGTCGTCACGGTGAACCACTTGCCGTCGCGCTCGAAGGCCTCGTGGGCCTCGAAGGCGCGAACGGCACGGTCCGGTAGGTCGTGGGTCATTACGACCGAATAGGAGAGTGACGTTCAAAAGGGCGTCGTGGGAGAGCGTCCCGAACTGTCGACCGAACGGCCTACCGGTGGTCGGCGTCGTCGTCCGGAATCTCGACGAACGCTTCGACGTCGTCGTGCTCGAACGACCCGAGAACGGTGCCGTCGATGGTCTGGACGTAGGTGTAGAACTGGCCTTCCTCGAGCGCCGACCGGACCATGCCGGCGGCGTGTCGGCTGTCGTAGCGGCCCGCGACCAGAATAATCGTCTGGCTTTCGGGGTCGATGTATTCGGTGACGATAAACGACGACTGCTTGACGTCGTGGCGGTAGACGAGGTATTCGGGGAACTCGCCTCGTTCGTAGGCCTCCTCGAAGGAGTCGGCCTTGTTGTCGGGGATGATAAAGGCGAGGCCGAACCGGTCGTCGTCGCCGACGTCCCCGCTTTTCAGGTTGGCGTGGATGGAGAACATCGACGTGACGTCCCATCCGTCCTCGCGGCGCTCGGCCTCGATGGCCTCCATGTCGTCGAGGGTCGCCTGCCAGGCCTGCTGTTCGGGCGGCGTTTGGGGACGAACCCCCGTCGGCTTGTCGTTCGGGTCGGGATTCGGGTCCATGGTGGTACTGTGACAAGAAGCCGGATAACTCTTAACTCTCGTGGTGGCGCCGAGACCGGAGGTTCGGGCCGACCGGGGCTCAGACGACGCCGAAGACGGTTTCCATCAGATACGACACCAGGAGGATGGCGACGCTACTCCAGAAGAGTTTGCCCGCGGGCGAGAGCCGCCGGTCCGGTGGCGGCGGGCGAACCCAGCGAACCGGCGGGAGCCGGCGGACGAACGCCTGAAAGCGCGTCTCGTTCGGCGTGGCGGGTATCGAGCCGCCGGCCGGCGAGACGCCGGACATCACGTTCCGTTCGAGGTCCTCCGGCGAGGAGGGCCACAGCCGAACCGTCGCGTAAGCCATCAGGCCGAAACCCGCGACGAACAGCAGCGCTTTCATCCGGACGAACCCCCCGCCGGTCGCGATACCGAGGACGAACGCCAGACACGTCACGACGGCGACGACGGCGGCGACGTAGCCGACGGTATCGAGACAGACACGCGTCGCGACCCGGAGGCGAACGCCGAGGGGGTCGTCACGGGCCATCACCGGTCAGTGGTGGCGGTCTTCGAGGACCTCGTCCGGCGAGCGATACGCCTCGTCGTGGCGGTGACAGAGGCTGATGCGGCCCGCGTCGCTGGTCTCGTGGTATTCGGGCGTCTGGGATTCACAGACGCTGCCGAACTCCTCGCGGATGATATCGAGGGCGGCCGCCTCGTCGCCGTCCCGGACGTCCGCAGCGATATCGTCGAGTACCGACTGGACCTTCGCGGGAACGTCCATATCCCCGAAGAGTTCGTCGTAAATCTCGTCGACGGTCCCGAGGCGCGGTTCCTTGCCGAGGAGTTCGCCGACTCGGTCCTTGATAGTTCGCTCGGCGCGCTCACGTTCGCGAAGCACCTCCCGGAGCGTGTTGATCTGCGTCCACAACTCGTCGTTCAAATCCTCGTATTCGTCGGGCCGGATACGGGCCGGACACCGGGTGCTGAACGGACAGCCGTCCGGCGGATACCGGGGGTTCGGCGGCGTTCCATGGAGCGTGATGCGGCTCTTTTCGGCGGTCGGGTCCGGTTCGGGAATCGCCGACAGCAACGCGTGGGTGTAGGGGTTCGACGGGTCCGTGAACAGTTCCTCGGTCGGCCCGATTTCCATGATGTGACCGAGATACATCACCGCGACCCGGTCACAGATGTGCCGAACGACCGAGAGGTCGTGGGCGATAAAGAGGTAGGTCAGGCCGAACTCGTCCTGGAGGTCTTCGAGCAGGTTGATGACCTCCGCCTGCACGGAGACGTCGAGCGCGGAGACGGGTTCGTCGAGGACGATGAAATCCGGTTCCAGCGTCAGCGTGCGGGCGATGCCGATACGCTGCCGTTGGCCGCCGGAGAACTGGTGCGGATACCGGTAGTAGTGTTCCTGCTGGAGGCCGACGGTTTCGAGCAACTCGCGGACGTGCTGGCGGCGTTCCTTCGGCGTCTTCCAGTCGTGGACGTCCAGCGGTTCACGGACGATTTCGCCGACGGTCATCCGGTCGTTGAGGCTGGAGTCGGGGTCCTGAAAGACCATCTGGGCGTTCCGCCGCCATTCCTGCAGTTCCTTGCCGGACAGCGTCGTGATGTCGGTCCCGTTGAACTCGATGTCGCCGCCGGTGGCGTTCTCCAGTTGGACGAGCGTCCGGCCGAGCGTGCTCTTGCCACAGCCGGATTCGCCGACCAGCCCGAGGGTCTCGCCGCGTTTGATATCGAAGGAGACGCCGTCGACGGCCTTGACGGGGTTGCCGCCGAAGAACGTACTATCGTCGTAGTAGGTCCGCAGGTTGCGGACCCGGACCATCACGTCCTCTTCGGGCGATGCCGTGGTCGTGGTCTGGGTAGCGTCGGAACTCATCGCGTCTCACCTCGGGTTTCCTTCTGAATGTGGTAGTCGACGGCTTGCTCGGTCGGCATCCCCTCCGGGTAGAGGAGACACGCGGCGGTGTGGCCGTCGCTTTCCTCGTCGACTTCGACCGGGACGGGATGGACCTCCTCGCAGTCACCGAAGGCCTTCGGACACCGCGGCGCGAACCGGCAGTCGGTCGCCGGTTCGTTCGGGGTTGGGACGTTGCCCTCGATGGTTTCGAGCCGTTCGCCGCTTTGCTCGCCCGGAATCGACCGGAGCAGCCCCTGCGTGTAGGGGTGTTTCGGGTTATCGAACAGCGACTCGACGCCCGCCGTCTCGACGATTTCGCCCGCGTACATGACGTTGACGCGGTCGGTGACCTCCGCGATGACCCCCATGTCGTGGGTAATGAACATGATGGAGAGGTCCCGCTCTTCCTGAAGGTCGGCGAGCAGGTCGAGAATCTGTGCCTGAATCGTCACGTCCAGGGCCGTCGTCGGTTCGTCACAGATGAGCACCTCGGGGTCACAGGCCAGCGCCATCGCGATGACCGCACGCTGGCGCATCCCGCCGGAGAACTGGTGAGGATACTCCCGAACCCGTCGCCGCGCGTCCGGAATCCCGACCGCCTCCAGCAGGCGGATGGCCTCCCGCGTCGCTTCCTGACCCTCCAGGTTCTGATGGAGACTGAGTGCCTCCTTTATCTGGTTGCCGACGGTGTAGACGGGGTTGAGGCTGGTCAGCGGGTCCTGAAAGACCATCGCGATTTTACTCCCACGCATGGCACGCTGGGCCTCGCCGCTGAGGCGCGAGATTTCGATGAAGCCGTCCTCGATGTGTTGCGGCGAGTCGGCGTCGCCCTCGGTGACGAAGACACAGTCGTTCTCGTCGACGAAGCCGAGGTCGTCGCCATACCCGGCCGCGACGAAGTCCGCCACCGTCGCTTCGTCGACGGATTCGTAGCCGAAATCCAGCGGCGTCGCGTCGACCTCGGACCGGCCGAACAGTTCGGCCGGGTCGTACTCGTCGTCCAGCGAACTGATGTCCGCCGTCCGGTTCGGGAACTCCTCGGCGAACTCACGTACCGTCGCGAGGTCGTTAAACCGGATGCTCGACCCTTCGAGGACGCGGCCCGGGGATTCGATGAGGCCCATAATCGAGCGGGCCGTGACGCTCTTGCCGGACCCGCTTTCGCCGACGATACCGACCGTATCACCGGGCGTGAGGTCGAAGGAGACCCCATCGACCGCGCGGATGGTCTCCTTGTCGGTGAAGAACGCGGTCTGGAGGTTCCGGACCGTCACGATAGCCTCGGAACGGTTGCTCGTGGATTCGCGCCGTTGTTCGACCGCCATCAGCCACCACCCCCGGTGGCGGCGGCGTCGCCACCGCTGATATCGCTTTCGGGGTCGATGGCGTCTCGGATGCCGTCACCCAGAGCGTTGAACCCGGTGACGACGAGGACGATCATGACGCCCGGCAGCGTCGAGATGTGCCACGACGACGTCGAGACGTACGAGCGGCCGGAGGAAACGATACGCCCCCACTCGGGGGTCGGCGGGTTGATGCCGAGCCCGAGGAAGGAAAGCGCGGCGGTCGCGATGATGATACCGCCCAACAGCAGCGACGCGTAAATCATGATGTAGCTCGCGATATATGGTGCCATGTGTTTTCGCATCGTCATGAGCGGGCTCTGGCCGTAGCTCTTGGCGGCGTCGACCCACTCCTCTTCGGCGACCTGCAAGGATGGGCCACGTATGGACCGCCACAGCGTCGGCCAGTACACCCCCGCGAAGATGAGTGCCAACAGGAAGCCACCGTCGTATATACTGGCTATCGGATGGTTGGCTTCCTGGAAAACCACCGATAACAGCAACACCATCAGGAACGCCGGAATGGAGATGATGGTATCACTCGCGATGATGGTCAGGAGGTCGACCAGCCCCTTGTAGTAGGCCGTCACGAGCGACAACACCAGCGCGATGAGCGTCCCGAGACCGATGGCGGTGATACCGATGACAAGCGACGTTCTGGCCCCGAAGGCCACGAACGTAAAGAGGTCTTTGCCGTCCTGATTGGTACCGAGCGGCGCCCACCGGTTGTACTGGTCGTAACTCATCGGCCCGACGTTGGCGTCTCCGCCCTGCGAACGGGTGTTGATGTTGGCCGCGCCGTGGGTAATCGTCTTGACTTCGCCGTTTTCGGTGTACTGGAACTCGTTTTCGTACGGGCTGTACAGGTTGCCCTCGGCCGTGACGGGGCCGAGAGCGGGCGCCCAGATGGCCATCACGACGAAGGCGAAGACGATTACGAGTCCGAAGATGCCCCAGTAGTGTGTCCGGAAACGGTCGATGCTGTCGTCGCGGGGCGTCCAGTCGGCCTCGCGGTAGTGCTCGCGAAAGACGTCGTAGCCCTTCCAGAGCCAGCCGAACAGGAGGAAGGCGTAGGCGTAAATCACCAGCACGCGGACCGCCCACGCCCACGCGGGCGAGAGGCCCATGAAGGTCCCTTCCCAGCCGCTTCCGTTGGGGTCCTGATACCCCTGATTCGGAATCGTCTCGCGACTGGTCAGCGTCTGCATCGAGGCAACCGACTCGATGCCGCCCTTGATAGCGGTGACAATCATATCGAGAACGCCGCCGAGGGGCGTCCAGACGAGCAGCGCCGCGAAGACGCCGAGGCCGAGTGCGATGATCCCGCGTTCGATGAGTTCCTCCTGGCCGGCGCTCCGCTCGATGCCGAGTCGGTCAACGATGGAAATCGGGACGAACAGCCATTTGACGACGATTGCCGCGAGTCCCAGGAACAACAACGCCGTCAGCAGGTACGCGATACTGCCGGCCGCGGACCCGAGCGTGCCGGCGACGTTGCCTTCGACCCAGCCGGGGCCCTTGCCGAGGCCGGTAATGAGGAACCAGAGGGCGTCGCCGAACGCGATGACGCCGCGTGCGAACCGCCCGAGTTCGACGGCGACCAGCAGAGCCAGTCCGGCGAACCACAGCAGCGCCGGACGTGGGTTCGTAACGATACGCTCACGGAGCGTCATGTCGTCTGTCTGAGTGCTCATTGGTCGTACCCCACGCGTGGATCGAGAACGGTGTACAGCAGGTCCTGTACGATGTTCAGGAAGATGATGATGAGTGTGAAGATGTAGATGAGCGCTCCGGCAAGCGGCAGGTCACCCTGAACGGCCGACTGGAAGAACAGTTTCCCGATGCCGTTGATGTTGAAGACCTGTTCGACGATGACCGACCCGCCGATGAGCAGGAACGCCTCGTTCGTGATAATCGGAAGTAGCGGAATCAGCGCGTTCCGGAAGACGTGCTTCCAGACGATGACGCGACTCGAGAGGCCCTTGGCCTTGGCCGTCTCGACGTAGTTCGAATTAATGGTTTCCAGAACGGCCGTCCGACCGATTCGGAGTTCCGAGGCCATCGACGCCGACCCCAGAACGATGGCGGCCGGCAGGATGACCTTGATGGCGACCGCCAGCGTCATCCACTCGAAGGAGAGGCCGGTCGGAAGCGAGACGACGCCGAGGTCGGCCCAACTGCTGACGTCGACGAAGTCGAGCGACGGTGCGCCGATGAGGCTGTCGGTGTTCGGCCCGAACTGATACCAGTCGAAGCCGAGCGGACCGTCGCCGCCGTCGGTCCGCCGAAGCACGGTCAACAGCATGATGCCGAGCCAGAAGTTCGGCATCGCCAGCCAGATGATACCGCCGAAGGAGGCGATGTAGTCGCCCCAACTGTTCGGGTTCATCCCCGCGTAGAAACCGAGCGGGATGCCGATAAACAGCGGCAGGAGAATCGACCAGAACCCGAGCCACAGGGTTCGCGGTCCGAACGCACGGAGCAGTTCGAACACGGTGCGGTTGGGGTGGAGGACCCACGACTGCCCGAGGTTGAACGTAATCAGGTCAGTGATGAAGTCGATATATTGCTGCCAGAGTGGCTGGTTCAGCCCGAGGTTCTCGCGTATCGCCTCGGCGTTCGCCCCGGATAACCCCCCTGGACCAAGCATCGCCGCGACGGGGTCAAGCGGCCCCATCCGGAGGACGACGAAAATGACCGTCATCACGAGGAACAGGACGGGCACCGAGAGTAATAGCCGCTTGAAGAAGTATCTCCAGCGGCTCATATCGTATCAGTACTCCGTTCAGTCGACATATTTTGAGCTATTCGGTGGATATACATCGGAGGTTCTTAGGCATCGTGGTTTCGCGGCGGCTCACCGGGTATAGCGGGCGTCTGGCTAACCATGCATCCGCCGAAAAATTAGGCGGGGAACGCGCTATTTAGCTGCCGTCGCCGCTCTCGTAGTCCTCGAGACCGACGTGCCAGTCGAGGTAGTACCCGTCCGTCTCGGTGGGCATGATACTCGTGTCGGTGTTCTCGGGTTCGAACCCGAACAGGCCGTAGGCGGGGTCGACCCAGCTCCAGATCCAGCCCAGCGAGTAGAACTCGAGGTCGCCCTCCTCACCGCGGCTGATGAGCGTGTTGAACGGCGCCGTCTCGAGTTCGAGGCTGATACCGGTCCCGTCGAGCTTGTCACGGGTGAGGCGGCCGAACTCCTGGAAAACCTCCGAGTCGTAGGTCGTCAGCGTCATCTCGAAGGGGTCGTCGGCCGTGAAGCCGGCCTCGTTGAGCGCCTGCGTTGCGGACTCTCGGTCCGTCTCGTTGCGCGAGTAGGGCCAGTTGTCGACCCACTGGTTGTAGCCGTCGGGGCCCGTGGGCCACATGCCCGGCGGCGTGAAGCTGAACGCGGGCGCGCCACGACCCTTGAAGACCTGGTCGATGAGTTCCTGGTGGTGAGTGACGTACGCGACGGACTGGCGGACCTTCTTCGGCACCTGCGGAACGTTAAACGCGACGTAGAACACCGAGAGGGTGGGGACACCGAGATAGTTGACGGTGTCGCCGTTCTCGAGGGGACCGTAGGTACCGACGTCGCGGCCCTGGTCGTCCTCCTCGGCGTCGACGTTGTCGGGGTTGTAGAACGAGGTCGGAATCGTGAACAGGTCGAGGTTCCGCTCGACGTACGCCGTCTGGTGGGCGTTGTCGTCCTCGATGATGCTCCAGCGAACACCGTCGAGTGCCGGACCATCACCGTGGTAGTCGCCGAAGGCGGTAACCTCGGCCTGCTCGCCGACGGACCACTCCTCGAACTGGAACGGACCGGTACCGTTCGCGTACGAGTTGTTGATTTCCTCGGCGGTGACCTCGCCGTCGTAGCCCTCAATATCGCCGACGGTGCCTTCCGGCATCACGCCGAAGGCGTCGTAGGCGAGAATGTCGAGTGCGGCCGGCTGCGGGGTCGTCAGCGTCATTTCGAGGGTGTAGTCGTCGACGGCCTCGACGGCCAGCGAGTCGGGGACGACGTTGCCCTCGTCGTCGGTCTCGTGTTCGACGCCGAGGAACCCGCTGTCGAGAACGAAGTTCGCCCGAACGCTGTTCGACGATTCGGCGAGGCGGCGGATCGAGTACTTGACGTCGGCGGCAGTCAGTTCGCCGCCCTCGTGGTACGTGACACCCTGCTTGAGGTTGAAGGTGTAGGTCAGGCCGTCGTCGGAGACCTCGATGGACTCGGCCAGCTGGTTTTCGATCTCCGGGTTCCCGTTGATGTAGTTGACGAGGTTCTCGTACATCTGCTGGATGACCCGGCCGGAGGCCGTGTCGTCCGAGCGGATGGGGTCGATCGTCGACATCGTCCCGTTGATCATCACCAGGACGTTCTCGGATTTCTGGTCGGAGGAGGTGTCGACGGAGGTAGTGTTGTGCTGGAGGCGGTGGATGCCGAGCGAACCGAACTTCGGCATGTCGACCCAGTCGTACCAGAACCACTCGGTGAGTTCGTGGTACAGCGGGAGGAGGACCATGTCGTCGCGTACCGCTTCCTCGATCTCGATGAACGCCTCGGTACGGATGTCCTCGGCTTCGGGACCGGGGTTGTTCTCGACGGTCTCCCAGGCTTCCTGAGCCTTCGGGGCTTCCGTCGTATAGACGGGCTCGTCTTCGGGCGTCGGCGTCGGCGTGTCACCGTCACCGTTGCCGTTACCGTTTCCGTTGCCGCTGTCACCACAGCCAGCAATCGCGACGGCACCGGCGGTACCACCCGTTGCCTTCAGGAACGTTCTCCGTGAAAGGGAGTCTTTATCTGGCATCTCGTCTTCCCCATCTTCCTCATTACTTATAAATCCGCGGGAAAAACCGCTAGAACAGACGACGAACCGCCCCTCGATTTCCGCCCCACCCCGGTGCTGCGGCGGTGATACATCCGGGTAGCCAAGCTATATCGAGTGGCAATTGTTTCCCAAAGGCGCGTTTTTAACCAAGAAAGGAAGAACTCACGCCAGCACGCGCGACGTACCGGACGAATGCCCTGAAACGCCCTGAATTAGGGTATCAGGACCCATACCGGAGGGATCCACCAGAGTCCACGGCGTATCGTGTCGCTCAGTAAGGCGGTTCGAACGAAGCGAGGCCGCCCAACCTCACGGTTCGCTTCGCTCGTCGGTCGATTATCCGAGGTCACTCACTCCGTTCGCAATCCGGCAAGTTCGCGGCGCGCTGCGCCGCTCACTAATGGCGACCTTCGCTTCGCTCAGGTCGCCCAACCTCACGGCTCGCTTCGCTCGCCGTTCGTTTCGAGACTCCTCGCTACCGCTCGGAGTCTCGCTATGCGAGGGGAGGGATTCGAACCAAAACCAGACGTGCTCGCTCACTTCGTTCGCTGTGCGCGACTGGTAGGCTTCGAAATCCTCCGCGCACTCGCACGGCTGCTCACGTTCGTTCGCATCGGCGAGTGCGAGGGGAGGGATTCGAACCCACGGACCCCTACGGGAGCGGATCTTAAGTCCGCCGCCTTTGTCCTGACTCGGCCACCCTCGCGAATCGTCCGAGGCCGCGCCTCGGCATCACCACGTCCGCGTGTCCCGCGCAAAGGCGTTACGGTGGGCGGTCGAACCTACCAGTCGACCGAAAGCGTCCCGTCGCCGTTCGGGTCCGGCGCGATTTCCTCGTTCGTCCGTCGGTCGATAACGTGGATGACCCCGCGGTCCTTCTTCGCCGGACATACCTCTGCAGCACGGACGTTGTGGTCGAGGTCCGACTCGTCGAAGAAGTAGACGTCCGGCTTGGCGATGCCGGTGGTGATATCCATCTCCCAGTTCCCGGATACCTCGGCGCATTTGCCCGCCGCAATACACTTGTTCGCCTCGAAGATTATCTTGTAGGGCGCTTCCTCGACGGGCGGTGCATCCCCTTCACCGATTTCGCTCGGGTCGATAGGTTCGTCCTCGTCGGCCATACCCCTACTCGGGGGGCAGTCGGTTTGGGTGTAACGACTACTCTTCGACCGTCGTCTCCGGTGCCGCACCGCTCGCCGCGGCCCCCGCAGCCTCCAGTTTGCGAAGTCGGTCGGGCCGGCCGATGGCGTATATCTCCTCGCCGGGCACGACCGTTCGCGTCCGCTTGGGTATCGCCTCGATTTCGCCATCCGCCGTCCGCACTGCGACCACGGCGACGTCGAGGGCGCCCACGACGCTGTGGGCGATGGGGCTTCCCTCCCCGACGGTAACGACGCCCATCGTCTCGGCGGCCGTCCGCAGGTGTGAGGCGAACTCCCGGTCGGCCCGGGCTTCGACCGGCAGCGTCGCGAGGCGATACCGGGCCTCCGTATCGAGTGTCTTGGCTTCCTCCTCGTCCATCGCCAGCGTGACGACGTCCTCGGCAGTTCCCCGGAGTTCGGCGTTCGTAATCCGCTGTGGGCTTGTTTCGGCTTCGGGACTGCCAGCGGTCCAGACCTGAACGATATCGCCGGGGCTGGCGTTGTTCGGCGGGTCAGCCTTGATGGCGACGGCGGCGCTGCTCGGCGGGAGCGTCGGGCCGATTCCAGCCTCACGGCTCCCGAGGGCAAGGTACTCGATTTCGCCCGTGTCGGCGATATCGAGGTCGACGTGGCCGACGCCGTAGTCCGTCCGCAACCGCTCGATGATGCGGTCGCGGAGTTGCTCGACCGTGAGTCGTCGGGGGAACAGCAGGGTCTGTCCCGTGAGTTTCCGCTTCGTTTCCGGGTCCACGGGGTCGTAGCCGTCGATGTCGTTGATGGCGTCCGGGAGTTCAACGCTGGTCACCCGACCGACGGTCTTGACGATGCGGCTGACGTCGGTCTCGACGGATTTCCGGCCCGAGACCGCAAAGAAGCCGATGCCAGTCCGGTCGCCGAGGCGGCCGCCGGCCATCGCGGCGAGACCCGCCACGAAGAACGTGACCACGTTGAAGACGGCTGTTTCGAGCGCAAGCAGGTCCTGCTGACCGACGATGACCTGTCCGAGCGCGCCGGAGGTGTTCAGATACAGCGCGACCCCGCTAAGGCCGACCAACACCGACAGGCCCTCGGGGACCTGGTCGTTGACCTGCCAGCGGTGTACGAGGCCGACGATGATTCCGAGTACGCCCGCCAACACCACGAGGACGATACCGAGCACGATGTCGGTGAGCAGGTCCTCGACGGCGATCTGGAGTGGCGACCTCATGCGACCACCTCCTCGAAGGCGTTGAGGGCTTCCCGCTTGCCGACGACGAACAGTTCGTCGCCCGCCATCAGTTCGACGCTGCCGCGCGGGGCGACCTCCCAGCCGTCGGGTCGTTTGACTGCTAGCACGGCGACGTCGTGGGTCTCGCGAACGTTCGCCGCCGCCAGCGTCACGCCGTCGAGGTCGCTGTCCGGCTTGACCGTGAACTTCCGGAACCGCTTGCCGGCCCGCCGGAGCAGCGAGATGAGTTCGAACTCCCGGCGGGTCCCGCGGGCCTTCACGACGAGCTTCCCGCGCTGGATGCCGAGGAGTTTCTCGGCGTCCGACCGCGTGACCGCGAGCGTGACTCGCCCCTCTCCCCCGGTCGTCGTCGGTGCGGGGACCGGCGCCGACGCCGCCTTGTCGGTGACCGTCCCGCCGTCGGTCTTCGTCTCCTCTTTCTTGCCGGACTTGGCGGCGATGACCGTCCCTTCGACGGCGAGGCCCTCCGCGAGGACGAGTACCTCGTCGCCGCGTGCGAGGCCCGTCGGGACGAGCGCCTCCAGCGAGACGCCACGCTTGCCGGCGGGGACACGCTTGGAGATGCCCGACAGCGGCGGCGCGGCGATGACCGTCGCCTGACCGCGTTCGTCGATACGGACCGACACGTCGACGAGGTCGAGGTCGGTCTTCAGCCGTTCGGCAAAGCGGGATTCCAACTCCGAGATGGGAATGTCAGCCGGGAACCGCCAGTCGCCGCTCTTGATGGCCTCGCGGGTCGTCTCGGCGATGGGGGGATACCCCTCCATGTCGATGACTTCGCCGACGACCTCGACTTTCACCTCGCCGCGGGAACCGACCAACTCGACCACGTCACTGGAGAGCGTCCGCTCTCGAAGCCGTTTGAAGGAAAGCCGGCGCGGGAACTCCGCGCCCATCTTGTCGCCCTTCGAGTGGGCGTACATCGACAGCATCAGCACGACGAGGAGGGCGACGACAATACGGAAGCCCGACTCGGTGACGGCGGGGTCGTTCAGCGCCAACAGCCCGCCGTTGATACCCGCGAGGGCGAGCGCGAGGACGACGACACCGAAGGCGGGAATCGACACCCCGGTGAAATACTTGAAGATGAATCCCAGCGCCCACGCGACCAGTGCCGGGAACATTCCGGTGAGAACGCCGAGATAAATCCCGAGGAGGACCTCTATCGGGAACGCCTGTGGCATGAGGCGTCCGAAGGGCGCCCCCGGTTAAACCACTACCGGGACGGGGAAAGCAGCCCTTACCACGCCGGAAGGGCGGACTGGCGCCGCGCGAACGTGGGGTTTTATCGGGAGCGCCACGACACCGGGACCATGGCGGCCGAGTCGGACGACGAAAACACCTCGAGACTCCTGCGGACGAAAGCCGCGGTGTTTCTGACCACTATCGTCGCCGTCCTCTCGGTTATCACCGGCATCATCAACATCGGCACCGTCGAAGTGGCGGGGCCGCTGGCACCGTACGTCCCCGACGCCGTCGCCCGGACCGCCGGATTCACCGGCGCGATGACCGGCTTCCTGATGCTGCTCAGCGCCTACGGCCTCCGCCGCGGCTATCGGATGGGATGGTACGCGACCGTCGTCCTGTTGCCGGTGACGGCGCTGCAGGGGTTGGCGCAGTTGAGCGTCTTCTCGTATCCGCTGGTGGTGTTGTCGGTGCTGACGATGCCGACCGTCCTCCTCAACCGCCGGTATTTCACCCGGCACGTGGACCTCAGCCTGACGCAGTTGGCGTCGCTGGCGGCCGTCGGCGGCGTACAGGTCTACGGCACTATGGGCACCTACGCGCTCCGCGAGGAGTTCAACGGCGTCAACACCGTCCTCGACGCGTTCTACTTCACCATCGTCACCGCCTCGACGGTCGGCTACGGCGACATCACCGCCACCACCCAGTTCGGACGGCTCTTTTCGATGTCCGTGCTGGTCGCCGGCGTGGCCAGTTTCGGTGTCGCCCTCGGTACACTGCTCGGCCCGCTAATCGAAGCCCGCCTCGCAACCGCACTCGGAAACATGAGCGACAAACAACTCGACCTGCTGGAGAACCACTACATCGTCATCGGCTACGGCGATTTGACCGAACCGATTCTCGAAAGCCTCGGCGACAAACAGGCCGTCGTCATCACCCAGGACACCGAGAACGCCAAACGGCTCCGTGACCGTGGGTTCGAAGTCGTCACCGCCGACCCGAGCGACGAGGAACCGCTTCATCGGCTCCATATCGAACGCGCACGCGGGCTTATCGCGGCGACCAACGACGACGCGCAGGACGCGATGACGATTCTGACCGCCCGGGAACTCAACCCGGACCTCCGCATCGTCGCCGCGGCGACCGACCGGGAGAACACGCGCAAACTCCGCCGTGCCGGCGCTGATATCGTCCTCAGCCCGTCGGTACTGGGCGGCCGCCTGTTGGTCGAGTCGGCCTTCGGCAACGACGAACCCGAACGCGTCGTCGAGAAGTTACTCGAAGAGGAGAAAACCGGGTAAAAACGAGGAGTTACCGCGTTACCACGTTATCGTGCGCCGCGCGGGTGGTCGCGGCCGGCGTTTTTGGCTTCCATCACCGCGCCAGCGGCGAGCTCCTGTGCGAGCGTTTCGGCCTCGCCGTCACCGAGTTCGAAGCCCGCGGAGACGACGGAGCCGACGGGCGGCTGGACGGCCACCCGCGCTTGCAGGCCGGTGTCGTCGCCGGCGATTTCGCCACCGACGATGAAATCGTCGGCGAGGAGGTCACGCGTCGAGGAGGCGATATCGACGAGTTCGCGCCGCAGCGCGCGGCGGTCCTCGGAGGTGGGCGTCGGTTCGGAGCGGCCGGAGTGGGGCGCGTTTCCGTGCATGTGGACTTAATCCGGTTACAGCGTTGGCCTTCAAAAACCCGTCGGCTCGTGTGCGATTAGTTAACAGAGTTAGCTGCCGGCGGACTTCTTGTCGAGGCCGGCGGACTGGATGTCCTCGCCTTCGACCGACGAGCGCAGGGCGTCCATCCCGTCGTCGCCGTCGATATCGAAGTCGTTCTCGTAGAGTTCTTGCACGCGGTCGTATTCGTCCGCCGAGAGCGGCGGCACGTCGCTGGCGGCAGCCCACTCGTCGATGTCCTCGCGAGTACGGAACGTGGGCGTGACCGTCGCCACCTCGTCGTGGGAGAGCAGCCACTGGAGGCTGGCCTGGGCCATCGTCCGCTCGCCGTCGCGTTCGAGGAATCGAATCTGCTCTAGCTTCTCCCAGCCCGCCTCGTACCACTCGTCGGGACGGTAGGCGCGGTGGTCGTCCTCGCCGAGTTCCGTCTCGGGGGTGACCTGCTCGTTCAGCAGGCCCGAGGAGTGCGGCACGCGCGGGATGAGGCTCGTCGAGGAGCCCGTCCGCTCGATAGTCTCGAGGAAGTGGTTGCCGACTTCCTGTTCGAAGAGGTTCCAGACGAGCTGGACCGAATCGAACTCCTCCTCGATGCCGAGGTCACCCTCTGCGAGCCAGCCGATAGACGGCCCCAGCGCGATACCGATGGCGTCAGCGCGGCCCTCCTCGCGAACCTCGTCGAGGAACTCCAGTACGTCGGCGTCGATTTCGTCGACGTTGGCGTTGTGTAACTGGAGCATCTCGACTTTCTCCATGTCGAGACGGTCGAGGGATTTCTCGAAGGCCTCTTCGAGGTACTCGCGGTTCATCTCCTTGGGCAGTTCGCCGTGGCCCGCCTGCGGGTTGTTGTAGAAGTCGTAGCCGATTTTGGTCGCGACGCTGACCTCGTCGCGAACCGGCGCGAGCGCCTCCCCGACCAGTTCTTCGGAGTTGCCGTGCCCGTAGACGTCGCCCGTATCGAAGTAGGTGATGCCCTGGTCGACGGCGTACTGCAACATGTCGATGGCCTGCTGGTCGGTGCGGTCGCCCCACCAGTCGGTGCCGACCGTCCAGGCACCGAAGCCGATTTCCGAAACCTCCACGTCGGAGTCGCCCAGCGTCCGATAGTTCATACCCCTTCGTTAGGCGTTGGCCCACTTATCGCTCGTGGTTCGTCTCGCCTGGCGGGATACGGGGGAGGATATTTTAGGCGGCCGATTTTTCCTGTATTTTGCGTTCGAAATACCGCTTTCCCCAATCCTCCCATCCTCGGTCGATGTACCAGATCGGACCGTCTATGTCGACAGGCGTGATTGGATGCCCCTCACAGACGTCACGCCAAAATCGACGAATCTCCTCTTTATCCTCGCCTGCTCTGGTATACTCCGTTTTGAGCAATCTATTGGTAAAACTGATAATGTGTGAATCGACCGAAATATCTGCCCCGCCCATCTTACCGAGCGGATGAACCTGATTGTTTATCAGACGCAGCCACATCGGCCGCACCTTGTCTCCTCGTAACACCGGGTAACTGTAACTATAAAACCGTGTATCACCTGATGCGTTTATCACATGCTGGGCGATCCGTTCTCTGTCGAATTCGAACGACCGAAATAGATACATCGGGTTCGATTCGTGGTCTCTAAACAATGTTCGAGCAACCTCATACCAAGCCTGTGCATCCTTTTTCCCGAAACGTACACCCTCCTTCACGAATAGACGCTCCAGTTCGTCATATCGATCCTCACCAACCAAGAAATCAGGTTCAAAAATCCGATGTTCATCGTACCACAACCGTTCGAACTTCGAATATAGCATTTCCGCATCCCTTTGCCGGTTAAGAGCCGTCGTAAGTGTTAGGAAGAGTGATTTATTCCGATCCGTCTCCATCTCCTGTGTTATAGGCATAGTGATTCCCCCATGCTCTTTAAAAGGCGCTCTCCATTGCTCGTAATCCTCTACAATCCCTATCATAGCCTTACCGAGTCGTGTGCGCTCCATTTTGTACCTCCGGACACCCTGGGTACCAACCTATATGAGGTGGCTCACAGACTTAGTTAGAATTCCATTATAGAGGATTAATACCACAATGACAGCTCTGAAGACCGAGTTTCTAATAACTGTATAAGAGCCTAAAGCGCCGAATTATCCGCACGCGAGTTTCCGTACCAGTCGACAAGGCGCCGCCGTATGCGCCTGCCTCAATAACAATTCCTAACACCTCCCCGTCCCCTCTCCACGATAATGACGAAGCGTCACGTCTCTCTGCCGGCGGAGGCCGAAGAGGGCCTCCAACAGTTTCTCGACGAGGTAGACCGTCGGTTATCCAGCGACGAGGACACCTGTCAGGTAGTCGAGGACGTCCTCGTCGACCTGCACGGCGACCGGGAGGCCTACGAGCGCTGGCAGGCCGGCGAGGACGTCTCGCCGGCCGAACGCGTCCGCCTGCAGGGCTACGACCCCTGCAACGCGACGCTGGAAAGCGAATACTACGCCGAGAAGGACGAAGAACGGTTCCAGGAGTCGAAGCACCTCCAGTGGCTCTGGCGGCAGTTCGACGCCACGCCGATGGCCGACAACGTCGAGTTCGCGCTCCGTTTTCGGCGGATGCTCGCCAAACACCTCTTCGACGAGTGCGGTGACAACTGCCGCTTTTTCAAGGGCATCTCCTTTACCTACGGCCACAACATCTCCGTCGGCGACAACGTCGTCGTCCACGACGACGTCCACCTCGACGACCGCGGGCAACTCACCATCGGCGACCGCGTCTCCATCTCCGACGGTGTCCACGTCTACAGCCACGACCACGATATCGTCGACCAGACCGACGTCGAGAACTTCCATACCATCATCGAGGACGACGCGCGCGTGACCTACGATGCGATGGTCCGGGCCGGCGTCAAGGTCGGCGAAAACGCCATCGTCGGCTCCCGGGCAGTCGTCCAGTCGGACGTCCCCGCCCACCACGTCGTCGTCGGCACACCCGCCAAAAGCGTCCGCATCAAACCCGGCTGGGAGGACGTCGCCGAACCCGTCGATGGTGACCATCCCAGCGAGCGCGATGAGCGGAAGATTCCCTACGAACTGCCCGAGGACCTCGACCGCTTCGACGAGTTCCAGCGGGACCGCCGGCCGCCCGGCGACCGCTGACTGCTAATTCTACGCTCCGTCCCGGTAGTCGCGATAGCCTTCCCACGCGAAGCCGAGGCCCCCGAGTAGGATGCCGAGGACCGCGAGCAGTCCCGGCAGGCCGAACCACGGCGGGAAGACGAAGCCGAGCCACGATTCGACGAACGCGACCGTGTTGCTGACCACCCCGCTGTGGCCCCGGCTTTCGAGGTTATCGCCCGCCGGGACGTCCTCCGGTTCTTCGTCGAGGTTCCGATTCGGGCCGATACGGTCGGCGTCGTAGATGATGCCCCGGCGCTCCGAGAGGTCGTGCGCCCAGACCACGTCGCCGTTCTCGTCGACTTCGATGGCCCGGAAGTTCCGCGAGTCGACGATGAGCGTGTCGCCGTTCGGCAGGCGGTCGGCGTCACGGGGCCACTGGAGTCGGTCGCTCGTCGACGGCCCCTCGTAGCGCCAGACCTCCTCCATCGTCTCGGCGTCGTACTCGACGACCCGGTTGTTCTCGCTGTCGGCGACGATGACGTGGTCGTGGGCCTCCAGATAGTTCGGGTCGTGCTGTTCGTACATGATGCTGTGGTTGCCGGGGTCGCCGATGACGTCGACGACGTCGTTGGTCTGAGGGTCGACCTCCACGAGGACGTCGAAGTTCCGGATGGACATGAGGTAGTTGCCGTTCTCCAGTCGGTCGACGTCGTTCATGTGCGACCAGTCCTGACTCGGGCCGGTGTAGTCGTGGCTCTCCCGGGAGGTGCCGTTGACGTGCTCGTTCCAGAACTCGCTACCCTCGTCGAGGTGCTCGACGGCCGACCACTCCCAGGTCACGTTGCCTTCCTGATTCACTGTAAAGGTGCGGTCCCGGCCCATGTCGATGATGACCGTCTCGCCGTTGTCAAGGCGGTCGGCGTCGTGAACCTCGTGCCAATGGATGAAGACGTCGTACCACGTGTAGGCCCACACCCGTTCGTTGGTTTCGGGGTCGATTTCCTCGACGACGTTCTTGACACAGTGGTCGCCGTGGTTCGACGTGTTCTGGTACTCCTCGGGACACTCCGAATTCGGCACACGCTGGCCGTAGGAGACCATCACGTTGCCGTTGTCCAGATACTCCCCGTCGAAGACGGCAGCGTTCGGCGGCTGGTATTCCCAGGTCCGGTCGCCGTTCTCGTCGACGATGAACACGTCGCCGTTGTGGTTGCCGAACCAGCCGTAGGCCTGTACGGTGACGAGCGTCTCGCCCGGATACGGCTCGCCCTCATCGGTCTGTACGGTGTCGTCGGCAGTGACAGCCAGCACGCCCAACACGCCGAGACAAAGTAGAATGATACCGCCGAAGACGAGTACGCGCCGACGTCGCATACCTCACCCACCCGACGGAACCCAAAAGCCTTGCCGGTTCGAACGCGCCGCTTTTCCCGCTGGACGCGAACTACCGCCCATGCGGAGCGTCGCCATCAACGTCGGTGCCAACACGAACCAACCCGGCTTTCGCGGCCCCATCTTCGGTGACGGCCGGTTCGAGTACGTCCCCATCCCCGAATCGGCCTCTATTCGCGAGGAGGCGGCGGTGCCGACCTACGCCGACCTCGACCTTTCGGTTGACGTCAGCGACGTCGCCGACACGCCGGTCCATCTCGACCCAACCTTCGCCGGAATCCACGACTGCGAGCGCTACACCTACGGCGACCCCCACGGCGTGAAGGCCCGACCCCTCCTGGATCTGGATGCCGGCGACTACGTCTTCTTTTACGCCACGCTCTCGACGGCCGACGACCAGCGCGCCGACTGGATAGCCCCCGATTGGGGCACCTACCTCATCGGCCACTTCCGACTGGAACGGGACCCCCTCAGCGCCGACGACTACCACGAAGCCAGCGACGCCGAACGCGCCCTTTTCAGTAACAACGCCCACGTCAAGCGCGACCCCTTCGACGCGGAGGTACTTTTATACGGGGACGGCGCCGGGTCGGAACTCTACGACCAAGCGATTCCCCTATCGAGTCGCGAGGCGGGCGTCGACGCAAATCGACTGGTGACGGACCTCTCCAGCGACTCCGGGAAGGGGCCGTGGTGGCGCCGCCCGATGAAGTTCGACCGCGAGGCGACCGAGGAACTGCTTGCGATTCGGGATTCCGGCGACTACGAGCGGGCATTTAAATAGGAAGCCGCGTTTCGGCCGACCGACAGGTGGCCAGCAAGGATTTACCAACCCATCCGTTACCGACGTGGTGCATATGACCGATGACAACAGCGGCCTGCAAATCGTTTCGGCGCCCGAGGAGTCCACCGTTCGGACGCTCGTTCGAGCCGGACTGGCCCTCGTCGGCCTCCTCGTCGTGGTCGGCCTCCTGGCCGTCACGCCGGGTATCGACCGCCTGCTCGCGGGCCTGACTGTCTCGCCGTGGGCGCTCGGCCTCGCCGTCGTGACCCTGCTGGTCGTCGGCGCCCTGCTGTGGGTCGCCCCCGAAGTCGAACGCGCCGTCTTGGAGGCGCTCGACGGCCACGACGCCGCCGTCGAGAACGCCGCTGCGGCCGCGAAACTCCTCGTCGGCTTCGTCGCCGTCACCGTCGCCTATCGCGGCTTCGCCCCCGCCGTGACGCCGACGTTCCGGGCCTTCGACATCGCCGGCCTGTACCACCTCGGCTTCCTACTCGTCGGCCTCGTCGTCCTCGCCGCGTTCGCCCGACGGCTCTACCGCTGCTGGGAGCCGGTGACCGAGGTGCTGACGGAGTACGTCGTCGACGCGAGCGGCCGGGAGACTGAGCGGGTTTCGGCGGAGCAGTAAAAACAGAGCTCCCGCTTTTTACGTTACTTCCTTACAGAAATGCGTTCACGGGCCGCTTCGCGCCCCGTTCACAATATCGAGGCGCTCCTTCCAGTCGCGCCTCGCAATGCGCCGTCCGGGAATTGAACCCGGGCTCTAGCCTTGGGAAGGCTATGTCCTACCACTGGACCAACGGCGCGTTCGTCGTTTCTCTCCTCACGCCCCGAGGCTCGCGACGTAGTCGCTCACCAACGGCGCTAAACCAACGTACCCGACGCCCGCACTTGAACGTAGCGCTTGGTCCCGACTCCACGAGCGTCCAGAAATCCCGCCCCGACGGGTGCTTATTAGTCGTGACCGGCCGAACCGCTCGGTGATGACGGAACACGACCCACTGGTGGAGGGGACGAATATCGACCTGCAGTTCTCCGAGTCGGAACTCGCCGAACGCCGCGACCACATCATCGACTTCATCGCCGAGACGGTCGACGGGGCGGGCGCCGACGGGGCGGTCATCGGCCTTTCCGGAGGCATCGACTCGACGACGGTCGCCTACCTCGCCGTCGAGGCGTTGGGCGCGGAGAACGTCAAGGGGATTCTCCTGCCGAGTTCCGTCAACCCCGAGGCCGACGAGACGGACGCCGAGCGGGTCGCCAAGGACCTCGGCATCGACTACGAAATCGTCGAAATCGACCCCATCGTCGATACGTTCGTCGAAGCCGCACCCGAGGGTGCCGCCGAGGACCGAATGGCGCTCGGGAACGTCCGCGTGCGGACGCGCGCGGTACTGCTGTATTTCGTCGCCAACGCCGAAAGCCGCCTCGTGCTCGGGACGGGCAACCGCTCGGAGGCCGCGACGGGGTATTTCACGAAGTACGGCGACCAGGCCGTCGACTGCAACCCCATCGGCAACCTCTACAAGTGTCAAGTCCGGCAGTTAGCGCGTGATTTGAACGTGCCCGAGGACCTCGTGACCCGGACGCCGACGGCAGCGATGTGGGAGGGACAGACCGACGAGGAGGAGATGGGACTGGGTTACGACGAACTCGATGCGATTCTCGCGCTCCACGTCGACGGCCCCTTCTCGAAGACTGCGACCGTCCGAACGCTCGGACTGCCCGAGAAGGCCATCGAGCGCGTGGTCGAACTCTACGAGCAAAGCGAGCACAAGCGGTCAATGCCGCCCGCGCCGGACCCCCTTTAAAAACAGCCGTCGGTCAGGCCTCGCGGACGACGACGCGGATGGAATCACCCTCCTGAAGCACGTATTCGAGGTCGGAGACCGGTTCTCCGTTGATTTCGAATATTACCTCGTAGCCCTCGCCGTCCACGTAGGTTTCGCCCTCGTAGACGAGCGTGTTCGGCGAGCGGTTGACCTCGAAGCCGAGCGCCTCCATCCCGTACTGGAAGGTGACGCCGGTCGCGTGGGCGTGCCACCGGGTACCCTCACCGCCTTCGAAGTGGAACCGCTGGTCCTCGAGTTGATATTGCTGCTGGGAGAAATCGACGTCCTCGCCGAGGACGGTCATCTCCATCGTCCCGTGGTAGTGGGCGCTGCCCGCCTGTCCGATGCCACCGCTGCTGCCGCCGGCGATGAAGACGACGTAGCCGACGATACCGATAGAAAGCAGCATGACGACACCGAGGGCGATGGGGCCGGTCGGCAGGCCGCCGTCGTCCTCGCCGGCATCACCGATTCGACGCTTGTCTATCGGGCCGAGTTCGTCCGCGTGTTCGGCCTTGAGGTGCTTCAGATGCGCCTCCTCGCTGTCGTGGGAGGCCCCACAATACTCACACTCTGGCATTCGTACCCACCCTATCCGGCCGAAGGCTTCAACCTTTACGGTGCCACAGCGGGCCGTCAGTCGCTCAACTCTCGGAGTTCGTCGGCGTGGGCCGCAACGAGTTCCTCGAAGGCGGCCACCTCTGCGTCCTCCTGTTCGGCTTTGGGCGCCCGGTCCCGCACGCGCGCCTTGATTAGTTCGAGCGCCTGCTGGTCGTTTTCGGTCAGCGACGCGGCGACTGATTCAGGGTCGTCGACCACCCGCGACACGAGGCCGATGCGGAGCGCCTCCGCGGCGTCGATGACTCGCCCGGACAGCGAGAAGTCCAGCGCGTCCCCGAGACCGAGGATCTCGGGCAGACGGACGGTCCCGCCCCACGCCCCAAAGAGGCCGAAGGTGACCCCCGGCTCGCCAAAGGTCGCGTCGGGCGTTGCGATGCGCATATCGCAGGCCGCGGCGAGTTCGACGCCGCCGCCGCGGGCCGGCCCGTCGATTCCCGCGACGACGACCGACGACGAGGTTTCGATGGCGTCGGCGACGCGCTGGCCTCGCCGGACGAACGGTTCGACGGCGTCCTCGTCGGCGTCGGCAGCGTTGGCCACGTCGGCGACCACCGAGAAGTCCGCCCCGGCACAGAAGGCTTCATCGGCACCCCGAAGATAGACGACCGGCTCCGGGCAGTCGGTGACGGCGTCTTCGAGGGCGTCCAGCCCCGCCGGCGTGAGGGCGTTCCGCTGCTCCGGCCGGTCGAGGGTGACGATGCGGTACCCGTCGGCGTCCTCGGTGTGAATCATACCCTTACGTCGGCGGTGAGCCCCATGGATGTTGTCTCTCGCCGGCGGAACCCCTTTGAAACTCCTGCCGTAACGGTGCGGTATGCGAGAGCCGCCGGGGCCGACCGGACTGCCGATCGTGGGAAACACCTTCGCGCTCGCACGGGGACAGGGGGCGTATCTGGAGCGGGTCGCCGACCGATACGGCCGGGTCGCGTCCCTCTATATGGTCGGTATCGGTGACGTCGCGCTCGTCAGCGACCCGGACCTCGTCGAGGAAGTGCTCTTTTCGGAGCGGTACACCAAAGCCTCCGTCGGACGGGAAGTCCTCTCGGAACTCCTCGGCGACGGCCTCGTCCTCTCGGAGGGCGACCTCTGGGAGCGACAGCGGCAACTCATCCAGCCGGCGTTCACCAGCGAGCGCATCGAACGATACGCCGAAACGATGGCCGACCGCGCGGCGGCTTTCGCCGACCGCCTCGAACCCGGCCGCACCTACGATATCGGCGAGGAACTGCGGAAGGTGACGCTCCGTATCCTCTTCGAGACCATATTCGGGAGCGACATCGACTACGAGGGGTTGGACCTCGGCGAAACCTTCGAGCACATCACATCCCCCGGAAATCCGTTGAATCAGCCCGTCTCGTTTGCGGTCCCGAAGTGGGTCCCGATTCCGATGTGGCGCCGGTACAACGCCGCCGTCGAGAAACTCGAAAGGAAGGTCTACGACCTCATCGAACGGCGGCGCGCGGAGGGGCCCGGCGACGACCTGATATCGACGCTCTTGGCGGCGGGCGACGGCGCCATGTCCGACGAGCAACTCCGCGATGAGGTGATGACGATGCTGTTCGCCGGCCACGAGACGACGGCGACGGCGCTGACCTTCACCTTCCATCTGCTCGGCACCCACCCAGACGTCGACGACCGACTGGCCGCGGAACTCGACGACGTGCTCGGCGGGCGGCCACCGACGCCGGCCGACCGCCCCGACCTCGAAGTCACGAAACGCGTGTTACAGGAATCGCTCCGCCTCTACCCGCCGGTCCCCGCGCTCGGACGCGAACCCACCACCGAGACCGAACTCGGCGGCTATCGGCTCACACCTGATACATCGATGCTGCTCTCCCAGTGGGTCATCCACCACGACGCCGACCGCTACGAGGCGCCCGACGCGTTCCAACCCGAGCGCTGGCAGCGAAAGCCGGTCGACGAGCGCCATCGGTTCGCCTATTTCCCGTTCGGCGGCGGGCCGCGGCGCTGTATCGGCGAGGCCTTCGCCATGGCCGAGGCGACGCTGCTTTTGGCCGCCGTCGCGAGTCGCTATCGGCTGGAGCCGGTCGATTCCAGCCCACTCTCGCCATCGGTGAGTATCGTCACCCAGCCAACGCGGGACGTCAAGATGGTTCCCCGACGACGATGACCAGCGGCACCCGCCCCGGCATCCAAAACGGCTATTTAGCCGGCAGTCCCGTGGGACGATACGGCATCCGATTGGGGAGGGAACAATGAGCACGAACAGGCTGTACGACTACGAGCCACATCCGGACATCACGTCGGCGGCGGACCTTCGAGCGTTCCACGAGGAGGTGTCCGTCTGGAACCAGTTGGTTCGAAACGGAATCAATCCGTACGCCTTCACCGTCGTCTTCACGCTACTCGTCGTCGGTCCCGGCGGCATCCTCGCGTTCTGGTACGGCGTCGACCATCCGCTCGCAACCGGGCCGATGCTCGTCGTTCTCGCCTGCAACACGGCGCTGACGGTCTTCGCAACACTGTTTATCGACCGGCGATTCGCGACGGTCATCGAGAAGGTTCGACCCTCCTTCGATGTCGACGACGAGACGTACTACGGCTTCTTCGGCCGATTCTTCGAGCGACTCTATCACCTATCGTTTTACTCACCCATCGCCAGCGGGCCGAACGGTCGCAGCCATCGCCCGACCTTCTGGCTCGCGCTTGCCGTGACCTACACGGGATGGGCGCTGGCACTGGGTATCGTCCTGCCGGCGACCCTCCCGGCGACGCTTCCGAGCCAACTCCTCGCCGTCGGCTACTTCCTGTTCATCGTCGGTTTCGCGACGATAACGCTGTTTACTGCGACGGCGTTCGTGGCGATTACCGCGCTATATCTGGCGGTTCGTGTCACGAAATTCACTATCCAACTCAATCCCATGCTGGAGGACGAACACTACGGCCTCGAGCCGCTCGGCCGGTTCCTGTTCCATACGCTGTTTATCGGCCTCGCCATGGTCGCTATCGCCGGCGGCGTCGGTCTGGTGACGTGGAACCCCGTCCTGTGGGTATTTACCCTCCTCGGGACGCCGCTGGTGCTCACATGGTTCGTCGGCAGCCAGTACGGCATCCACCGCGCCATTGTCGATACGAAGCAGGCGCGGCTCCGCCGCCTCCACGAGCGACACGCCGACCAGATGGATCGGACCTTCCTCCACAGCACGCCCGAACCGGACATCGAGGCCATCAGTCGCTCGGAATCGTTCGTCCACATCAAAAACCACATTCGGGACCTCCCGAACTGGCCGACGGACACCCGAACCGTCTATCACGTCGTAATGACGGCGCTTGTCTCGAACACCCCCTCGGTAGTCGGGATGCTCATTACCGTGATGTAACGGGGCCGGTTTCTGGGGGATTATAACCACGCGGCCCCTTCGGTATCCCATGGTGGCCGATGTCGAGCGTACCTTCGAGGTGGAGGCACCCATCGAGAAGGTGTGGGAGCTCATCGCCGACCCCACGAAGCGCGCCGAGGCGATAAGCGTCGTCGAGAGCTACAGCGACGAGGGCGAGGAGTTCGTCTGGAACCTCGAACTCCCGATCCCCGTCATCAACGGCACCGTCGAAGTCCGAACACAGGACGTCCGTCGAAATCCCCCCGAGTACGTCAAGTTCGTCGGCCGCTCGAAGGTCATGGAGGTGACCGGCGAGCACATCCTCG